>CAZZHN010000174.1:0-9796 GCA_964654065.1 uncultured Solibacteraceae bacterium
GCTCGAAGATGCCGTTGCCGAAGCGGAATGCCAGGATGTTCTGCACCGTCTCCTTACCCAGGTAATGATCGATGCGGTAGACGTCGGATTCGGTGAAGACCTCGTGCAGGTGATCGCTAAGCTCGCGGGCGCTGGCCAGATCATGGCCGAAGGGTTTTTCGACGACCAGCCTGCGCCAGCCGGCGCCGTGCTGCAAGCCGGCGGCTCCGATGCCCTGCGCCGCCAGGGCGTATTGGCTGGGCTGGGTGGAGAGGTAAAACAGGACGTTGCCGCCGGTCTGGTGAGCTTCATCCAGGTGGGCCAGCTTTTCGCCGATGCGCTGGAAGAGGCCCACGTCGCCGAGGTCTCCCGCTACATAGTGAAGGCCCTCGGCAAAGGTCTTCCAGACGTCTTCATCCAGCTGGGTGTCTTCGGAAAAAGACGTGACCGCCTCTTTCATCTTGTCGCGAAACTGGTCGTCGGTCAGCGGCGTGCGCGAGGTACCCACGATGGCAAATCCCGGCGACAGGCGCCGGTCATACGCCAGCCGGTAAAGGGCCGGCAGCAACTTGCGCTTGGTCAAATCGCCGTTGGCGCCGAATATCACTACGGCGCACGGCGGGATGCGCCGTTCGAAACGTAACGGATCCTGGAAAGGGTTCTCGGCGGGCATTGGAACTACATTACCAGATGAGGCCGCGCTGGACCGCGGGCGCGAAGGTGACATTTGCGTGACTCGCGAGCGCCGCGCGAAGCTCCGGGCGAGCCGCGCCGCAACCACACCGGCGCGGGCCGGGCATGCCCGGCCCCTACGGGCGGATCAGGATGGACCGTGCGGCAATATGGGTCCGGCCGCTGGGCCGCTTGCTAGAATCTACCTATGGCGGAAAACAGCGGGGCGCAGCCGGTCGCATCTTTTGAGGCCTCCCTGGACGAGTTGGAGAAGGTGGTGAAGGAACTGGAAGCGGGCGACCTGCCGCTGGAGCGCTCGCTCGAATTGTTTGAGCGCGGCGTGAGCCTCTCCGACGCCTGCCGGAAACAGCTCGAAGCGGCCGAAACGCGAGTGGAGATGCTGATTCGCAAGGACGGCAAAATCGCCGCGGAGCCATTCCGTCCGGAGGAAGCGGAAAAGGCATGAACCTGCGCGAATACCTCGCCGCGCAGCAGCGGCTGGTGGATGCCGAACTGGACCGGCTGGCGCCGCCTGTGACGACGCCCCCAGAGACCATTCACCGCGCCATGCGTTACAGCCTGTTCGCGGGAGGCAAGCGGATCCGTCCCGTGCTGTGCCTGGAAGCGGCACGCACGGTGGCGGACGAAATGGAGGGCGCGGTTACGGCGGCCTGCGCGCTCGAGCTGATCCATACGTATTCGCTGATTCACGACGATTTGCCGGCGCTCGACAACGATGACTACCGGCGCGGCAAGCTGACCAATCACAAGGTATTCGGCGACGCGATGGCGATTCTGGCGGGCGACGCGCTGCTGACACTGGCGTTTCAGGTGCTGGCCGAGCTACCCGCGCCGGCGGAACGTAAGGTGCGTCTGATGGCGGAGCTGGCCACGGCGTCCGGCACGGTCGGCGGCATGATTGGCGGCCAGGTAGCGGATCTGGAAGGGGAGGGGAAGCCGCCGGACGCGGCGCTGCTGGAATCCATTCACCGCGCCAAGACCGGCGCGCTGTTGCGGGCCAGTCTTCGCATGGGCGCCATTTACGCCGGCGCAAGCGATGGGCAATACTCCGCGCTCTCCTGCTACGGCGAGCACATCGGCCTGGCGTTCCAGATTGTCGACGACATACTGGACGTGGAGGAATCCTCCGAAGCGCTCGGCAAGACGGCCGGCAAGGACGCCGCGCAGCACAAGATCACGTTTCCCGCGGTCTACGGTCTGGAGGCGTCCCGGAGCATGGCCGAAGCGGAGTGCGCTCGCGCCCACCAGGTGCTGGAGCCTCTCGGGCCGCGTGCGGCGCGGCTGCACGAGCTGGCCGAACTGATTGTCCACCGCAAATCATGAAGACCCGGCTGGACCGGCTGCTGGTGGAACGCGGTCTGGCGGAGACGCGTGAGAAAGCGCAGGCCCTGATCATGGCCGGCGAAGTCCTGGTGGACGGGCAGAAGGCGGCCAAGCCCGGCCAGGCGGTGGCCTCGGATGCGGTGCTCGCAGTGCTGGCGCGGCCACCCTACGTGAGCCGTGGCGGGTTGAAACTCGCGGAAGCGCTGCGGCATTGGAACATCGATGTGGCGGGCAAGGTTTGCCTCGACATCGGCTCCTCTACCGGCGGCTTCACCGATGTGCTGCTGCAGGCGGGCGCGGCGCGTGTGCACGCGGTAGACGTGGGCGCCGGACATCTCGACTGGAAATTGCGCACCGAAGCGCGGGTAGTGGTGCACGAAGGTGTCAATGCGCGCCGTCTGACCGCCGAGGAGATCGGTGAGCCCGCCGATCTGGCCACCTGCGACGTGAGCTTCATCTCGGCCACGCTGATTTTGCCGGCAGTCGCGCCGCTGCTACAGCCGGACGGGCTAATGGTTATACTGGTCAAACCGCAATTTGAAGCGGGCAAGGGCCAGGTGGGCAAAGGCGGCATTGTGCGGCGGCCAGAAGTTCACCAGGCGGCTTGCCAGCGGGTCGAAAGGGCCGCGGCGGACCTCGGCTTCCGGACCGACTTGATCGAAAGCCCCATCCTCGGCGCCGAAGGGAACAAGGAATTCCTGCTCTATGCCCACCATTAGCACTGTCGGCATTTGTTCCAAGCCGCACTCGGAGGAAGCCAGCGCCGTTGTGCCTCGGCTGCTCAGCTGGCTGAAGGAGCGCGGCATCGCGGTGCGGTGCGACCTGGAAACAGCGGCCTACGCGCCGGCGGCGCAGGGCATACCGCGCAGCGAGGTCCCGCCGGGCTGCGACCTGGTGATCGTGCTGGGAGGCGACGGCACGCTGCTTTCCGCCGCACGCGCGATCGGGAAACTGGAAATCCCGCTGTTTGCCGTCAACCTGGGCGGGCTGGGCTTTCTGACCGCCATCACGGTGGGGGAGATTTACCCGGAGCTGGAGCGCGCCTTTCGCGGCGAACACCGCATCGCCAAGCGCAAGCTGCTATCCACGGAAGTGATGCGGGGCGAGGAAGTGGTGGCGTCTTACCAGGCCCTGAATGACGCCGTACTGACCAAGGTGGCTATCGCGCGCATGATCGACCTGGAAGCCTGGGTGGACCAGCAGTTCGTTTGCGCGTACAAGGCCGATGGGCTGATCATCTCCACTCCAACCGGGTCGACGGCTTACTCGCTCTCCGCGGGGGGGCCGGTGATTTTCCCGGCGGTGCCGGCGATTTGCCTGACGCCCATCTGCCCCCACACCCTCACCAACCGCCCGGTGCTGGTGCCGGAAACCAGCGTGATTCGCATCCTGACGCACAATCCGAATGAATCCACCTACCTGACAATCGACGGCCAGGTGGGCGGCACCATCCTCGATGGCGACGCCATTGTGTGCCGGAGCTCGAACTATGCGCTGCATTTGATCCGGCCGCCCCATGCGATGTTCTTCGACGTGCTGCGGCAGAAGCTGGACTGGGGCAAGCGATGAAGAGGCCGTCGCTGACGGCGTGGATCTTCATTGGGATGGCGGCGGGCGTCACAGTTGGGGCGCTGGCTCCCTCGTTCGCGCGGCAACTGGCGCCGGTCAGTAACGTGTTTCTGCGGCTGATTCGCTCCATTATCGCGCCGCTGATTTTCGCGACACTAGTGGCGGGAATCGCCGGCGCGGGCGATTTGAAGCGGATGGGGCGCGTCGGCGTCAAGGCTATCGTCTATTTTGAAGTTGTCACCACGCTGGCCTTGTTCCTGGGGCTGGCGGCGGTGAACCTGGCGCGGCCGGGCGAGGGTGTGCCAATGGCGGCGGGCATTGCGGACCAGGGCCCGGCGCAGGCGCCAGCCACCCTGGGCAGCATTCTGGAGCATGTTTTCCCCGCCAGCATCATCGACGCCATGGCGCGCAATGACGTGCTGCAGGTTGTGGTTTTCGCGTTCGTGTTCGGCGCTGCCTGTTCGGCCATCGGCGCGAAGTCGCGGCCGGTGGTGGAATTCTGCGGGTCGCTGTCGGAGGTGATGTTCCGCTACACGAAGTACGTAATGTACCTGGCGCCGTTCGGAGTGGGCGCAGCGATCGCGGTTACGGTGGGATCCAAAGGACTGGGAGTGCTCTTTGGCTTGGGGAAACTGATTGGCACCGTGTACGTCACGGCGGCGCTGTTCGTGTTGCTGGTGCTGGTGCCGGTGATGTTGCTCTTTCGCGTCCCGCCTGGCCGTTTTTATCGCGCCGTGCGGCAGCCATTTCTGATTGCCTTCTCGACAGCATCGAGCGAGGCCGCGCTGCCGCTGGCGCTTGAGAACATGGAAGAGTTCGGCGTTCCCAAGCACATAGTCGGGTTCGTGCTCCCCACCGGCTACAGCTTCAACCTGGACGGCAGCACGCTCTACCTCTCGATGGCCGCGATCTTCGTCGCGCAGGGAGCTGGTGTCCACCTCTCGTTCAGCCAGCAACTGATGATCCTGCTGACCCTGATGCTGACCAGCAAAGGCGTGGCTGGCGTGCCCCGCGCGGCCATCGTGATCCTCACAGGAACCCTCGCAACATTTCACCTGCCGATGGAAGGCGTGGCTGTGCTGCTGGGAGTGGACGCCCTCCTCGACATGGCGCGAACTTCGATCAACGTGCTGGGCAACTGTCTCGCCAGTGCCGTGGTAGCAAGGTGGGAAGGGTACGGGTTGGAAGCAAGGTGAAAGGGAACAGGCGAAGATGGCAAGCTAAAGCTTGCCCACCCTACTTCAAATACTTGACCGCCATCACGGCGTTGCCGCGCTCGTTGTAGAGCAGTTCATCGACCAGGTGGCGGGACATCAGGATGCCGAAGCCGCCGGGGCGCTGGCCCTGCTCTTCGCGGTATTCGATGTGTTTGGTGGGCGAGTCATCGGGGTTGGAGATGGCGGCGTGCGGCAAGGTGTCCAGCGAGAAGCCCTTGCCCGGATCCGCAACGTAGGTCATCACCGCGCGCGACGTGCGCAATAGAGAGGCGCGGACCCGCTTGCCGGCATCGGACTTCCCGCCATGCTCGATTCCATTGATCAAAAGCTCGCGGAACGCGGCGGCGATGTCTTCGGCCTGCTGCGGCTCCAGGTCCGCCAGCAATTCGCGGATGAATTGCGTGGTGCGCTCGGCGGCTTCGAGCTTGCAGCGGACGTCGAGGGTGATCCAGTTGGGGCGGGCCGACGTCACCCGGATGTCATCGCGCCAGGCCGTGCCGTCAAGCGCCAGCTGCACCATGTCGGCCAGCGGGCCGGCGGCGATAGGCTTATGAAAATAGGCGTAGGCGCGTTCGCGGATGGCGGTCAGGATCCCCTTGGGATCGGGGTTGCCGGCCAGGATCACCTTGGCTTCCGGCCGGATGGTGCGCATGCGGCGCAGCAGCTTCAAGCCCTCGTCGCCGTTGCGGCCCTGGCCGGCCAGGACCAGGTCGCAATCGGTATGGCGCAGCACCTCGAGCGCCTCGCGCCGGTCGTAGGCATCCTGGATCGCCCGCCCGTCTCGCTGCAGGACATTGGCCAGAAGCTCGTGGAGGGCGGGGTCGGTATCGAAAACCAATAACCGGCGGGGGATCACAGCATCTCTCCCCTCCACTGTAGCCGAGGCGGGCTCTGGTTTGGTATTCCGGCCGTTTACGCGTCGGAACTGCCCGTAACCTTGGCCAGCCGCGACGCATCTCATCTGGTGATGGAACAGCTCGAGCCTGCCCGAAGTGTGTCTCCGGCCGGCAGTGCCTTGCCGCACGCGGTTGGCGGTCTATTCTTCATCTGGATGCTGGCGGCAGGCGCCGCCTGGGCGCAAACCTACCCGCCCGGAGGTTATCCTCCCGGGAGCTACCCGCCCGGGGGTTATCCCGGCGGAGGCTACCCCGGCGGCGGTCCCAGCATTCCGCTCGGCCGCGGCCGGTCGAATCCCAAGACCTCCACCAAGGGCGAGCCCATGCCCAGCTTCCGCGGCAAGCTGCAGGAGATGGACAGCAAGACCATCACCATCGCGCTCGACGATGACCGCCTGGTGGATTTCAAGCGCAACGATAAGACCAAGTTCTTCAAGAATGGGGAGGAAGTCAAAAATCCGCACTTCGCCCCCGGCGACCAGCTGTCTGTGGAAGGACCGGAGGATGAGAAGGGCTACATGATCGCGGTGAATGTCTATTGGGAGAAACCCGCGGGGGCCCAGACGACAGCATCGAAAAGCAAGGACAGCGGCGTAGTCGACACCTGGAAGGACAATCCCAAGGATGCCGCTCCGGCCACCGCGGCGGCGGCACCCGCTACCCAGATGGCGCCGCCACCCGCCAAGGCGGATGCGGACGATCCAGGCCCGCCCACGCTACACCGCGGCAAACCCGCCGACGCGGCGCGCGAGCATGCTGCCGAGCCCCCGCCGCAGCCGGCAGCGCCTGCGGAAACGGCGGGCAATGCCCCGGTATCCGGTGCGCCCGCGAGCCCCGCGCCGCGGACCGAGACGGCTGCGGCGGCCGAGGCGCCTCCGGCACCGGTCTACCGCGAGGCAGACGACGCGCCTCTTCCCGAGGTCCGGCCCCAGCGCGGCGACGACCTGGTGCGCAGGGCCGCGGGAGCCGCATTCGATTTCACCGAGGGCCTGCCGAATTACCTCTGCAAGGAGCAGATCGCCCGTTACGTCAGCGACACCAAGCCGGCCAACTGGCACTCCATCGACCTGGTCTCGGCCGTCGTGGTTTACGAAAACGGCAAGGAAGATTACCGCAACATCGCGGTGAACGGCAAGCCGCGCGACAGCTTTAAGGACACTGACGGTGCATGGTCTACCGGCGAATTCGGCACCCTCCTGGTGGACCTGTTCTCGCCGGCCACCGACGCCCAGTTCCACTATCGCCGGACAGAACGCATCGCCGGTGTTGACGCGCGCGTCTACGAATACACAGTGGACCACGCGCATTCCCACTGGTCCGTCGGCATCTCGTCGCAGCACTACATGCCGGCTTACAAAGGATCGGTGTGGATCGACCCACAAACCGCGCGCGTGCTGCGTATCGAGGAGCAGGCGTTCGGATTTCCTTCGGATTTTCCGGCCGATCACGTGGAATCCGCTACCGATTACCAGTACGTGCAGATGGGCGACGCGCGAAAATACCTGCTGCCGGTTCACTCGGAGAACCTGACCTGCCAGCGCGGCTCCGATTCCTGCCAGCGCAACACGATCGACTTCCGCAACTATCACAAGTACGCCGGCGAGTCCACCATCACGTTCGACGACACGAAGAAGCAGTAGAGGACGCACCGCGCAGGGTAGAGGTCGCTCAGCCGCGGTGGCGCCAACCGCTCCGTTGGGCCCTCAGAGCTGCGACCGTTAGGGAGCGGTTAGTTCCGGCGGTGCGGGTTTCCCTAGTTTCCATGCGCTCCAGAGATGGACGGCGCAAAAATGCACCAGCACGGCCCAGGCGAGCAATCCCACGCCGGCGGCGGGACCTGGAAACAGGGTCGTGTGCAGCGAACGGAGAGTCGCCCACCAGATCATGAAGCTCCAATAGACCAGCCCGAGGAAGAGGCCCGATAGCCAGCCCCATCGGACGCCAGCCGCCAGGTCCGCCAGGCATAGCACGGGCGCCACTAGAACGACGTACTGCAGCCCGAATCCGGGGGCAAGGACCAGGAAGAGGGCGCCGCCAATGGCGGCCTGCTCGGTCATCGGCATGCGCCGGCGGAACCGCGACAGCAGAGCCACGCCCGTAATCGCGAGCAGGATCACATAGCGCCCGTTGGCGATGTACCAGTCGCGCACCGGAACGAACACTCCGGCGAGATTGGCGATTCCCACGCCGGGGTTGAGGATGGCCAGCAGACCCCAGTTCTCGGCGATGGAGTTGTAGGCAAGCATGCTCCGCCACATGTCCGCGGGAACCTGCAACAGGGTCGGCAGGAAGGGCACGATCCCCAAAGCGAGGCCGGCCACGAGCGCCTTCAGGGCTTTGCGGTCCGGAGCGCCGATCAAGACCAGGGGCAGCAGCACCAGAGGGATGAGCTTCACGTTCAGCGCCGCGGCCCACAGCGTGCCGGAAAGAAAATACTGCTTCCGATCGAATGCCACGGCTGCGACCAGAACGAAGGCGGCATACAGGCAGTCCGTATTGCCGTGGAAGCTGGAAACCAGGATTGCGGCCGGCAGGCAGGCATAGATGGCGAAGGTTCGCAGGCCGGCGAAACGCCACAGGCACCACAGAGACAAGGCTTCGCCGGCCAGTCCGGGCAGCTTGGATAAGCGAGCGAAAGTCATTAGGTCGCCGCCTGACCACAGCCAGAATTTGACCATGAGGAGCCCCATCAAGGGTGGATGGTTGTAGTGCTGCGCAGCGCGGATCTGATACGAGTGCGCCATGCCGAAGGCGAGGATGCGCTGGGCGTGCAGTTGGGCGGCGAAGACGTCATTGGATCCGACCGAAATCCACCACAGCCAGACGCGCACCAGGATGCCCGCCGCGGCCAGCGCCATCCAGGCCCACTGGTATTCTGGGCGTCCGGCCAGCGTCGATTCGGTCTGGCTCAAGCGAGTTCTCCCACGCGCTAACCCGCCGCGAAGGCAGCGGTCAGTTTTTCCCAGGTGGTTTCGAGCGTCTCGGGAACCACGCGGGTTTCGCCGGTAGTAGTGATGAAGCCGGTATCGCCCGTCCAGCGCGGCATCACGTGCATGTGGGCATGATCGGCGATGCCGGCCCCGGCGCTGTGGCCGAGATTCATTCCCAGGTTCAATCCATCGGGGCGATAGACGGTGCGCAAGTGTCTGACCGAGTCGCGCGTCAGTGCCATCATTTCGGCCAGGGCCGGCTCGGACAAGTCTTCGATGGTCGCGACGTGGGCGAAGGGAACCACCAGGACGTGGCCGCTGGTGTAGGGGAAGCGGTTGAGGATGACGAAGTTGTGGGCTGCGCGGTGGACCACCAAAGCTACGCGGCTCTCCGCCACGGCGGCGCGGCAGAAGACGCACTCACCCGGCTCCGCCGGCGCGCCCGTGATGTAGTGGTAGCGCCAGGGAGTCCACAGATAGTCCATTGGTGTGCGGCCGGGCGGGCCTACGGGTTGTGCACCTGCTCCGGCGCGGGGCCGGCGCCCTCGGTGGGCGCGGCAGGAGCGGCAGAAACGTTGACGACGTCCTTCAACTCCTTGCTCGGCTTGAAGTAGGGGATTTTCTTGGCCGGCACTTCGACGCGCGCGCCGGTTTTCGGATTGCGGCCGATGCGCGGCTGCCGTTGGCGGGTGCGAAAGCTGCCGAAGCCGCGAATCTCAATCTTGTCGCCTGTGCGCAGCGAGCGCACAATGCTGTCGAAAATGGCCTCTACGATGACCTCGGACTCCTTACGCGTCATTTCCACGACGCGGGAGACTTCTTCAATTAAATCGGCTTTCGTCATCCCGTTCTCCAGGATCTCAATCGTTTGCGAAACCGCAGTATCTCGTGATTCCAGTCCATTTGCAAGTTTACTTCGGGTCGGTTCACTTAGCTTCCGGGTCCTTGAGGCTCATCGCCTCCTCGATGGTAGTGGTCGCCGCCGCAGCGTGGCGTTGATAGTCTACCAAGCGGGTCTTCTCTTCGTCATCCGCCGCGGCCCGTAAACTGAGGCCGATTTTCTTCTCGGGTTCGCTCATCTTGACGATCTTAAAATCAAGTTCCTGACCGACCGCCAGCGGCGGCTCGGCGGCGCGCTTCCCGGCGTAACCCGGCACTTCGGAAAAATGGCAAAGCCCTTCCACGCCCT
>CAZZHN010000175.1:0-9791 GCA_964654065.1 uncultured Solibacteraceae bacterium
AGTGAACTCGTAGCGCGATTGGTTCCGTTAAACTGGCATCCGGGGGCTTTCATGTTCGAACGATTTTTCTCCGATCCGCTGACGGAAGGCTCGATCGCCCCCGATTTCACGCTCCCGGACGATTCTGGCAACGAAATCCGGCTTTCCGCGTTGCGCGGCAAGAATGTCGTCCTCGTCTTCTATCCAGGGGACGACACTCCCGGCTGCACGAAGCAGCTCTGCCAGTTGCGCGACTCCTGGGAGAGCGCTCGCGCCCGCGGCGTGGAGGTCTTCGGCGTAAATCCGCAAAGCGCCCGCAGCCATACCGGTTTCCGCAGCAAGTATGAGCTGCCGTTTCCGCTGCTGGTGGATGAGGGACGCAAAGTCGCCTCGCTCTACAACGCCAACGGCATCATCGTGAAACGCACCGTCTATCTGATCGGTCCCGACGGGGTGATTCGCTTCGCGCGGCGCGGCATGCCCCTGCCCGGTGAAGTTCTCGCCGCGGCCGGGTAGGACAGGCCATCGCCTTTCGTGGCCTGTCACACTTCCGCACAGCGCAACACTTGACAACCGGCAGAAGCTAATCGTCCGTCCTACCTGGCTGGTATAATTCCTCAAACGGTTTTCATTTTGCAGAAACTGCCGCGGCTCTATCCGATTCTCGATACCGGAGCGCTGGAGAGGCGCGGGCTGGGATTAGCGGAATCGGCCGCAGCCATGCTCGAAGGCGGCGCGCGGGTACTCCAGATCCGGCATAAAGGTACATGGAGCCCGGCCATCTACCAGGCCGCGCTGCAGGTGGCGTCGCTCTGCCGCCAGGCGGGAGCCACCCTGATCGTCAACGATCGCGCCGATATCGCCAAACTGCTCGGCGCCGGGCTGCACGTGGGGCAAGACGATCTGGCACCGGCCGACGCCCGCGCCCTGCTGGGCGATGCTCCATGGATCGGTTACTCCAGCCACGATGCGCCGCAGTTGCGCGATGCCGCGGCGGAGCCGGTCGACTACGTCGCGCTCGGCCCGATCTTCGGCACGCATTCCAAGCCGAATCCCGATCCCGTGGTCGGCCTCGACGAGCTGCGGCGGTGCCGGACGCTGATCGACAAGTCGCTGGTGGCGATCGGCGGCATTACCCGCGAAAACGCGCGCGCCGTCTTCGCTGCCGGCGCCGATTCAGTTGCCGTGATCGCCGACTTGCTGCCGGAGCCTGCAGCCCTCGCCGGCCTGCGGCAAAGGGTCGAGGAATGGAGCGAGATCGCCCGCGAGGGCGTGCCCGACTAGCGCCAGGGCCGCACGGCACTGTATACTCAGCCTTTTTGGTAAAGGAAGCGAACCTATGAGCCTGTTTCGAACGAAGTCGGTGGAGCGAATTCTGACCGAATCCGAGGATAGCGCCCATCATTTGAAGCGCACTCTGGGCCCGGTCAACCTGGTCGCGCTGGGCATCGGCGCCATCATCGGCGCGGGACTGTTCTCGCTGACCGGCATCGCCGCAGCGAACTACGCGGGTCCGGCAGTCGTGCTCTCCTTCGTAGTCGCCGCTACCGGCTGCGCTTTCGCCGGCATGTGCTATAGCGAATTCTCCACCATGATTCCTATCGCCGGCAGCGCGTACACCTACGCCTACGCCACCATGGGCGAACTGCTAGCGTGGATCATCGGCTGGGACCTGGTGCTCGAGTACGCAGTGGGTGCGGCCACGGTCTCGGTGAGCTGGTCGGCCTATGTGGTGCGACTGCTGCACAGGTTCAGCATCGACCTGCCTTCGAACCTGGTTCACTGCCCGTGGGACATGCCGGCCGGGCTCATCAATCTGCCGGCTGTCTTCATCATCATCGCAATTTCCGCCCTCCTCATGAAGGGCATTTCCGAATCGGCTCGAGTGAACGCGATCATTGTCATCATCAAGGTCACCATCGTGATCATCGTGATCGCGATCGGCTTTTCGTACATCAAGCCGGAGAATTACACGCCGTTCATTCCGCCCAACACGGGCAAGTTCGGCGAGTTCGGCATCAGCGGGATCATGCGCGCGGCGGCGGTGATTTTCTTCGCGTACATCGGCTTCGACGCCGTGTCGACGGCGGCGCAGGAGGCCAAGAAGCCGAAGCGCGACATGCCCATCGGCATCATCGGGTCGCTGATCGTCTGCACCATCCTTTATGTGTTGTTCGCGCATGTGCTCACCGGCATGGTGGACTACCACACGTTTCGCGGCGACGCAGCGCCGGTGGAGACTGTGATCAAGCATTTCCCGTACGCCTGGCTGCAGATCGCCATCAACGTCGGCATCATCGCCGGATACAGCTCCGTGATTCTGGTGATGCTGCTCGGGCAGTCGCGCGTGTTCTACTCGATGTCCCGCGACGGCCTGTTGCCGCGCGTCTTCTCCGATATCCACCCCAAGTGGCGGACGCCATGGCGCTGCAACCTGATCTTCATGGTGTTCGTGAGCATCTTCTCGGGTTTCACGCCGATTGAGAAGCTGGGAAACATGACCAGCATCGGCACGCTGTTGGCGTTCGTGATTGTGTCGATCGCCGTGGTTGTGATGCGGCGCACCAATCCGGACCTGCCGCGGCCGTACCGCACGCCGCTAGTGCCCGTGGTGCCGATTCTTGCGGTGCTGGTGTGCATGGCGATGATGGTTTCGCTCGATGTCCTCACCTGGTACCGGCTGGTGATCTGGCTGGCGATCGGGTTGGCGATCTATTTCACCTACAGCCGGCATCACAGCCATCTGGTCAAGGTTGGAACAGCAGAGAAACGGTGACGGGAACGAGTCGGCAGCGACTAGCGCAAGAGCCTCAAGCCGGATCGGAATGGCGGACGCGGCCGTGCGGCCTGATCCAGACGCGCCCGCCAACGGAGCGAGTTCTCTAGCGCAAACAATGAGTCGAAGTCGACGCGGAACGCGACAGCCCGAACACTGGGACGAGCCAATGATCCCCACCCGGGTAAGTTCCTAATACCGCGTCCACCTGACCCACTGTAAGGATGGTGGAATACATTGGCTGGATCAAGTTGAATTTGGTTAACAGCTCCGAAGGGCCATCCCTGGGAAAGTTGCGTTACATACGGCCGGTCGCCGCCACCGGCGCAAGCAGCCGCATCCCCTCACTTCCTTTTGTCTTTGGGACTTGAACGCCTTTGTGGCCTGGATTTTCGTCGCTTCTCCGCGGCGGCCAGCCGCCACGCCCCGCCAAGAAGGTCGCGTAGCGCATCGGGGGCAACGCGCGACATGCGCGCCAGAATCCAGGGGTAGTTGAGGTAATGATCTGTGATGTAATACGTGTCCGGATCGGCCGCCATCAACTCCTCGCGCTGCTCAAAATCCGTTCGAATGACAAACGAGCTGCCGTCCTGGTGCAGCCGCACGAACAACTCGCCGCCAACTTTGAACGCGGGGGTGCCATACGAAGTGCTCTCTTCGGCGTCTGGCAGGGTGCGCGCGATCTTGCGGACCGCTTCGAAAGTCACCGCGCCGTCGCTTGGCCCGACGCCGGCAGTGCCCGGCTGAGCCGGTTGACGAGGCGCACGCTGCTGCCCGCGCGGCTTACCAACCCGGTCCACAGGTCCGCGCCGGGTCATGGCTTCTGGCGGTCTTCGAGCATGGCCTTCAGACTCGCCATCTCACGCTTCAGTTTGCGCTCACGGCTCACCATCATCAGCACGTAAATGACGAGGATGACCCAGGCGACGGTGAGGCCGTAGCTCAGAAACTCGTAGTTGTGCTGCAACCGCGCCGCCTCGCGGACAACATCGTCCGGGCTGGTCATCTGTGCGAAGAGTATGGACATGGACGGTACGTGCATGGGTTCCTCACATGGCGTGCGCGGTGCGGCGCAGCGAATCGAGCTCGCGCTGCGTATCTTCCTGCCGCACCCGGACCACGGTCATCACGGCGCCAAGCAGCATCATGGCAAGTATATTCCAGAGCCAGACGATGAGCCACTCGTGCGGAAAACTGCCGCCGCCCCAGAAAACCGGCTGCGGGTGCTGGGTGCGCCACCACTTGATGGAGAAGATCACGATCGGCACGTCGATGAAGGAGAAGATGGACCAGACGGCGGCGAAGGTGGCTCGTTGGGTTGGCTCTTCCACGGCGTGCCGGAGCATCAGGTAAGCGGCGTATAGAATCCAGCACACCAGCGCGGAGGTCAGCCGCGCGTCCCAGGCCCACCACTGGCCCCAGATCACGTGTCCCCAGATGGATCCGGTCACCAGGTTCGCGGCCAAAAACGCAAGACCTACCTCGGTGACTGCGACCGCCAGCGCGTCATACCGAAAATTCCGCGTGACGAGAAAAAGCACGCTCGCCACCAGCGCCACTGCGGCCGCGGTCATCGCGACAAAAGCAACCGGCACGTGAAAGAAGATGATTTTGAAAATCGCTCCTTGCTGCGCTTCGTTCGGCAGCCGGGCGATCACGTTGATGTCCCGCACCAGGATGGCGATCGCCCCGATGCCCATGAGGTAAAGAACGTAATTTCCCCAGCCGGATTTCTCGTTCATATCAAGCTGCTCCTCAGACCGGTAAGGACAGACCATCGCTTTTCGTGGTCTGTCATGCTGCGCTAGACCGCGATGCGCCGGCAGACGCCAAAACCGATCGTCCGCCCTGCCTCAGTTCAACCTACCAAAACCGTTTCCACCAGAACCAATGATACTGCCGTATAGATCAAATCGAAGCCAACCAGCATCTTGAGCCACATCACGTTTTCGGCGTTGATGGGGGCGCCGGCGATCAGCGTCATGGTCAACTGCATCGCGCCCATCAGCGCAGGAACCAACACCGGATAGGTCAGCATGGGCAGCATCACTTCGCGCAGACGGATGTTGACGGTGAGCGCGCTGGTCATGGTGCCGAGCACGGTGAGAGCCCAGGTGCCTAGTAGCAGCACCAGCATCAGTTCCGGGAACTGCTGGGACCACCGCACGTTATAAAAGATGCCAAAGACGGGCAGCGACACCAGTTCCACGGCAAGCAATAAAACGTAGTTGGCGATGGCTTTGCCAAGAAACAGCGCGGCGCCGGAAATGGGTGCGGCGATCAGCGCATCCAGACAGTCGTTGGGCAGCTCGCGGGCGAAGCTGCGGTTGAGGATCAGCGTCCCGGCAAACGCGAAGACGATCCACAGCAGACCGCCCGAGATTTCGCGCGTGGTGTCGCCGGTGGGATCGAAGGCGAAGGCGAACAGCAGCAGGATCACCAGAGCGAACGCCAGCGAGCCGTTGATGGCCTCCTTCGTGCGCAGCTCGGCGCGCAGATCCTTGACTGCGACGACCATCACCTGGCGGAAGAAGTCCATCAGCCCTCGCCGTACCGCGCGTAAAGGAAGCCGGGATCGGCGGCCATCTCCGCCGTGCGCTCGCCGGAGAAAGCCACCGAGCCCCGGTTGAGCAGCGCGACGTGGGTGGCCAGCTCGAGCGCTTCCCGCAGCTGGTGGGTCGACATCACGATCGTCTTGCCTTCGGCCAGCGCCTCGCGGAGGAGACGCTGCAGCACCGCGATCGCACGATCGTCCAGCGCCGTGAAAGGCTCATCGAGCAGCAACACGGAGGGAGCGTGAAGAAAGGCGCGCGCCACTGCCAGCCGCTGCCGCATCCCGCGCGAGAACTCGCGCACCAGTCCGCCGGCGACGCGCTCCAGCCCGGTGCGCTCCAGCCACTCACTGGCCGCCTTTTTAGGATCCTTCAGGCCGTAGAGCCGGCCGAAGAGGGTCAGGTTCTCGATTGCCGACAGCTCGTCATAGACCGAGATCCCGTGGCCGATGAAACCGACGCGGCGGCGCGTGGCTGTGTCGCGCGGCGCTGTGCCGCAGATACGCACCTCGCCGCGGCCGGGACGGGAGAACCCGGCGAGAATGCGCAGCAGCGTGGTCTTCCCCGCCCCATTGCGCCCGATCAGGGCCAGGCACGCTCGTGGCGCTGCCTCGAGCCGGATGTCGCGCAACGCGGGGTAGTCGCCGTAGAACTTCCAGACGCCGTCAACCGCGACCGCGTTCATCGCTCTCCTTGGCGGCCGGCGCTTGCGCGCGGTACAGCAATACAAAACCGAGCCCGAGAATTGCCAGGGCGAGCCCGACAATCAGACCGGCCTTGGCATTCACCCGTGGCGGGATGACCTCGATCCGCGAACTCCCGGAATCCGATTGCTCCGCGTCTGCAGAGGAATCAGCAGCAGCCGCGGAAGCCTCCGCCGCGCCGCTCAGCTTGATGCGATACGCAGTGGCGGCAAGCCCGAAGATGTGGGCGTGCGTCTTCGGTTCTTCGCCCAGATCCTGCAGCCCGGCGCCTTCCATGGTCACTCCAGTCGGGGCGACCAGGTAGGTATTTTCGTCCTGAGTAGGGATCTTCCCTGCGTATGCCGTGCCCGCGGTATAGGGGACGGTGTAGTTGAGGTCGAAGCGAGTTTCGCCCGGCTTGATCTCGAACTTGGCGGCATAGACCTGCGGCGCTTCGGTTTTGCCGGTCGGAACCGGCACGGGCATGCCATCGGGCGCGGCGCCGGCCGCCTCCACCTTACCCTGCGCCGCGGCCGGCAGATAAAAGCGCAGAGTGCCGTTCACAGGGTCTACCCACGTCGCCTTGCCGGAGTTCTCCACCAGGAACGTCTCGTTCACCGTCATCGGGCCGCTGGGTGATGGCTGGAATAGCAGCATGTGCTTGGAGATCTTCACCGCCTGGGCTTGCCGGCTGGCGTTGTATACCTGCACGGTCACGCCTGTCGTGGGCGTACCCGGCGGCATAATTCGGTTGTAAGTGACGTTGTCGACTTCCACGCGCAACATAGCCGGCCCCGCGCCGCCCGGGCTCTCATTGATGGTGAAGTTGCCCTGTGCGTCCGTCTTGACGTTCGTGACCGGTTCCATTCCCCCCTGCCCGAACTTGTAAAGGGTCACCGTGGCTGCAGCCTGGGGAGCGCCGGTGGTGCCGTTGACAACGGTTCCAGTGACCGCAGCCGAGAGGGGAATGCCAGCCACCAGAAGGAGAGCACTCAAGAAATGCGCCGGTGCGGCATGCTTGCCAATCCGCGGATGCCGGCGGATCTTATCGCGCCTCATCCCTTAGCCGCTTTCATAGGCTTGCCGCACTCTCCGCAGAACTTCAACTCCTTCTCGAATTTTGCGCCGCACCACGGACATACTAAACCAGTTGACTTCACCTTAACCGGTTCGGTTGCTGGCGCCTTAAGCTTGGCCGGAGTTGGGCTTGTCAAGCCTGCACGCACTCGGTCGACCTCGGCCATCACTGTAGCCAGTTCAGTCTGCAGATCCTTCTTGGTCTTTTGATAGTCGATATCCGAGAGCTTGCCCACCCGGTATTCGAACTGCAGGTCGCGCAGGTTTTCATAAATAGCTGTCTTGCGCTCGTCCAGATGGGCAAATGGATCGTCAGGTTCCGGCGGCGGTAAGTCTTTTGGTCTGACAACCAGGATGAACGCGATGACGGCGACGGCGAGCACGGAGGCAATAGGAATGATCACGCCAGAATCTTACTCCAGGTTGGCCAGATCCTTCTCGATCTGGTCCTTGTATTTCTCCAGCGCCGGGTCGTCTATGGCCACGGGGCCGAGTTCAACTAATGGTTGCGATTTTCGATACTTCTTGATGAAAAGCCAAATCACTAGCAAACCGAAGCCGGCCGCAATATAGGGCACCGTCCAGCCGAAGGCGCTGGGCTGGGCGAGATAGATGCCGGGGCCGTAGTCGCGGACGAAAGCGTCAGTGATCTGCTGGTCGGAGAAGCCCGCTGCCTGCATCCGGGCGATGCGCTCCTTGGCGGGCTTGGAGAAGCCGCACTCCAGCATGGCGCAGGTGGCAACCGAGTCTTTGCAGCCGCACTTACATGCCAACCGCTGGCCCACGCGCCGCACATCCGGGCTGGGCTTTTCTGAAGCCGTCTGTGCCAGGGCCATACTGGCGCAAACAAGCAGCAAAGCCACGGCCCATGCCAGCCACCGTGGCGCAGGCAGTCCTGCCTGCCGTGTCGAGAGTCGTCTCGACATTTCTTCGCGCCCGCTTTGACCCTCCGCCACCCTACTGTTTCGCTGGCAAGTCGACATGTTGTTTGGCGATCCCCACTACCTGGGTACGCGCGTACTGCATTTTTACCTTGCTTGGCACCAGGCAGATGAGCGTGCCGCCGATCAGCACCAGGCCGCCGATCCACACCCACGCCACCAGAGGGTTGACGAACGCCTGAATCACCGCGCGCTGGCTGTCGTCGGACATGCCGCCGAAATTGACGTACAGGTCCTCATTGAGGCGCGTCCGGATGGCGACCTCAGAGGTGCTCTCCTTGCTGGCTTTGAAGAGCCGCTTTTCCGGCTGCAGGATTCCCAGCGGCTGGCCGTCCTTCGAGACTTCGAAGGTGCCGCGATACCACATGTAATTGGCGTTCTCGCCCTGCTCCAGGTTTGACAGGCGCAGCGCGTAATGTCCGATGCGCATCGTGTCACCCTGGTTCATTTCCTTCACGTCCTTCTGGTCAAAGGCCTGGCCCGTGAAGCCGATGAAGATCAATACGATGCCCATGTGTACCAGGTAGCCGCCGTAACGGCGCGTGTTGCGGTGGGTCAGTTCGAATGTCGCGCGCAACAGGTTCATGCCGGTTCGGCCGGCGATGGAGTTGGCGCCCTTATAAAACTCGACGATCACCGTGAGCGCTACAAACAGGCAGAATCCAAAGGAAATCAGCGCATAGGGCTTGTGGATTCCGGCCGCGAAGAGGCCGCCGACCAGCGCCAGCGATGCGATCCCGGGCCACTGGAAGTTGCGGCGCAGTCGGTCGGTCGACGTCCGCCGCCATGCGAATAGCGGGCCGACACCGGTAAGGAACAGCAGGAACAGACCGATGGGTACCATCAGGCGGTTGTACCAGTCGGCATCCAGCGAAATCTGGTCGCCGGAGATCGCCTCCGAGATTTTCGGGAACAAAGTGCCCCACAGTACCGCGAAGCAGCTCGCCAGCAGAATCAGGTTATTAAAAAGGAAGCTCGATTCGCGCGAGATCACCGATTCCAGCTGCGCCTCGCTCTTCAGGTAGTCCAGCCGGTCGATGATCAAGTAAGCCGTGGCGGCAACGCCAATGGCCAGGAACGTCACGAAATATTTGCCGATTTCGGACTGCGCGAACGCATGGACCGATTGCACCAGGCCACCGCGCGTCATCGATGTGCCCAGGATGCACAGGAAGAACGTAGTCGCGATCAGGACCATGTTCCATACCTTCATCATGCCCTTCTTTTCCTGCATCATCACCGAGTGCAGGAACGCCGTGCCGCTCAACCACGGCAGCAGAGAAGCGTTCTCCACCGGATCCCATCCCCAGTAGCCGCCCCACCCGAGCACGTGATACGCCCATCCAGCGCCGAGCATGACGCCGGTGCCCTGGAACAGCCACGTCACCAGGGTCCAGCGGCGCGTGGTGAAGATCCAGCTATCGCCCTTCTGCCGCGTGATCAGCGAGCCCATGGCAAAGGCAAACGGCACCGCAAAACCTACGTATCCCAGGTACAACATCGGCGGGTGGATCGCCATGGCGGGGTATTGCAGCACCGGGCTCAGGCCGCTGCCGTCCGGCACTTTGACGATCAGCCCTTCGTTGGCGAGCAGCTTAAAGGGGTTAGCTACGAAATTGTTGAGGGTGAGAAAGAAGATTTCGATCGTGGTGAGGATCGCTAGCACCCACGGCATCATGTCCCGATGCCGGCGGCGATTGGTAAAGGCTACCACCGCTGTGTACGTGGACAGCAGCCACATCCAGAACAGCAGCGAGCCTTCCTGCCCGCTCCACCAGGCGGC
>CAZZHN010000176.1:0-9741 GCA_964654065.1 uncultured Solibacteraceae bacterium
CTTTCTGTCTCCCAGTCTCTCTAATCGACTGGTACAGAAAACCCCGGTCAGGTCACGCTGTTCAGCGACCTGGGGCCCCCGGGTGACGTCTATGGCGGTGGTGCATGGATCATATCGGGCTCCGGCAGCACCTTTCAGGCCGAGAGTATATTTGCAGACGGGTTCACCGTGTCGGGTACTGGTAGCCTTCCGGTGACCGGGATCGATCTGGCTGTGGCCAATTCGTCGGGTCTCAACACGTTCTATGCCAGCATCTGGACAGTGAGTGCCGGCGGTGACCCTGGCGTCCAGTTAGCCAACGCCTACTGGAGCCTGTCCACCAGCACGTCCGCGGGAACGTGCTGCGGTTTGGTTTCGGTTTCTGGTATCACGGGAGTGACCCTAATTGGCGGCCACGAGTACTTCATGGTTCTCGGCCCGCTGAGCGGTTCGGACAACAGTTTCAACGTGTGGGATTGGAGCAACCAGGTTGGAAGCGGCACAATTCTGGTCTCAGCGAATGGAGGCTCAACCTGGACCGGTGACGGACCTGGGCTTGGTGCCTTCGATGTCACGTCTAATGGGTCGTCGACACCGGAACCAACCACGTGGCCCTTACTGATTGGACTCGGTGGAGGCGGTTTCTGGCGGTTCCGCAAACACCCGGTCGCCTGAGGGCAGCTTAATCTAACCGCCTTCATGACAAGGGTGGGCACGCGGGCCGGTCCGAGGGTTTCGCGGTCCCCATGCGGCCCCTGCACTCCAGTGAATGATAAGACCTGATATCGCTAGTAAATATGCTCGATTATGGGGCTGTGTTGGTCTTGCGCCTTGATTTTGGGATCGCGATCAGTAGGCCACCGCTTATGCCAATTGATCGCTCATGTCCTCGCCCAAAGTTGTACTCGCAGGCCGGTTCGAGGTACCAACCCAGTCGGTGCCTGGCGGAGGGCCAGAACATAAAATCCAGCACGACTTCACCGCCGACGGAGTTCGTCGTCATGCTGTGTTCCCGCGTATGAACCCACTCCGGGCCAACCCCGAACATAAATTCCACTTTTTTGGAAAGGGTCCACGGCTTCTTAAACAGAAGATCGATATCCCATTCTGCCGAGTGACCGCTGAAGAGAGGCGTGATACCCGCCTCAAGCTCTAGCCAATTCTCTATCGGCGTAATTTCAACCGCGACGTCAGGGCCGACGCTCGATCCGCCGTCTTTGAGATTCCAACTGGCGGCCGCGCCAAGCTCGACAACTGCCGCGGGCTCTTCATCGACTGACTGGGCGAACGTTTTTGCAGAGGAGAGAAACAATGATGCCAGCAACAGGGGTTTTGTGACGTTCACTTTGATGGGAGTGTATCAGCTTTCCCCAACTACAATCCGTCCGAACCTCAATCCGTCGCTGGTCAACAGAGGCCATTGTTTGGCGCCAAAGGCTGAATGGGCCCGATCCAGGCATGAACGGCGTAGGCTCCCGCGTGCGCGTTAATATTCAATATCGGCACCGCTCCGAGCACGCCTGAGGTGCCGGTGTATCGCACGGCCTAGTCGGCCGGCACTGAGTCTATCGGACCGGGACCGTTACCGAGCCTACGTGGTTGGTGTTCTGATCGATCACGATGATGCGCACCCGCTCGATCTGCGCACCGATGGCGTGGTCTTGCGAAATGGGGAACCCATTCTTCATGAACAGACCATGCTGGTCATTGGTGAGGTCCAGACTGATGATCGATAAAGCCGGATCTGTCAGATGCCGGAGCCTCAGGCCGCCGCTTTCCGACCGTTCCGCGGCGCCGCGATCCGAGAGCAACATCATTATGGCGCCGACGAACTTGCCGTCTTGCTCGCGCAGCAGTAAGTCCGCCGGATCAACACGAATCTCCAGATGTACACCTTTCGCGGCGGGCGAGACTTTCACGCGCAGCCCGATATCAGAGGTGTCGGAGGGCCGGTACTCGGCGGCTTGGAGCGCCTCGCTCTGCCGCTCCTGGCTGGAGCGCGAATCCGGCAACGCGTAGTATCGCTCTTGGACCTGCACCTTGATTCCCTTGCGTTCGCAGGTTAATCGCACGTTGTGGAATCTATTGTCCCAATTCTGCGGCGCCGGCGCATAGGCAATCTCGTAGGCATTGGCGGAATTGCGGGCGAGCTGTTGCACCACGTCGCGAATCGGTGTGCCGAAATAGGTACGGCCGCCAGTCAACAGCGCAATCTGTTCCAGGTCATAGCCGGCGGCCGGCTCCACAACGCCGCTGAAGGAGGCCGGATTTACCGCCACTCCATCGCGTTCCAGCGTCACAGCAGTGTGCGCGACATAGAGCCCGCAATCGACCCAATCTCCATCGCATGGGATCGAATTCGTGATGCTGGGCATGACGCTGGTGATCCAAACAATATCGCTCCGGCCCGGTAACGAGGCCAGTTGGTTCGCCAGTACTTCGAGTTCGTGGTAGGTTTTTTTGGTGCGATCTTCCCGGTCTATCCCTGCGGGCCGGGCTCGGGAGGCTGCCTTCACCGCTTTATTAAGGTCTTCCTCGAATGTCTGTAGCCAGGAGGCATTCCCTGCAAGCTCGGGTCCAATCCCGTGTACCGGCACCAGATCTCCATACAGATTCAGAAGGTAAAAATATAACGGACCGCTCGGCGCGAGTTGAGGAATTAATTTGGCCAGGTTGTGCCATGTATCGATCCGGTTCGCTTCCGACTCATTCATCAGGTCAAAAAGAATTGCTGTCGCGTGCGGCATCACGCCGCTGGGGCGGTTCGAGTATTCGTGCGGTCCCAACGGGTGGGTTGGTTCCACCAGGCCGCGAAGGAAGAAAATCGTCTGGGCTTTGCCTTCGTCCGTGATCCTGAAATCGATGGCCGCCAAGTCCTTCACCGACTCCCCGCGCGAATCTAACGCGACCGGATACAAATGGACGAGAGGCGGCGGCGCTGCGGTCTGGCCCAGCAGTCCGCACGCCGCCATAAGGAACAGCAAAAAAGCCTGCCTTACTAGGGTCTGCAAGCTAATGCGCGCGAAAGGTGCCGCTTGTGGTCTCACAATGATCGACCCACGCCATTTAGTGTGCCACAACAGCTCCAGCCACTCGACCTGCGCTTGCGCCTGCCTGGGCAATTAACCAAGAGCGCGACCCTTGCAGGACTCTGAGAGACGCCCGCCGAATGGCCCCAAGCCGTGGCGTCGGGGCTGGACGGCAACCATTCAGGCAACTCCGGCAGACTTGCACCGTACGTGCACTGAGGGATGCCTATCAGTCTGCGGCCGCCGCCGCTTTTTCAGAGAACGATATGGTTTGTTATCGGTAGTAGCGCCAGTGGATCTCCCATCCAAAGCCGTCTCTTCGCGGCTGTGGGAACATGATTCTGATGAGATCGACTCCCTTCTGCTGGCTGGCATTCGCCGGCCTGACTGTTCTTCTATTTAGCGACCGTTGTGCCGCACAGGATAGGCCGGGGAGTATGGGAGGGCAGGCGAGCAGTCCTCTCCAGGCTCCGGCCGTACTGCCCGGCGAGGGTCTGGCGCGTCACGATTTCTTTTACGCCGGAGAGGCGAAGGAAGAACGCATTTCCATTGTTCGCGGCGGTCAAGTCGTCTGGACTTATACTCACGCAGGCCGCGGAGAGATCAGCGATGCGGTCATGGAGCCGAACGGCGACATTCTGTTTGCGCACCAATTCGGCATCACGGAAATCACGCTCGACAAGAAGGTGGTCTGGAATCTCGACGCACCACCTCAAACGGAGATCCACACCGCGCAGCCCATCGGCACCGGCAGTGTCTGGTATATCCAGAACGGGAACCCCGCGAAGTTTGTGGCCGTCAACAAAGCCACCGGCAGGCTGGAACACCAGTTCGAGTTGGCCGCGGGCAACCCCGACAGCGTCCACGGCCAGTTCCGGCAGGCGCGATTGACTGCCGGGGGGACAATTCTTGTCGCACACATGGACGCGCACAAGGTCATCGAATATGACTTAGACGGTCGTGTCCTCTGGTCCTATCCCGTTTCAAACTGCTGGTCGGCCAAGCCGCTTGCGAATGGTAATATCCTGATCGCCGGCGGCCATGAGAAGTTCGTGCGCGAGATCAATCGCAAGGGCGAGACCGTCTGGGAATGGACGCCTGCCGACAGCCCCGAGTACAGGATCACCAACGTTCAGAACGCGACGCGAATGCCGAACGGAAACACGATCGTCAACAATTGGTTCAATCAGTGGTCGGAGACTCTAGACCCGAATAACGCACCGGTGCAGGCCATCGAGCTTACGCCGGACAAGAAAGTCGTATGGGCGCTGCGTTCCTGGTCGCCGCCCGCGGACCTAGGGCCTTCCACGACCATTCAGATTCTCGACGACGTGTACGGTCCCGCCGTTCTGCCCGGCCTGGGTCTGGCGCAGCACTCGTTTCTGCTCACCGGCGAGTGGGATCACCGGAAACCGGAGCAGACGCTGTACCTGGTCCGCGGCGGCAAACTGGCCTGGACATATTCAATCCCGACCAACCTCGATGGCGGCGTCACGCAGGAGTTGGGCGACGCGGCGATGCGCGCGAACGGCAACATCGTTTTCTCAAGTAAAACGGGCGCGGCCGAAATCACCCCGGAAAAGAAGATCATCTGGGAGATGCAGGCGCCCGCAGGCGCGGAGATCCATTCGATACAGGCTGTAGAGCCCGACCGTGTGCTGGTAATGCAGAATGGCAATCCGGCGAAATTGATGCTCATCAATACCCACGAGCGCCTGACTAAAAAGGAACTGCAGCTACCAGTTCCGCGGCCGGACAAACCGCATCTGCAATTCCGGCGCGTCCGCCTGACCCCGGACGGCACCTTTCTGGCTGCGCATCTGGACGATGGCAAAGTCGTCGAATACGATGGGGATGGAAAGGCAATCTGGACTTATCGCGTCGATGTCCCGTGGTCTGCGGAGCGGCTCGGCGACGGCAACACGCTGATCACGACCTACCCAGCAGCCGTGCTCGAAGTGAACAAACAAGGCGAAGTGGTCTGGCAGTTTTCGCAGAAGGATGCGCCACTATATAGGTTGTTCCACTTTCAGGAGGCGCGCCGCCTCGCCAACGGCAACACGGTCATCGCCAACTGGTGTCCCAACAGCGTGAAAGACCCGAAACGATGGCCCGGGTCGGTGCAGTTGCTGGAGGTGACGCCGGACAAGAAAATTGTCTGGGCACTGAGCCAGTGGGAAAATCCCGATCTCGGCCCCGCTTCCTCCATTCAGCTGCTCGATGAGCCGGGTGCTCACTGAAACAGTGAATCCCCGATCCTGATTGATATTACGGCCATCGCCGTTGGGGCTATGGTGGCGGTGCAGGCATCGGGCTAAGGCACCCCGAATCGATCCAAGGCCAGAGTTGGATTCTATTCACCGGCCCTATCTCGGCCGCGATGTTTGGCGTGTTGTTTGGAGTCGGAGGCTTGACCGTCTACAGATGGTCATGCCGAGTGCCGGAAACACCGCCTTCGAAATGAGCGAAGTGTGCCGACCGTTCAGCCCTGACACGTTTGATTGCCGGTGCAGGAACCCAATTTGCTCGGACGATATTCGCTTTTATCGGACACTTCTCTACGCAAACGATGCGCGTGTGGACTACAGCGGCCGGGAAGTCGCTGCCCCTCCGCCCCGTTTCCTGAAAGCTTGTAGTAGCGAGTTCGTAGAACTGCGAACCGCCCCGTGCCACGTTCGTAGACGAAACCGCTGGATCGATGCGCACTTCAGAGAGCAGTCTTCCCAGATCTGCCGAAGTTGCCGGTGAGCGTTACCATGAATGCGTAATGAAGGCAATCGTCGACGAAGTGCGCTTCGCCCTGCGCAGTCTTGCCAAAGCTCAGTCGTACTCTTGGACGTGCATCCTGGTCCTTGCGCTTGGGATTGGTGCCAACACGGCCATCTTCAGTATCATTTCGTCCGTCGTTCTCAAGGCGCTGCCCTACCCCGAACTATCCCGTCTGGTATTCGTTCGGGAACGTTTCCCCACTGCATCAGACCCACTCTTCGCGCGCATGCGCGTTGCGCGCACGAACTACCTCGAGTGGAAGCGCCATAACACAGCTTTCGAAAGTATGGCGGCCTTTCAGCAGCGGCCGATGAACGAGATCGTGAACGGAGAGACCCGCTCGGTGGCGGTTGGGTTCGGGGCAGCCAACCTGTTCCCCATGCTGGGCGCGCGCGCGCGCCTGGGCCGCCTCTTTGGACCGGCGGAGGAGCACGCCAGCGACCTGGTCGCGGTACTCAGCGACGAGTACTTTGAGCGTTGTTTTCAGCGCGCGGCCACCGCTCTGGGAGCCTCGATTACGCTGGGCGAATCTGTCTACACGGTGGTGGGGGTCTTGCCGCCTAGGTTTCACCTGCCCTCAACCGATGAAGGTGACGATCAACTTAGACCGGATGTGTGGGTTCCGCTTTCGTGCCTGTTCAAGACGCCCGGTGATGATAGTCAGCGGCAATTGCTAGTCGCGGCGCGGCTCAAAGCCGGCATCACGCTGGCTCAGGCCCGGGCGGAGATGGCCACAATCGCGGCGCAGTTGGCCAAGTCGAATCCGCGGCTCGACGAGGGCTGGAGCGCCGCGGTGTCCACTTTCGAGTCGGAGGACACGTCTCCGAAGCTGCATCGTGCGCTTTACGTATTGCTGGCAGCGGTGGGATCCCTGCTCCTGATCGCCTGCGCGAACCTCGCCAACCTCACTTTGGTGCGAGCCACATTGCGCTCCCGCGAGACGGCCATCCGCCTGGCCCTGGGAGCCGGCCGCGCTCGTGTCGTGGCCCACGTTCTGACGGAATGCTTGCTGATATCGGGCGCGGGTGCCGCGTTGGGCTTGGCATTCGCTCAGGCGTCGCTGAAGCTGATACTCACGCTGAAGCCGCCAGATATCCAGCGGCCCGAATTGATTAGGATCGATGGGACGGTGCTGGCCTTCACGGCAGCCGTCGCAGTCTTAGCGGCAATAATGTGCGGTCTTGCGCCGGCTGTCGTCGCCTTGCGGTCCGACATCCAGGGCGCCCTGAGGGCCGGCGGAGGCTGGGGTGCTTCGGCCGGGCGCAAGCCGGCCAGCGAGTTCCTCGTTGCCACGGAAGTGGCTCTGGCGCTGGTGCTGCTGACCGGCGCCAGCCTGATGATCCGCAGCTTTCAGAATCTGGTCGAGACCGGCATCGGCTTCCAAACCGCTCACCTCGAAGTGGCCGACGTCGGACTGCCGGAAAAACGCTACCCCGATGAGGCCAGCCGTTCGCGGTTCTTCCGGGCTCTGCTGGACCAGGCACGGAGCCTGCCCGGCGTGACCGCCGCCGCCGTAGCCGACAACCTGCCCCTGCACAGTGTTTCGGCGGGTAATTTCTACATTGCGGGTAGGCCGGATCCGCCTTTGGACGCCCTGCCGATCGCCGACTTCGCGAACACCAGCCCGAACTACCTAGCACTGCTGCGGTTGCCGATTCTCACGGGCCGCCCGCTGACCGATGCGGATCTGGAGGCAACCGAGCGAGCCTTCGCGAATCCGAAAGGCGGCGAGGGCTTTTGCGTCGTGAACCAGGCGTTGGCGCACCAGTTTTTTCGGGGCGGGAACGCGATCGGCCAACGGCTGCTCGGCTCCGACAAGACGCGCGCCTGCCAGATAGTAGGCGTGGTGGCGGACTACCGCGCGCTGGGAGCCGAAAACGGACCAAGGCCGCAGATTTTCTGGCCCAACCTGGGCAATCGGAACGCATCGCTGATCGTGCGCACAATCGGTGGCGCAGAGGCCGCCGCGAGCGCGATTCGCAAGGCCGTGTATGGCCTGGACCGCGCCCTGACTATTGATACGGTTTGGCCACTCGACCATTGGGTGGACGAGTGGCAATCGCAGCGCAAGTTCAACACCCTTCTGCTCTCCGTATTCGCGGGCCTGGCGCTCCTGCTGGCGCTGGCCGGCATCTATAGCGTCCTCTCGGCCGTGGTGGCCTCGCGCGTCCGCGAGATCGGCATCCGCGTGGCGGTTGGAGCGCGCCCGATGCAAATCGGCGCCCTCGTTCTCTTTCAGAGCCTGATTCCCGTGGTGGCGGGGCTGGGAGTCGGACTCGGGGCCAGCCTCCTGCTAGCCCGATTCCTAAAGCTCCTACTGTTTCAGATCAGTGCTCGGGATCCCATGACGCTGGCGCTCTCAGCCCTGGTCATTCTGGCTGTTACGCCGGTGGCGGCCTTCGTTCCGCTGCGGCGGGCTTTGGCGGTCGAATGCACGGTGGCGCTACGAGAGGAGTGAAGCGAATTAGAGCCAACATTCTTCCGGAGCACTTCCGTTCCGGCGATCTGACCGCTTGGATGGCTCCGCTGGCTGGAACGGCGTACTTAGAAACTCGCATGAAGCGCAAGCGATATTTACTATTATCGGACGGCGTTTTCCGCAGGTCCGGATCGGCGATCCGTGCAGCTACCCAATCACCGGTCACAGGCATGCCAGCGCGGTAGGGTGTTCGATGCCATAACGCCCCGGAGGCTTCCGCCGGAAGTTCACCCGCCGCGGTGAACAGGCGGTACTGGTCCCGCAGCGAAACGGCCACACGGGCCAGCACGAGCCGCCGCGCAGCATAGGATTGAAAGACATTATGGAGGGCAGCGTCCGCCCCCAGTGATTCCAAGAACATGACTGTTCGCTCCAATGGATTGAAATGGGAATGCGACGAGAGACACCGCGACCGCAATGATTGGAAAGTTCGTCCGGACTGCGGCTAGCGCACAGTCATAGGCAGATGACCCGAAAATTAGCACATCCGCGGAACCGAAAGCAATGCGCCCCATTTCATGTACTCCATTTCGGTTGCCGCGACGCCGCGGGTTAGGCTGCTACTCCCAGGCCGGCCGGTCAAGGATGCCCGTCTCTTCCTGTGACAATAACCGTTGAACGATCTCGCGAACTTCGGGACTCGTTTTCTTGAGAAGCGCGTCTCGTATCTCCGGCGCTTGGTCCACGGAGGCGTGATACAGTTCCTCAATTTCCTTCCAGCGCTCCGGAGCAATGCTCATTCGGATGACCACGCTTTCTCCGTATCATGACGCGCCGCGCTCCAGCCAACTCGGCGCCGGCCGACTTCCGGGACAAACGCCGTTTTTGGCGCGGAAGGCGGCTAGGCTTTCGCCTCACCGCCCTGCGGCGATTCGTCCATCCCGTCCGGTCAGTCCCGTCTCAGGGGGTCGTCGTGTCCACCGTTATCCGGTCGGCAGCAATCTGGCCGGTCACGCTGTCGACCTCGTTTCCGTTGGTATCGAATTCAGTGATCGTAAACGTGCCGCTGTACTTGGTCCCGCCAGGGGACAGGGTAATCGTTTCCGCAATGTTGGCCTTTCCGTTCAACAGTCCCGTTGTGGCGTCGTAACTCAGGGCAAAATGGTTGAGCACGTATGTGGAGGGTCCAGTTTGCTGCCATACCCCCATACAAAAATTCTCCGTGGCCGGGGCGCGGCCGCCTGAATTCATTAATTCAGTTCCGTCGCTGTGCCACTGGACATATCCGAAGTCAATCACGGCTCCATCCGGAATGCCTGGACTATGGGCCGTGTTGCCCTCGGAAATAAACTGGATGCTCCACATCCCCACGATCGACACGCCGCTCCCCCTTGATGCGGCGCGCTGGTCGCGAGCAAGACTTACGGAGGAAGCTGCCTCCAGCGGGTTCTGGGGATTCTGCTGGAGTTGCTGAATTGTGAGACCTTGCAGCTGTGTTGGATAGCCGCACGCGCTTGCCGCGGGAACGAACAGTATCCCCGCAAT
>CAZZHN010000177.1:0-9741 GCA_964654065.1 uncultured Solibacteraceae bacterium
TCATCTTTCCGTACATGATGACTCCGTTCGTGGTGGGCCGCGAGCAGAGCGTGCGTGCGCTCGAGGAAGCGATGACGGGCGACAAGAAGATCTTTCTCGCCACGCAGCACGACGCTTCGATCGACGATCCCAAGCCCAACGAGATCTACACGGTCGGCTGCGTCGTCAATATCGTACAGAGCCTCAAGCTGCCGGACGGCAACATCAAGGTGCTGGTGGAGGGCGTGGAGCGCGGCAAGGTGGTGTCGGTTTCTGCCGACGAAGGCTTCCTGCGCGTGGTCCTGCGCACGGCCAGCTATAAAGTGGAGCCGGGGCCGCAACTGGACGCGCTGATCAGCCGTGTGACGGGCCTGTTTGACCAGTACGTGAAGCTGAGCCAGAACCTGAACTACGAGCAGATGATCGCGGCGATCCGCGTCGACGATCCGGGCAAACTATCGGACACGGTGGGCGCCAACCTGCAGCTCACCATTGAGGAAAAACAGGAACTGCTGGAAATCTTCGACCCGGTGGACCGGCTGACGCGGGTGGCGGAAATGCTCGACATCGAGATCGAGAAACTGAATGTAGACCGCACCATTCAGGGCCGCGTAAAGCGCCAGATGGAAAAGGCGCAGAAAGAGTATTACCTCAACGAGAAGATCAAGGCCATCCAGAAAGAGCTGGGGCGCGGCGAAAAAAGCGAAATCGACGAGCTGAAGAAGCGCATCGAGACCGCCGGCATGACGGCGGACGCGCTGGAAAAAGCGATGGCGGAACTGAAGCGGCTGGAGAACATGCCGCCGATGTCGGCCGAATCCACCGTGAGCCGCAACTACCTGGACTGGCTGCTGGCGGTGCCGTGGAAGAAGAAGTCGAAGGAAATCCGCGACCTCAAGTTCGCCGAGAAGGTGCTGGAAAGCGACCACTACGGCCTGGAGAAGATCAAGGAGCGCATCCTCGAATTCCTTGCCGTGCGGCGCCTGGTGAAGAACCCCAAGGGGAGCATTCTATGCTTCGTCGGGCCTCCCGGAGTGGGCAAGACCTCGCTGGGCATGTCGATCGCGAAGGCCACGGGCCGGAAGTTCATCCGCCTGTCGCTGGGCGGCGTGCGCGATGAAGCGGAAATCCGCGGCCACCGACGCACGTATATCGGCGCCCTGCCCGGCCAGATCATCCAGATGATGAAGAAGGCGGGCACGCGGAACCCGGTGTTCATGCTGGACGAAGTGGACAAGATGTCGATGGATTTCCGCGGCGATCCTTCGGCAGCGCTGCTGGAGGTCCTCGACCCCGAGCAGAACTACATGTTCGTGGATCACTACCTGGACGTGGAGTACGATCTCAGCCAAGTGTTCTTTATCGCCACCGCCAACGTGCTGCACACGATTCCGCCGGCGCTGCAGGACCGGATGGAGACGATCCGTCTTTCCGGCTACACGGAACTGGAGAAAATGGAAATCGCCCGGCGCTTCCTGGTGCGCAAGCAGATGGAGGCCACCGGCCTGAGCTCCGAGCAGGTCGAATTTAACGATACGGGCCTGAACGGCCTGATCCAGTATTATTCCCGCGAGGCCGGGGTGCGGAACCTGGAGCGGGAGATCGGCAACGTGTGCCGCAAAGTGGCCCGCCAGGTGGTGAACGCGCAGGGCGGCAAAGACAAAACGCCGCCGGACAAGGCGGTGATTGACGGGGACAAGCTGCCGGAGTTGCTGGGCCCCTGGAAGTTCCGCGACCTGCTGGCGGAGAAGAAGAACGAAGTCGGCACCGCGGTCGGCCTGGCATGGACGGAAGTGGGCGGGCAGCTGCTGACCACCGAGTGCACGCTGATGGAAGGCAAAGGCAAGCTGACGATCACGGGCAAGCTGGGCGAGGTGATGCAGGAATCGGCGCAAGCGGCGATGAGCTATATCCGTTCGCGGGCCACGACGTTTGGCCTGCCGCGCGATTTCTACCGCAATCTCGACGTTCACATCCACGTGCCCGAGGGAGCGATTCCCAAGGACGGTCCGTCCGCGGGCATTACGCTGGCGACCTCGATTTGCAGCGCGCTGACGGGAATCCCGGTGCGCTGCGACGTGGCGATGACCGGTGAAATCACGCTGCGCGGGAAGGTGCTGCCGATTGGGGGACTGAAGGAGAAGCTGATGGCGGCGCATCGCCACGGCATCCTGGAAGCCATTGTGCCGCACGATAACGAGAAGGATCTGCCGGACATTCCGGACGCCATCAAGAAAACCATGAAGATCAACTTCGTGGAGTCGATGGACCAGGTTTTGAAGATCGCGCTGGAACGCGAAGTGGTGGCATTGCCGATGGCGGCGGTTGCTTCGGTCGACGTGCCGGCCATCGAGCAGGGTTTAGCGCACTAGGAGCCGCTTGGATGCTCGCCGCCGCGGCGGGCGCCCGTGACGCGGGAGCCCATTTGCGGGACGGGAAACAAGCTACACTATTAATTGACATCCGAGTTTGTAGTCAGCGCCGGTTCCGCGGAACTGTTTCCCCGAGACCGGCTGCCGGAAGTCGCATTTCTAGGGAGAAGCAACGTAGGGAAATCCAGCTTGATTAATGCCCTCACAGGGCAGAAACGGCTGGCATTCACCAGCAACACACCGGGTCGAACACAGACCATCAATTTTTACCGCATTGACGGAGCTTTTTATTTCGTCGATCTTCCCGGATATGGTTACGCCCGGGCCCCTCTCCGGCTGACGCTGGAGTGGAAAAAGTTGATCGAGCACTATCTCGAAACGAGGGGAACCTTAAGATTGTCCTGCCTGGTCCTTGACCCCCGCCGCGGATGGATGGAGAACGACCTCCTGCTGAAACGGTGGCTGGAGGACCGGGGCAGACCGTACCTGGTGGTGGCCACCAAGATCGATAAGTTGAATCAGTCGGAGCAAGAGCACGGCATCCGCAACATCCGCCAGGAAGGCGCGGAGCCGCTGCCGTTCTCGGCCGCAACCGGCCGGGGAGCGAGGGAAATTTGGCAAGCAATCACGAAGACACTCCAAACACGGTAGGCAACGTCCCACCGCAGGAAAAACCCACCGAAAAGCAGGCCGCCGCCGTGGCGCCCCCTGCCCCAGAAACCGCCGCCGCCGCTGACGGCGCGGCAAACGAAACAACCCCGGAGAAGACCGACGCCTCCGAGCGCCCGTCCAAGGCGCACAGCGAACGAGCGCCCAAAGCCGCCGCGGTGGCGGCTCCGCCCAAGCCGGAGCCGTCCAAGGCGGAAGGGGAAGCCAAGTCCGCGGATGGCAAGGCGGCGGAAGCCCAAACGGCCGAAGCCAAACCGGCGGAGGCGCCGGCTTCCGGCACGCATCTGAGCGACACAGGGCCGGGCGCGCAGCGGCGCAAGCATGCCGCGCAGAACGCCAAGAACGGCACGCCCACGCTCGACCTGGTGGAGCTCAAGGATATGAGTATCCAGAAGCTGAACCAGGTTGCCAAGGACATGGGAATTGCCGGAGCGGCCGGTCTGCGCAAGCAGGAGCTGATCTTCAAAATCCTCCAGACCCAGGCCGAGAAGTCCGGCCTGATTTTCTCCGAGGGCGTGCTGGAATGCCTGCCCGACGGCTTCGGCTTCCTGCGCGCGCCGGAGTACAACTATCTGCCCGGTCCGGACGATGTGTATGTTTCGCCGTCGCAAATCCGCCGCTTCGATCTGCGCACCGGCGACACCATTTCCGGCCAGATCCGGCCTCCCAAGGAAGGCGAGCGGTACTTCGCGCTGATCAAGGTGGATGCGATCAATTTCGAGCCGCCCGAGGAAGCGCGCAACAAGATCTTCTTCGACAACCTCACGCCGCTGTATCCGAATGAGCGGATGAAGCTGGAGACCACGCGGGAGAACTTTTCCGGCCGGGTGATGGACCTGCTGACGCCGGTGGGCAAGGGGCAGCGCGGGCTGATTGTTTCGCCGCCGCGCACCGGCAAGACGATGCTGCTGCAGGCGATCGCCAACTCCGTCACCACCAACCACCCCGAGGTGACGCTGATCGTGCTGCTGATTGATGAGCGTCCCGAGGAAGTCACCGACATGCAGCGCAGCGTGCGCGGCGAAGTGATCAGCTCCACGTTCGACGAGCCCGCCACGCGGCACGTGCAGGTGGCCGAGATGGTCATCGAGAAGGCCAAGCGGCTGGTGGAACACAAACGCGACGTAGTGATTCTGCTGGATTCGATCACCCGCCTGGCGCGCGCGTACAACACCATCGTTCCGCCCTCCGGCAAAGTGCTGTCGGGCGGCGTCGATTCCAACGCCTTGCAGCGGCCCAAGCGCTTCTTCGGCGCGGCGCGCAACATCGAAGAGGGCGGGTCACTGACCATCATCGCGACTGCGCTGATCGACACCGGCAGCCGCATGGACGACGTGATTTTCGAAGAATTCAAAGGCACCGGCAACATGGAAATCCACCTGGAGCGCAAGCTGGTGGACAAGCGCGTGTTCCCCGCCATCGACATCAACAAAAGCGGCACGCGCAAGGAAGAGCTGCTGCTGCCGAAAGAGGAGCTCAACCGCGTCTTCATCCTGCGGCGTGTTCTGAATCCGCTGTCGCCGGTGGAGACGATGGAGTTGCTGCTCGATAAGCTGGGCAAGACGCGCAGCAACGGCGAATTCCTGTCGTCGATGAGCGGTTAACCCAGGCGCTGCGGGGCGGGTGAATTCTCTCGACACCGGCGGCAAGACCGCCGGCGTTACCGGGGTTTGGAACGGCAGGCGCCTGACAGGAAAAGCCGAGACGACTCTCGGCCCAGCAGGCTGGACAGCCTGCTCCACGAGATCCCCATTGCCGGGCACGGCGGTTTTGTCGTACAGTAAGCCGGTCGGAGGAATTATGGCCTTTTGCACGACCTGCGGCGCCAAGGTAAGCGGCGCATTCTGTACCCAATGTGGAACGCCGTTGAGCGCGGCGGGGCAGCAGTCGCCGGCTGCGGCGCCTCCGCCGGTTCAACCGCCGCCTTACCAGGCCCCTTCCTACCAGGCGGCCCCGCCGCCTCCCGCGCCGCCGGTCATGCCGGGACAGCGCAAGACCAGCCCCATCGTATGGATCCTGGTGATCATTCTTGGGCTGTTCGTGCTGGGCGCCATCGGCGTGGTGGGCGCCGGCATGTTCGTCATGCATAAAGTCCACGAGGCCGGCATCGATCCGGAGCTCTGGCACAGCAATCCCGGCCTGGCCGCCAGCCGGATGATCACGGCGTTCAACCCGAACATGGAGATGGTTCGCATCAACGAAGGCGACAACACCATCACCATGCGCGACAAGCGGACCGGACGTCAATGGACGATGAGCTTCAATGATGTCCAGCGCGGCCGCTTTCGGATGAACATCCGCGGGGACAATGGGGCCAACGTGCAAATCGGCGGCGATGCCAGCAAGCTGCCTTCGTGGATTCCCGCATATCCCGGATCCAAGCCCGAGATGGGCTTTAGCGGGTCCAGCGACCAGGGCGAGGGCGGCACCTTCAGCTTCACCACGTCCGATGCTCCGCAGGACGTGATGAAGTTCTACCAGGACAAAATCAGCGAGATGGGGTTGAAGGCCAATCTGGTGGCGAACTCGGCCGACGGCGGCACCATCGTGGCGGCCGAGGACAACGGACGCAGCCTGAATGTGACGGTCGCCGGCGGGGGCGGGCACACGTCAGTCAACGTCGTTTACGGGCGCAAGTAGAGGGTCCGGCGCGAGCGGCGGGCCGGGCAGTTGAGGGAGATCCCTGACAGACGAGCGAGACCATCGTCTATCAAACTCGTGCCCCGGCGAGGTTGACAGACCACGAAGGGCGATGGTCTTTCCTACCGGGGTTTACGCTGGCGGCGAGACCTTCACGCGGGCGGCGGTTTTGAGCAGCGTTTCCCAATTGCCGTCGGAGATGGGGATGCCGTTGCGGAGGCGTTCGGCTTCCGTGCGCCATTCCGGGTCGCCCGCCACGAGCACCTCGTCGTAACCGGGCGCAGGAGGCGCGCTCTTGACCGTGGCGACAAGATGCTCCATGCGCGCGTTAAATTCCTCGAGCGGCATGAAGCGGGCGATATCGATGGCCAGAAACATCTGGCTGGAACGCACTCGTTTTCCGCGGAAGCGGATACCGCCTACTTCGCCGGACATGGCGCCGCCGCTCAGCACGGAACAGAGAATCTCCACCAGGAATGCCAGGCCGCTGCCCTTGTAGCCGCCGAGCGGCATCAGCATGCCGTGGTAGGCCTGCTCGGTCCTGGTGGTCGGCACGCCATCGGAATCGAATGCCCAGCCGGCCGGGATCTCCGGCTGGTGGTTAATGAAGGCCTTGAAAACCTTGCCGGCAGCGACGGTGGTGGTGGCCATATCCAGCAACCACGGCCCGGGAACCGCCATACAGATGGGGTTGGTGCCGAAGCGGCCGGCTTTGCCCTGCCAGGGTGGGACGATGGGCGAGGCGTTGCACATGACAATGCCGATCAGCCCTGCGTCGCGCATCTTGAGCGCCCACCAGGCGCAGGCTCCGAAGTGGTTGCATTCGCGCGCCGTCACCAGCGCCACGCCGTTCTGGCGTGCGAGGCGGACGGCGTGCCCGCAGCACGTTTCCGCGATCCACTGGCCGATGCCGTTCTGGCCGTCGAACAACAGGCAGGATCCGCTCTCGGAGACGACACGGCCGTCGGCGGCAGCATCCATTTCGCCGGCCAGCAACTGATCGACGTAAAAGGTCAACAGCTGGATGCCGTGCGAATCGACGCCGCGCAGGTTGGCGGCGACTAGCGAACCTGCGACGATGGCCGCCTTGTGTGACGGCACACCGGCAGCCAGAAGGATGGACTCACAGAAACCTTTGAGGACGGGAGCGGCAACGGTAGGCATGAAATTCTCATGCTAACGCAGGCACCGGCGTGCGAGGCATGACAGGGCCTAAAGGCCCCGTTGAGTAAATCTCGCGGTGACACGGCTGAAGCCGTGCCCTGATACAAGGCTCCGGAGGCACGTTGCGAACTTGTGAGACTGAACTACACCGCCATAGTTGCGAACGGCTCGGTTGAAAATCACCCACGCGGGGGTTCCACCCCATGCCCAGCCTCGAACACCTTTCAACAACCGAAGGTTTCAACCGTGCTGCCGGTCTGAAGTGTCCAGGATGTCCCCGGTCCGGACCTGAAAGGAAAAGCCGAGACGACTCTCGGCTCAGCAGGCTGGACAGCCTGCGCCACCGACCGCGGGGACGGGACTACTTGACCGGCGTGCTGGGAGCGCCCTTGGGCGGGAAGGCGGGGTTGGGAAAGTCCACCTTGATCTCGGTATTGGTGCGCTCGACCCACTCTTTGGCGTGCTGCTGTTTGAGCTCGTTGAAAATCTGATCGCGCACTTCGGAGAGGGGGCGGATGGTCGCGATTTCAGCCTTGAAGATGTAATAGCCGTGCGGCTGGCGGACCGGGTCCGTGGTGTCGCCCATCTGCAGCGCAAATACCGCCTGGCGGATGGCGTCGGGCAGGTTGTCGGCGGCGCCGAAGGTGCCGAAGTCGCCGTCCTTGGCTTTGGAAGGTTCGTCTTCCGAGTTTTCCTTGACCAGCTTGACGAAGTCGGCGCCGGCCCTGATCTGGGCGACCAGTTTTTCGGCTTTGGCCTTGGCTTGCTCCTCGGTGAGCGTCTTATCTTCGGCCGATGGCGTGTCGACGAACCGGATATAAATGGCTTTGACCTTGACCTCTTTGTAGCTCTCCTTGTGCTTGCCGTAATAATTGATGATCTCGTTCGGCTCCACGCTGGTGGTGGTGAACACGTCCTGCAACTGGGCCTGGTACATGTAGATGAGCCGCGAGAAATTCAGCGCTTCTTTGAACGGGCTTTGCTCATCGAGTTTCTTTTCGCGGGCGATCTGCTCGTACTTCAGCATGGTGGCGTACTCGTGGAAGAACTCGACCGGATCCTGCTTGACTGCGTTCTGGAGGGGTCCGGGCAGCACAGGGTACAGCTTCTTCAGGTCGCCCATGGTGAACTTGGTGCCGTCTTGAAATTCCGCGATCACGGTGGGATCCGGCAGATCCGGAAAGGCTGGAGCGGCCTTGGCCTGAGCGGGCGGGCGCGGGCTGGCCATCGACGGCGGGGCTTGGGCGCTAGCCGCACTGAGGCAGACAAATAGCAGAAAGCAGGGGCTTTTCATAATAGATTGGGCGTGATTTTTTAGTATATCATTCGGCACAAGAATGCCTTTTTGCCGGGATCAAACTATGAGACGCGGCAGCCGGCGAAAAAGACCGGCAAAGGCAGATTGAGAAGCGGGTATGCGGCGGAAGAGAATATACGGCGGAAGAAAAGCCGAGACGACTCTCGGCTCAGCAGGCTGGACCGCCTGCGCCACGGGAGGGCGGGGCAACGTCTAACCTGCCAGGCCGGGCAGGCCGCCCAGGGTGCGGGCGGACTTCACGGCGCGCAGAATCGCTTCCGCCACGGCTTCGGCCGCAGCCACGCCGAGGGCGTTGACGTCGGCGGCCAACCCGCCCAGGGAGAGGGCGAAGACGATATCGCCATCGACCATGGTGTTGACCGGACAGATGGCGCGCGCCATGCCGAGGCTGCCAAATTCGGCCAGTCTTCTGGCCTGGAGTTTGGTCAGGCGAGCATTGGTGGCAACCACGGCGAGGGTCGTGTTCTTCGGTGCTGCCACGGCGCCCGCCGGCGCGCTGTGGCGCTTCATGTAGCCGGCGGTGTCGAGGAACTCGCGGCTCTCGGGCTCACGGCGCGCGCCGGCGATGATGCTGCCGTTGGCCGGGTTGCGCACATCGCCCATGGCGTTGACGGCCACCAGGCTGGACACGAGGACGCCGCGGTCGAGTTCGACCGTGGCCGATCCGATCCCCGACTTCATGGCGTGCCGGACGCCGAGAATCTTGCCCACGGTGGCCCCGGTGCCGGCGCCGACGGCACCTTCGGCGACGGCATCCGTGGTGGCCGCGGCAGCAGCGGCCTCGCCCATCGCCAGATTGGGATGGACGCCCGACTTACCGATGCCGAGGTCGAAGAGAATGGCCGCCGGCACGATGGGAACGTGTTCGCCGCCGAAGGCGAACCCCACGCCGCGCCGCGCCAGGTAGCGGCGGACGCCGGAGGCCGCTTCTAATCCGAACGCGCTGCCGCCGGCGAGGAGGATGGCGTGCACGCGGTCGGCCGCGTGGCCCGGATCAAGGGCCGGAGTTTCCTCGGTTCCGCTGGCGGAGCCGCGAATGTCCACGCCGCCCACGGCGCCCTGCTCGCAGAGAATCGCGGTGCAGCCGGTGAGCGCTTCGTAGTCGGAGACGTGGCCGACGCGAATGCCGGGGATATCGGTGAGACCTTTCATGGGACGGGCAAGCTAAAGCATGCCCCACCGAAGGCGGCCGGAGCATGAGTGGCGCGAGCCGCGGTTTGCCTTCTATTCTTCTGAGCCAGCAACATTCAACCGGTCCTGCCTGGATGCCGAAGCCCGCCAATTTCCTGAAAGCCGAAGAATACTTCATTGCGGCGCCGCGCAGCAAAGCCAATACGACGGGGCGCCGTTACGCTTGTATGGTAGCATCGGAATTCGGAGAACGACCTGCTTGCTGGATTTGCTGAAGGAGCCTGTTCTCGCAGTTCAGGAATTCGTCGTGCTCGCCGGCAAGGCCTTCAGGAATATTTTCCGCAAACCGCACTACGCCGACGACATCATCCTGCAGATGGACACTATCGGTGTGGGCAGCCTGGTGGTGGTGGTGCTGGTGGGCCTGTTTTCCGGCATCGTGATGGCGCTGCAGATGTCGCGCGCGCT
>CAZZHN010000178.1:0-9692 GCA_964654065.1 uncultured Solibacteraceae bacterium
CTGCCGCTTCATTGGAGCGGTTGTAGAACACCACCGGAGCCCGCACTCCCCCGCCACGGTCGCTGAAGACCGTCGCCATGTTGGGACCGGTCACGCCATCGTGTGCGAAGTGCTTGTAAAACGGCTTTACCCCCATCGCGCGGACGCGTTCCGCGATCAGATCGCCGATCGGATAGTCAGCCATGGCCGTGACAATGGCCGTGTGCAGGCGAAAACAGTCCGCCAGGTTCGCAGCCACGTTGAATTCGCCGCCGCTCACGTGAATGCGGCACTCCGCGGCCTTGCGGAACGGAATGATGCCCGGGTCCAGCCGGTGCACTAACGCGCCGAGCGAGACCAGGTCCAGCGCCCCTTGCTGCGGAATCTTCCAGGATTGCCCCATGCCAATGTTTCCTCGTCCACTCGGCTTCGATCCATGCCGGAAACCCGGCAACTTTTCAAGCTATGATCCGGCACGCCCGAGTGTCAAGGCCGAGTCCTCTGAATCCTGGATTTAGCCTGGCTGAAGGATCGTGCAACCTCCGGCTGCACCAGTGCAATTCTTGTCGAACTCGCGCCTTGGTAAACTGTGGGTGAGCTGGAGGGACAAAAACATGAAATTCTTTCTCGACACGGCGAACCTCGACGAGTTGAAGCAGGGCGCAGCCTGGGGAATCGTCGACGGCGTCACCACCAATCCATCGCTGATTGCCAAAGAGGGGAAGCCCCTCGAGGAGCACATCCGCGAAATCTGCGGCATTATCGACGGCGATATCAGCGCCGAAGTGGTGGCAACTACTTCGCGGGAGATGATCCGCGAGGGCAAGGAACTCATCAAGATTCATCGCAACGTGGTGGTCAAGTGCCCCCTGACCCGGGACGGGATCGTGGCTACCAAAGCACTGGCCTCGGAAGGCATTCGCGTCAACGTCACACTCTGCTTCTCCGCCAACCAGGCTTTGATCGCCGCCAAGGCGGGGGCCTATATCATCAGCCCGTTCGTCGGGCGCATCGACGACATCAGTTGGACCGGCATGGACCTGATCAAAGACATCGTCCAGATTTACCGGAATTATGGGTACAAGACGCAGATTCTGGCCGCCTCGCTGCGGTCGCCAACCCATGTGTCGCAGGCGGCTCTGGCCGGCTCGCACATTGCCACCATGCCTTTCAAGGTTCTCGATATGCTCTTCAACCACCCGCTGACAGACAAAGGGCTGGAGCAGTTCCTGAAGGACTGGAACAAGGCATTTCAGGCGGCTCCGGTTGGTGGATAAGCGCGACTAATGGCGGGCGCCCTGGCATCCTCTTTTCCGGCCGAAGCGGTCACGCTCTTCCTGGCTGGAGTTCTCCTGGCCCTCGTCGCGCTGGCAGGATATCGAGCGTGGAAGAGTTCCCGAGTCACGCCGGCCGAGCGCGAGCGGTTGCGCCGCGGCGCTCTGGCAGCGCGCGGCAAATTGGGGGACGCCTCGCTGGTTGAGGTGCGCGGCGAGATGGTGTTTTATTCTTACGCCATCCGCGGCGTGGAATACACGGCGTCGCAGGATGTGTCGTCGCTCCACGAGTACCTGCCTACCAATGACGAGCTGAGCGGCCCGGTCTGGGTCCGGTACGATCCCCGCAATCCTGCCAATTCGATCGTGCTGGCCGAGAGCTGGACCGGCCTGCGCAGCAGGTCGCAGAGCACCACCCACCAGGGATCGTGAAGACTCAGGCGGTAAACCTAGTTTTCCGTCGGAGTCTTTTCGGCGTGATCCACCACCAGCACGTCCAGTGGCGCTTTTCGCGAATCCAGCTTGAGCCCTAGCGTCTGAAGCGCGGTGAAGAGCGAGTCGCCTGATGCGCCCTCCATGGCCTGGATCGCTTCGGGCGGCAGGGCGACACCCTGGGCCAGCGCTGCACGGATCATCATGGCGCGAAAATCTTCCTGGGTGAACTCGAGCGTGAAGTCGTAGCGGCCTTTCAGCTCCGTCATGTCCACCACTGGCTTGTCGACGAACCGCGCCAGCATATCGGCCACCGCGGCCATTTGCATTCTCTTGCCTTCGAAGCGGTCGTTCCCCAGGGAGAAAGAAGATCCTTTTCCAAAACTGATCACAGCTCCGCCGCGGCCGCCGCTCGCTGAGACGTTCACGTTGCCCTTGTCGGCATCGGTCGCGTCCGTTTCCGGGTCCGGCGGCAGTTCCTTCATCTTGAGCCCACCCTTGGCGACCACCAGGCCATAGACCGGGAACTCCTTGGTTTCATGGTGAGTCTTCAGTTGAAAGCGGTCAATCAGCAAGGACTGCAACATGGGCAGCACCTGGTCGCGCGAGGCTCCGTCCGGAAGTTTCGCGATAACGTCGAACCTGTCACTGGCCAGCCAGTCCGGCCCCGCCACCTGGTACTGTTTCAGTTTGAACGCGATTGCGATGTATTCTTTCAGGCCGAGATGGTTCACTCTAACCTGTGAGCCATCCACTTGCAATCCTAAATGGAGCTGCCCCGGAGTGGGGGGCGGCGATGGCCGGATCGACGCCACTTCGAATTGCGGGGGTGGCGCTGTTTGGCCAAACCCTGTGAGCGTCAAGAATGCTGTTAGAACTACCCAGCGAATCACTTTCATACCTTAGAATATCCGATCCGCGCGCGGAAGATCCAATGCGGGGCGGCTTTCACTTGGCCGTGCTCCTTCGTCTGGCCAGTCGGCTCGCGAGGCGGGGTCTGCGCTGCAGACCGCTAGTTTTCACTAGGGTTTTTTTCAGCGTGGTCGATTACCAGCACGTCGAGCGGCGCCTTGCGCGATTCCAGCTTGAGTCCCACCGCGTCCAGCGCGGTGTACAGCGAGTCGCCGGACGCGCGTTCCATGGCCTGGATGGCTTCGGGTGGCAGCGCCATGCCGGATGAGATCGCCGCGCGGATCATCATGGCGTGGTAGTCTTCCTCGGTGAAGCTGAGCGTGAAATCGTACTTGCCTTTCAACCCGGTCATGTCCACCACCGGCCGGTCTTCGAACCGCGCCAGCATATCGGCCACGTAGGTCATCTGCATTTTTCTGGCTTCGATGCGGTTGTCCGCAATCGTAAAGTACGAGCCGTTGCCGTAATTCGCCGTGACGCCACCACGCCCGCCGCTGACCGAGACGTTGACACCACCCTTGTTGCCTCCGCTATCGCCATCGGTCGTCTCGGGCGCAGGGTCGGGCGGCAGCTCTTTCATCTTGAGACCGCCCTTGGCGACCACCACCGCATAAACTGAAAAGTCCTTGGTTTCGCGGTGGGTCTTCATTTGGAACCGATCGATGAACAGCGCTTGCAGCATGGCCCGTATCTGGTCGCGTGGGGCGCCGTCCGGAAGTTTGGCGACGATGTCGAACTTTTCTGTGGCCAGCCAATCCGGCCCGGAGATCTGGTAAGCCTTCAGATTGAATGCCATGGCGAGGCAATCCCTGAGAGCGAACTGTCGAACGCTGACTTGCGAACCATCGATCCGCAAGCCCAGGCCGACTTGCCCGACGGTGCCGGGAGGCGACGGCCGCACCGACGCCACTTCGAACTGCGGCGGAGGCACCGTCTGGCCAAACGCCGGCATTGTTACAAAAAGAACAGGAATTGCCCAGGAAATCGTCCTCATACGCCTGCACATACGAATCTGAGGCCGGAAAAGATCCCACGAAGTCGGCGCCCAAGGCGATTAGAACCGCAGGGAAAGCGGCGAACGGCTCGGTCGTGGCGCAACGGCGCCGTCTATTCGATCAATCCTTCCACTCTGGGTGGCAGCGGACCGGCCATGTCGCGCAGTTTCTCGAACAGGTTGTCATACAGCGCGGCATAGGCTTCCAGCGCGGCATCCTTGCTGCGCGCCTCCGCGAAGGTGCGGCGCATGTGACGCACCGCCACCAGCAGCAGCTTCACTTCGTCGTCGCTGAATCCGGCCGCTTGCGCCATCGAATACTCCCCAGCAGAATCCACAACCCGCCGCCGGCGAGCGCCGCCACGCTGGCAACGCGCGCCAGCCGCATTTCAGCCCCGCCGTCGTAGACCAGATCCACGCTGCACGCGCCGTCGCAGCGCGGTTCCACTACAATCTGCCCCAGTTTATCGCTCCAAATGCGCCGCGGCGATCCGTTTACGCTGGCGTGCCAGCCTTCGTCGAACGTCACCTGCACTGACAGCAGGTGTTCCGGCCCAAAGTTGCCCGTGATGTGCGCCGCGCCGGTCCCGGTCCAGCGGAAATCGGCCGGCGGCAGGCTCGGGTCTTCGAGCGCCGCCAGGTAGGTCCGGGCGGTCTTCAACTCGTACGAGATGGGCGTCTCCATCACCAGGTCGGACGCGCGCACCGCGTGCGCCAGCGAAGCAGTGCCGCGCGGCACCGCGTAAATTACCTCGGTCTGGTCGCGCCACAGCACCGGCAACGCGTGGAGCTTATCGGGATGGGCGTATGGGTGGTAATATTCACGGCTCGGCGCGTCGCCGCCCACGATGGCATCCACTCCATACGCCTTCAGCCAGCCGAGGCCGACCTCCAGCTTGTCGCCGAAGTATTCCTGATAGATGATGTACTGCAACAGAACGTTGTGCATGCCGTTGTCGAAGCCGCCGTTCATCATCGCCGTGTCGCTGAAGGCATTCATCCAGAAACAGATGGTTCCCGGCGCGAAGACGCGCCGCCCGGGCATGTGTTCGCCCAGCCAGCGGGAGACGCGGTATTCGGCGGTGGCCTGGATGTCGATCGGCTTCTCCATGTCGCGCGCGTTGCGGAGTTGCCGCCTCCAGATCGGCGCCGCGGCGAGCAGCAGCACGCAGAATACAATCGCCGCCGTACGGCGCGGCAACCGCGCATAAGCCGGCGCCGCCACCAGCGCCACTGCCATCCAGAATGCCATGTCCATTTCGAGGTGATAACGCTGCGGCTGCGGCAGAAGCAGAAAATGGCCCCAGTATGCCGCCATCGTGATGAAAGCGGTGGCATAGAGAAACAGAAAACCGAATCGCGCCGGGGCGGCAAGGCCGGCGCGCCGCATCGCCCACGCCAGCGCGGGAAATCCGCCGGCGAAGCCCGCCGCGATCGCCAGATGGGCCGGACTGGGCTCAAACCGGCCGCCCACCAGCGGGGCGTTGGCGCGTATGGTGGCCACGATGGAAGGCGCCACGAACGGTAGCGCGATGGCGTAGGCGTAACAGGCCAGAGCGCCGGCCGTCAGCCATTGCCGCACCGCCCGCCCCTCATAGCCGGCGAACAGATAAGCGCCCGCGCCCAGCGCCAGTGCGAAGGCGCCGATCCAGTTGCTGAGCACAGTCGCGGCCAGCGCGAGCCCCGCCAGGACGTAGTATAACGGCCGGCGTTTCTTCAGGGCCACGTGCAGCAACGCGATGGCGAGCGGCAGAAACACCATCGAGGTCAGGTGCGGGCCTTCGCCATAAGGCAGCAGCGTCATCAGCCGGCGTGGCCCGAAACATCCGCCGCTATCGGCGCGGACTTCGCGCACCAGAAAACAGGTTGGCGACACCAGCGAGTACCCAAGCCCAGCCAGCCAGGCAGGCACGCGCCCGGCGCCCAGTCGCCACGCCGCCCAGAACACCGTTACCGGCCCCAGTGAGTACGCCGCCGCGGTCACGATGTGATATGCCAGCCCCGGCGAGATGCGAGCCGCGGCCGCCACCCCCGCCACCACGAAGTGCAGCAGCGGCGGATACGTGTCCGGGTAAGGAGTGCCTTCGTACCACAACGGGAACCACGTCAGAGAGGGAAAATGCGCGACAATATACCGCGCAAGCCCTACGTAGGCCGCCTCGATCGATCCCATGTACTGCGAGTAAGGAATGCGAAACAGGCGCCAGACGAGGGCGGCATTGATACAGAAAAGCGCCAGAGCGGCGGCCGCCGTCCTGGAACCTTCGCGGTGACGCATTGCCTTCGATTATAGACGCGCTCCGGCGGCAACCCGTCGAGATCAGGCTCCGCGTGGGGGGATCGCCACGACGCTCTCTCCCCAACCCGCCGGGCATTGGATCCTGACTCTGACCTCACGGGCATCCTGCGACACAGTTTGGTAGGCGATTTCGTAGCGCGCCGTCAGGTTCAGGTAGGCTTCCTCGATGCGAGCCATGATTTGCTCGGGCGAGGCGGCGTACGAGTAGCTGGCGCGCGTCTTATCGCAGAGACTCTCCAGGGCAGGGTTCGGGACTGACGAGATGACCTGTATGAGGCCGCTGGCCGCCCTCACCGTCGCCACCAGTCCTGGCCCCGCAACGCCGCGAACCGGTTCGGGCGCGAAAACGATGATATGGCGTTTGCCCCGCGCCACGGTGGATTCGGACCGCAGCGCGCGCCAGAGAGTTTGCCACATATCGCCGCAGTCGACGCGTTGCGTCATGCGGTGGAAGGCGTCGGCCAGTGTCCTCTGGTTGGGAGTAAAGGGAAGTTGCTGGCTGGCATCCGCGGCAGGGATGGCGGCCGCCTCGCCGGCTGGCATCCAGGGCAGGTAGGCCCACCAATCCGACGGCCGTTTTCCAGCCAGGCAGCGAAGCGCGCCCGTCACCCAGGGAGGCTCTTGCGCCTCGCCTCCACGCGGAAAAACGAAGACAACCGACATTCCCGGCGGACTCGGACGTACGGTCAGGCGGTAGTTCAGCACGGGCTGCGCGTCCTCGAACAACATAAAATGCGTGGCGCGCAAAAGCGCCGCCGAGCCCTCTCCTGCCACTGCCACTTGCAGGCGGCGTATCTGTTTGCGGGCGCCGGTTGCCGCGGAGGCCATGGTCTCGAGCATCAGGCAAGAGAGGCGCCAGGGCTGTCCCGTGGCTGCCTGAGCGACGGATGCCTTGATGCGCGCCACGGACCGCAAAGCCCGCGCCCGCACCATGGGGTGCGAATCGCGCAGCAATTGCGCCACCGGGTCGCGAAATCGCGGATCTCCGGTCTGTCCCATCACCCAGGCGGCAGTCGCGCGAAAGGCCGCTACCGGGTGAGCGGCCAGCTTGATGGTTTCGCCGATTGACACCGCGTCCCCCAGCGTATAAAGCCCATAGAGGGCGTTGCCCGCCACACGGTTGTTGACATCGCGCACACACGCCAGCATCAGGTTCCGCGCTTCTTCGGTATCCACTCCCCACAATCCTTCGATCGCGTTGGCCCGCAGACGGGGATCCGCGTCGCCCATGCGGCTTTGGACCCACGTGGCGCTGCGGTTGCTGCGTCCCATAATCAGCGCGGCCTTGGAGCGCAGGCCGGCATCGGTGGAGTGCAGCAGCCGGGCCAGGCACGGCAGGATCCTTGTGCCGTCGGAAACGCGAGCCAGGATGTCCATCAGGCGCGAGGCATTCGCCGCCAGCAGCGGGTGCGTTCCGGAAGTGATGCCTTCCGCCAGATGCCGGGCCAGGTCCAGTTCCACGCTGGGGTCGATCTGGATCGCCATGCGGGCCGCGGCCGCCGCCTCATCGAGGCGGAGCGAGCTGTCGCACAAGACCGGCTCCAGCAGATCGTTGCCTGCCAGCAATCCCACCACAAAACGCAGCCCGCGGGGCTCCTCCAGCGTGCGCAGCGCTTCGAGCGCGCCGCGATAAAACAGATCGGGATCCTTCACCAGCAGTTTCTCGATGAGCAACCGGCTGCCGGCCTGACCATGTGCCAGTTGCGCCACCAGCCCCGCGAAACTCTCGGGAGTGACATCTTGCCCATTTCCGCTGCTGGTCGCACAAGGCGGCACATGCAATACATCGGTCAATGTCCTTATAACTTTAGAGTTGTTTCGGCGGCCCTCTTACGTCCCTTGCGTGCCGCGGTAAGCCATCCGCCGCGAGCTTCGCCGCAGGGCGATGGGCGCGCGCCACTATAATCGAATTGATGCAAACCAATAGCTTTGGCGCCAAGGCGAAACTGCGCGTGGGCTCGGCCGAGTACGACTACTTCCGGCTGCAAGCGGTGGAAGAAAAGGGCGTCGGCAATATCGCGCGGCTGCCGGTTTCGATTCGAATCCTGCTCGAAAACCTGCTCCGCTCAGAGGACGGCCGCCGGGTTCTGGCATCCGACGTCGAGTACGTCGCGCGCGGCCAGGCCGCCCCGGAGGGCAAGGAAATCAGCTTCATGCCGGCCCGCGTGCTGTTGCAGGATTTCACCGGCGTGCCGGCCGTGGTCGACCTGGCGGCGATGCGCGACGCCCTTTCCGCAGCCGGGGCCGATCCCAGCCGCGCCAACCCGCTCATGCCGGCCGACCTCGTCATCGATCACTCGGTGCAGGTGGATCAATTCGGTTCGGCGGGAGCCTTCGGCATCAATGCGCTGTTGGAATTTGAGCGCAATCGCGAGCGGTACGCTCTCCTGCGCTGGGGACAAACCGCCTTCCGCAATTTCCGCGTCGTCCCGCCGGACACCGGCATCGTTCACCAGGTGAACCTCGAATACCTCGCATCGGTTGTCTTCCGAGCCAACGGGCAGGCCTACCCGGACACGCTGGTCGGTACCGACTCGCACACCACCATGATTAACGGTCTCGGCGTCCTGGGCTGGGGCGTAGGCGGAATCGAAGCCGAAGCCTGCATGTTGGGCCAGCCGATTTCCATGCTGCTACCGCCCGTGGTCGGCTTCAAACTTTACGGCAAGCTGCCGGAAGGTTGCACCGCCACCGACCTGGTTCTCACTATCACCCAGATGCTGCGCAAAAAAGGCGTGGTAGGAAAGTTTGTCGAGTTCTACGGCACCGGCCTGAGCGCGCTCAGCCTGGCGGACCGCGCCACCGTAGCCAACATGGCGCCCGAGTACGGCGCCACCATGGGATTCTTCCCGGTGGATGCGGAGACCCTCGCCTATTTGAAATTCACCAATCGGGACGCCGCCTTGATCGCGCTGGTCGACGCCTATACCAAAGAGCAGGGCCTGTTTCGCACCGACGCTACACCGGACCCTGTATACGCGGACACCCTCGATCTCGATCTGGGAAAGGTCACGCCGTCGCTCGCCGGGCCCAAGCGGCCGCAGGACCGCGTCGAACTGCCGGATGTGAAAAAGAACTTTCACGCCGCATTCCCGGCCAATGGGAGAAGCGCGCAAGCCGAAATTGACGGCCATGCCGCCACCATACGAGGCGGCGCCGTGGTCATCGCCGCCATTACCAGTTGCACCAACACCTCCAACCCATCGGTGATGCTGGCAGCCGGCCTGCTTGCGAAGAAAGCCGTCGAGCGCGGCTTGACCGTCAAGCCGTGGGTGAAGACGAGCCTGGCGCCGGGCTCGAAAGTGGTGATGGATTATTACCGCGAAGCCGGCCTGCTCCCTTATCTTGAGCAACTCAAGTTTCATCTGGTGGGCTTCGGCTGCACCACCTGCATCGGCAACAGCGGGCCGCTGCCCGAACCGGTGGCGCAGGCGGTGCAGAAAGAGAACCTGGTGGTTGCAGCGGTGCTCAGCGGCAATCGGAACTTCGAAGGCCGCGTCAACGCATTGGTGAAGGCGAATTACCTGGCGTCGCCCCCGCTGGTGGTGGCGTACGCACTGGCCGGCACGGTAGATGTCGATCTGACGAACGATCCCCTGGGCACCGATGGCGCCGGCAAACCGGTGTACCTGCGCGACATCTGGCCCACCAACCAGGAAGTGCAGGACACCGTGCGCGCCGCCGTCAACCGCGGCATGTTCGAGCACGAGTACGCGCACGTTTTCGATGGCGACGCCAACTGGAAGGCAATGCCGGTGCCGGCCGGCGGCGTCTATGAATGGGACGACAAGTCCACCTACAT
>CAZZHN010000179.1:0-9683 GCA_964654065.1 uncultured Solibacteraceae bacterium
CGAATATCACCGCTCCGGTATCCGGCAAGCTGGCCGCCGTCAAGGTCAACGCCGGAGAAAGCGTGCAGTCCGGACAAGTGGTTGTCGAGTTCGAGTAAAGCGGAGTTGGAATCAATGAATCCCGAATTGAAACAAATACCCGGTTTCCTGTTTTTCGATCACCTGGCGGTCTCGGTGCGGCCGGGCGAGCTGGAAGCGCACGTCGCTGCGTACCAGGCGCTCGGTTTCCATGAGGTGCACCGCGAGGACGTGCTCGGCACCGATCAGGTGCGCGAGGTTCTGCTGCGGGTGGGCGACGGTCCCAACCTGGTGCAATTGCTCGAGCCGCTGACGCCCGAATCGCCCGTCGCGAAGCAGATCGAAAAGAACGGTGGCCGCGGCGGCCTGGCGCACATGGCGCTGCGCGTTTCCGGCATCCAGGCGGCCTTCGACTATCTGCGGGAAAAGGGATTCAAGATCATCGACAAGGCACCGCGCAAAGGCTCGCGCGGCACTACGGTGTTCTTCATCCATCCCAAGACCACCGAAGCCGCCGCATTCGGCTACCTGATCGAGGTGGTGGAGGAGGGCAGCCATGCCTGAGGAACTGCCCACCGCCGAGATTCTGCACCTGGGCCAGGATTTCCCCCCCGTTCCCACCGCGGTCTGGGAGGCGGCGATCGCCAGAGACCTCAAGGGTGCCGACTACGAGAAGAGGCTGGTGTGGCGCACCGACGAAGGCATCGCGGTCCGCCCCTACTATCGCGCGCAGAACCTGGCGGGCCTGGAAGCGCAGACCCGCACCGCCCCAGGCGAGTTTCCCTTCGCGCGCGGCAGCGGCAAAGCGTGGGTGGCCACCCGCGATGTGCCTTCGGGCGCCAACGTGATCCGCGCCGATGAGCTGGCCGAAGCCGGCGCCAACGCCGTCCAGCAGCTCGGCTACGCCTTGGCAGCGGGCGTCGAGCGGCTCGCCGCGGCGGGCACGGTCGATGACGCCGCGCGCGCTGTCGAATTCGTTTTCGCCGTCGGTTCCACCTATTTTCTCGAGATTGCCAAGTTGCGCGCCGCGCGACTGTTGTGGGCGCAGGCTGTGGCGGCCTTTGGGCCGGCGGAACGGCAATGCGCCCTGGCCCGCATTCACGTCCGCACCACGCGCCTCAACAAGAGCGTGTATGACCGCTATACCAACCTGCTGCGCGTGACCACCGAAGCTCTGGCGGCGGCGGTTGGTGGCTGCGACACGCTGACCGTCGAGCCGTTCGGCTTCGACGAGCACCTGGCCGTCAACGTGGAACGCATCCTGCGCCATGAGGCGCACGCCGACGCGGTGGCTGACCCGGCCGGCGGTTCCTATTATGTCGAGGCGCTCACCGATTCGCTGGCCCGCGCCGCGTGGAAGCTTTTCCAGCAGGTCGAGGCGGCCGGCGGCTACAGCAGCGAGGTGGCATCCGGCGCCGTGGCGCGCGCCCTCGCGGCGAGCCGCGCCCGGCTCGAGAAGGCCGTGGCTTCGCGGCGTGCCACTCTCGTGGGCGTCAACAATTTTCCCAACACCATGGAACAATCGGCGGAGGCGGCGGCGCCAGAGACGAGCGGCGCGGCCTTTCCCGCCTTTCGCCTGGCGGAGGCGTTCGAAACGATTCGCCGCCGCACGGAGCGCCACGCCGCCAAAACGGGCCGCGTCCCGAAAGTGCTGCTGCTCAAGCGCGGCGACTTAAAAATGCGCATGGCGCGGGCCAATTTCAGCCTCAACTTTCTTGGCTGCGCCGGCTTCGACGTGGTGGAAGCGGAAGCATGGGATGGCGCGAATGCCGATCTGATCGTGCTCTGCAGCTCCGACCCCGAATACCTGGACTTCGCAAAGGAAATCTGCACCGCGGTGAAAGTGCCGGTAATCGTGGCGGGCAATCCGAAAGACCAGATCGACGCGCTCAAGGCCGCCGGCGTGCAGGGCTTCATTCACATCCAAAGCGACGCCGTCCAGACCCTCACCGAGTGGCAAAAGCGGCTGGGGATGGAGGAATAAGCGATGAAACCGGACTTTTCGAAAATCGACTACCAGCCCAAGCCCCAGGCCGCTGCCGCCGCGCCCGCGCCGGGCGACGAATGGATGACCGTGGAGCGCATCGCCGTCAGGCCGTTCTACACGGCTAATGACCTCTACGCCATGGAGCACCTCGAGTATGCCGCCGGCGTGCCGCCGTTTCTCCGCGGGCCTTACTCCACCATGTACGCGATGCAGCCGTGGACCATTCGCCAGTACGCGGGCTTCTCCACCGCTGAGGAATCGAACGCCTTTTACCGGCGAAATCTCGCCGCCGGCCAGAAGGGACTTTCGGTGGCCTTCGATCTGGCCACCCATCGCGGCTACGACTCCGACAATGAGCGGGTGGTGGGCGATGTCGGCAAGGCCGGCGTCGCCATCGATTCGGTCGAAGACATGAAGATTCTCTTCGATCAGATTCCGCTCGGCCAGATGTCCGTTTCAATGACCATGAACGGCGCTGTGCTACCGGTGATGGCGTTCTATATCGTGGCTGCCGAAGAGCAGGGCGTGAAGCCGGAGCAGTTGAACGGGACCATTCAGAACGACATTCTCAAAGAATTCATGGTCCGCAACACCTACATCTACCCGCCCACGCCTTCCATGCGGATCATCGGCGACATCTTCCGCTATTCGGCGGAGCGGATGCCCAAGTTCAACTGCATTTCGATCAGCGGCTACCACATGCAGGAAGCTGGCGCCACGGCGGACATCGAGCTCGGCTACACGCTGGCCGATGGCCTGGAATACGTGCGCACCGGTATCGCCGCCGGCCTCGATATCGACGCCTTCGCGCCGCGCCTCAGCTTCTTCTGGGGCATCGGCATGAACCACTTCATGGAGATCGCCAAGCTGCGGGCGGCGCGCGTGCTTTGGGCCAAGCTGATTCACGGATTCGCCCCGAAGAATCCGAAGTCGATGGCGCTGCGCACCCATTCGCAGACCTCGGGCTGGAGCCTGACCGCGCAGGACGCCTTCAACAACGTGGCGCGCACCACGGTAGAAGCGCTGGCCGCCGTGCTCGGCCACACCCAATCGCTGCACACCAACGCCCTGGACGAAGCGATTGCGCTGCCCACGGATTTTTCCGCGCGTATCGCGCGCAACACGCAGATCTATCTGCAGCAGGAAACCGGCATCACGCGCGTGGTGGACCCCTGGGCCGGCAGCTATTACGTGGAGAGCCTCACCCATGAGCTGATGCACAAGGCGTGGCATCATATTCAGGAGGTCGAAAGTCTGGGCGGCATGGCCAAGGCGATCGAAACTGGCATCCCGAAAATGCGGATTGAGGAAGCCGCGGCGCGCCGCCAGGCCCGCGTCGATTCCGGCCGCGAGATCATCGTCGGCGTCAACCAGTATCAGACCGGGCACGAGGACCACCTCGATACGCGCGAGGTGGACAATGGCGCGGTGCGCGAGTCGCAGCTGCGGCGCCTGGCGCAAGTCAAGGCGGCGCGCGACGGCCGCGCGGTGGAGGAAGCTCTGCGCGCCTTGACGGCGAGCGCCGCGAGCGGCAAAGGCAACCTGCTCGAGCTGGCAATCCAGGCGGCCCGTGTTCGCGCCACCCTGGGCGAAATATCGGCTGCGCTGGAAAAGGCGTTCGGCCGCTATCAGGCCGTCAACCGCACCATCTCGGGCGTCTATTCCTCCGAGAGCCAGGCCGATCCCGAATTTCAGAAAGCGCGCGAGATGGCCGGCGAATTCGGCAAAATCGAAGGGCGCAGGCCGCGTATCCTGATTGCCAAGATGGGCCAGGACGGGCACGACCGCGGCGCCAAAGTGATCGCCACCGCTTTCGCCGATCTCGGCTTCGATGTCGACGTCGGCCCGCTGTTCCAAACCCCTCGCGAGGCGGCGCGCATGGCGGTGGAGAACGATGTTCACGTGCTCGGCGTCTCCAGCCTGGCCGGCGGTCACAAAACTCTGGTGCCGGAGGTGATCGCCGAGCTGCGCAAATTCGGCCGCGACGACATTCTGGTCTATGTGGGCGGGGTGATTCCGCCGCAGGATTACGACTACCTCGAGCGGGCGGGCGTCGCCGGCGTATTCGGCCCCGGCACCGTGATCCCGGTCTGCGCTCAGAAAATCCTCCATGCGCTGATGGGTACCGTTCGTGCAGCGTAAGTCGGAAGTAGGACAGACGATCGGTTCGTGTCGTCTGTCAGGTGTTGCACCGCAGGGATGTAGGACAAGCCACAAGAACCGATGGCCCCTTCTACCTGGAAGCGCTGGTCAGGGTAATGCCGTCTAGCCCGACCCATCACCGGCGCGGACGGCTGCCGCTGGAAAGCTACACCGAGGGCATTCTGCGCGGCGACCGCGTCATTTTGGCGCGTGCCATCACCGTGGTGGAAAGCGATCTTCCGGCCGACGGCGAACTGGCCGCGCGGCTGCTCGACGCGATTCTGCCCGCCACCGGCAAGTCGCGGCGCGTCGGCATTACGGGCGTTCCGGGAGTCGGCAAGAGCACCTTCATCGACGCGCTGGGCATGCACCTGATCCGCGAGCGCGGCGAGCGCGTGGCCGTGCTCAGCGTCGACCCGTCGAGCCCCATTTCAGGCGGCAGCATCTTGGGCGACAAGACCAGGATGGAGCGCCTCAGCGTGGAAGACAAGGCCTTCATCCGCCCGTCACCGGCGCGCGGCCACCTGGGCGGCGTGGCGCGCCGCACTCGCGAAACCATCCTGCTGTGCGAGGCCGCCGGCTTCGAAAACGTGCTGGTGGAAACGGTCGGAGTCGGCCAGTCGGAAACCGCCGTGCGCTCCATGACGGATTTTTTCGTCCTCTTGATGCTGGCCGGCGCCGGCGACGAATTGCAAGGCATCAAGCGCGGCATCATCGAAATGATCGACGGCATGGTGATCAACAAGGCCGACGGCGACAACAGGCGCAAAGCAGAGCGCGCGCGGGTGGAATTCGCCAGCGCGCTGCACCTGTTCCCGGCTCCTGCCGATGGTTGGACGCCGCAGGTGCTCACCTGTTCGGCCCTGCACGGCGAAGGAGTCGCCGAAAGCTGGGACATGGTGCTCGACCACCGCCGCAAGCTGGAAGCATCTGGACACCTGGCCGCGCGGCGCAGCGGGCAGGCGCTCGAATGGATGCGGGAGCTGGTTTCGATCGCGCTCGAGGATTCTTTCCGCGGCCATCAGGCCGTAGCGGCGAGGCTGCCGCGCCTGGAAGAGGCGGTCAGCCGGGGGCAGGTGACGCCGTTCGCCGCGAGCCGCGAGCTGATCCATATTTATCGTTCGCAGGAGAAATAATCTGTCATGTCATTTTCCTTTCCCCGGCTGACGGCCGAAGAAGCCGCCAGCCACATCCAGCACGGGCAGACCGTCGGTTTCGGCGGGTTCACGCCGGCCGGCGCACCCAAAGCCATCCCGCTCGAAGTTGCCCGGCGCGCCCGGCGCGAGCACGAGGCGGACCGCGAGTTCCAGATTGGCGTGCTCACCGGCGCCTCCACCGGCCCGTCGCTCGATGGCGCGCTGGCCGAAGCCAACGCCATCAGCTTCCGCACCCCGTACCAGTCGAATAGCGCACTGCGCTCGTCCATCAACAAGGGGCAAACCCATTTCGTCGACATGCACCTTTCCATGCTGCCGCAGAACGTGCGCTACGGTTTCCTGGGCCCGGTCGATTGGGCCGTGGTGGAAGCGTGCGACCTCACTTCCGGCGGCGGCATCGTGCTCAGCACTTCGGTGGGCGCGGCGCCGACGTTCATCGGGTGCGCCGCAAAAGTGCTGATCGAGCTGAACCGCCGCCATCCGCCCTCCCTGCTCGGCATGCACGACGTCTACGAGCCGGCCGACCCGCCCAACCGCCACGAAATTCCCATCTACCGCGCTTCGGACCGCATCGGCTCGCCGCTGGTGACGGTCGATCCATCGAAAATCGTCGGCGTGGTGGAAACCGACCTGGACGATGAGTGCGGCTCCTTCAGCCCGCCCACGCCCGTCACCGAACAGATCGGCCAGAACGTGGCCGAGTTTCTGGTGGCCGAAGTGCGCGCCGGCCGCATCCCCAAGGGTTTCCTGCCGCTGCAATCCGGCGTCGGCGATGTCGCCAACAGCGTGCTGGGCGCGCTCGTGCGCCTGCCGGAGATTCCGCCTTTCGAAATGTACACCGAGGTGCTGCAGGATGCCGTCGTCGGCCTGCTCGAAGGCGGCCGCTGCCGATTCGCTTCCACCTGCTCGCTGACCCTCACCCCCGCAGCTATGGCCCGCATCGTCGGCCGGCTTGACTTTTTCCGCTCCCGGATTCTGATGCGCCCGCAGGAGATCTCCAACAATCCCGAAGTGGTGCGCCGCCTCGGCGTCATCTCGATGAACACCGCCATCGAGGTGGACCTGTTCGGCAACGTCAATTCCACCCACGTGATGGGGAAGCAGATGATGAACGGCATCGGCGGCTCGGGCGATTTCACGCGCAACGCTTACCTGTCCATCTTCAGCTGCGCCTCCACCGCCAAGGCCGGCAAAATCTCCACCATCGTGCCCCTCGTCACCCACGTCGATCACAGCGAGCATTCGGTGCAGGTTGTCATCACCGAGCAGGGCGTGGCCGACCTGCGCGGACAGGACCCGCACGCCCGCGCGCGCCTGATCATCGAGAATTGCGCCCACCCGCGCTTCCGCCCCCAGTTGCTCGAATACATCGAGCTGGTGAAAAGCGGCCACACTCCGCAATCGCTTTCCCGCTCCTTTGCCATGCACCGCCAGTTCGAACGCACCGGCGACATGGGCGGCGTGAAGTGGGCGGAATGGGCCTAGCCCCCGGCCTGGCCCCGTGGCGCAGCCTGTCAGGCTGCTGAGCCGGGAGTCGTCCCGGCTTTTCCGATGCCTCATGAGGTAGGACAGACGATCGGTGTTTGTCGTCTGTCAGGCTCAGCCTACCCCAGCTTCTCCAGATCCAGCTTCGCGTCCCAGGTTTCTTTCGAGCGCATCAGCTCCTCCCAGGTGACCTCGCGGCCGGTGTGCATCGCGGTGCGGCCCAGCATCGCCGATAGCGAAGATTCCACCCCCGCCGCCGCCTGGTTGTGGAGCGCGCCCGACGTGATGCTGCCGATGAACGACTTGTGCTTTTCCGCGTCCGCCTCCGCCAGGTTGTCGGAGAACGTGCCCGCCGCGGAGAACTGGCCGTCCTGTTTCTTCTCGCTGCCCGCCCAGGTCCAGTTCTCCTCGCCCGTCATTCCCAGCGGACCGGCGTACGGCGACTGGCTCTCGCCGCGGGTGCCAAAAAAGCGCTCGTTGACGTCGAACCCGCCTTTGCCAAACTGCCTGGAAGCAAAGTTTACGTGAACGTCGTTCGGATACCAGAAAGAAACCGAGCAATGGCCGTAAACATCGCCCGGGTCCGGCCGTCCCTTGCGCCCGCCCGTTCCCACCGCCTTCACCGGGTGCCCCTGCAGCACCCAGTTGCAGATGTCGATGGCGTGGATGTTCTGCTCCACGATGATGTCGCCGGAGAGCACGCGGTCAAACAGCCAGTTGCGGAGACGAAATTGAGCCGGCGCCACGTCCGGGTGTGAAGCCTGCATGAACGGGCAGTAATAATACGCCGCGCCGAAACCGATTTCGCCGAGGGCGCCCGCATGGATGCGCTTCACCAGCTCGACAAATGGCGGCGCCTGGCGAATCTGGAATCCGACCTCCAGGCTGACTTTTCCTTCGGCCTTGGCGCCGATCTCGAGCACGCGGCGCGTCCCTGGAACGTCCACCGCCACCGGTTTTTCGCAATACGCATGCTTGCCGGCATCCACCACCGCGGCCAGATGCCGCCAGTGGTAGTAAGGCGGCGTCGCGATCACCACCGCGTCCACTTCCTTCGAGTGGGCAATCTCCTCGAACGCCCGCGGCCCGCGAAAAATCTGGCTCGCATCGATCCCGGCCACGCCCTGCTTCTCGGCCAGCTCGTCGAAGTGCTTCTTCGCGCGCTCTAACTGGTCGCCGAAGAGATCCCCCAGCGCGGTCACGCGAGCGCCGGCGTTGACCATCATGCTGGTAGCGTCCGCCGTGCCCCTTCCACCGCAGCCTAGCAGTCCGACGCGGACTGCCGAATTGGCCTGCGAACCGCGCACCAGCCGTGCCCCGATCACCGTCAGGCCGGCCGCTCCCAGAAAGCTGCGCCGGTTCCATTCCTTGTTGTTCTGTATCATTAATCTCACTCCCTCAAAATGGGGACTGGCTCGAATTTCGCGCCTTTTGCGAAACTTCGTGCCTGTCCCCATTTTGCCGTTTGTCCCCCAACTTGCCGTTTGCACAGTCCCGCCAATCGCTCGACCGCAAAGTGGACAGGCGCTTCCGCCTGTCAACCCGTCCCCATCCTGCTCATCCAATCAGTTTCTCCAAGAACCGCTTCGACGCCAGGATATCTTCTGTCTGCCGCGGGCCGTTGATCTCGCGCTCGATGGTCACCGGACCGCGGTAACCCACCTCTTTGAGCCGTGCGATGAAGCGCGGAAAATCCACCTTTCCCTGGCCGATCGGCGTTTCTTCGCCCAGTTGCTCCGGATTCGTCGGATAGCGGCCGTCCTTGGCATGCACGCCCATCACCAGCGGCCCCAGCGTATCCAGCGCGTCCACCGGGTTCGCCTTGCCGTAGAGAATCAGGTTCGCGGCATCGAAGTTCACGCCCACGTTGTCGCATCCCGCCGCCCGTATCACGCGCAGCAGCGCGATGGGCGTTTCCTGCCCGGTCTCACAGCGGAACGTCTGGCCGTTGCGCTTGCAGTGCTCTCCCGCTTGTTTGAGCGCCTCCACCGAGGGCGCGAAGAGCGGATCGTTCGGATCCTCGGGCAAAAAACCGAAATGGCGCTGCACGCCGGGAATGCCCGCCGCTTTGGCAAAGTCGGAGGCCTGCCGGATCGCCGCCAGCCGCGCCGCCCTGTATTGCGGCGGCACCAGACCAATCGTGCGCGGCCCGTCGCGGAACGTGTAGATTTCCGGTCCGGGCCCGGTCGCAATCACCGAAGTGCCTTCAATGCCGTAACGATCCAGCGCCGCCCGCAAGCTCTTCGCCGTGGCGGCATCGAATGACGCCACGTAGATCTGGCACGTTGGGAAGCCGAGCTCTTTCACCCGCCGGATTCCCGCGTCGGGGTCTTTGCAGTCCGCCACCACGCCCAGCCGCAGCGGCTTGGCTGCCGGCTGGGCCTGCGCCGCCACAACGGCTGCGGCCGCCAGTTGGACGAACCTTCTGCGGCCGTACGGAACCGCCGGAAATCCGCCTTCGGTTCCTCCGCCTGTTACCATAAGTTTCATCTCCCTGAACAGCATTCTATGCCCGAAAAGCCCTACGACCATCGCCAAATCGAACTGAAATGGCACGAGCGCTGGCAGAACGCCGAATTCTACCGCGCGGAAGAGAATTCCGCCAAGCCCAAGTTCTACGTTCTGGAAATGCTGCCGTATCCGAGCGGCACGCTGCACATCGGTCACATCCGCAATTATTCGATCGGCGACGCCCTGGCTCGCTACAAATGGATGCGCGGCTTCAACGTGCTCCACCCCATGGGTTGGGATGCCTTCGGTTTGCCCGCCGAAAACGCCGCCATCGCCAATAAGACGCCTCCGCGCGAATGGACGCTGCAGAATATCGCGGCGATGAAGAAGACGCACCGCCGCTTCGCCTTCAGCTACGACTGGGACCGCGAAATCTCTACCTG
>CAZZHN010000180.1:0-9608 GCA_964654065.1 uncultured Solibacteraceae bacterium
ACTACAAGCGGGCGAAGTTGGTGCCGCGACATCGCAAGGACCTGGATTCGCTCGTTACTGCTGTCGTAGCGCTCTTGCTGTCTGATCAGGTGTTACTAGAGGGTAGACGTGATCACGCTTTGGGTGGTGATTGGAGGGGCTACCGCGAGTGCCACATCAAGCCCGACCTGCTGCTCATCCACCGTAAGCCCGACGCCGGCACCCTGCGCCTGGCGCGGCTCGGCTCACATAGCGAGTTGTTCGGTTGAGGCGCAGTACTGAGCGTAGCCGAAGGACGGTTTAATGTTTCATCTTGACTCCGATCAGATTTACCGCGTCAGCGAGCTGGACCGGATGGACTGGCTGATTCACGGCTTCGGCACACGCAACGCCGATATACCGGGGCGGTTCAGCCGGCTGGCTACGCTCAAGCAAGTCCATTGGGCGGAGTGCGTGGCGGGCGCCGGCCGCAGTGGCGCGCTGGGAACGGGCGATGCGCTGTTAGAAAACACACCGGGCGCGGTAGTGGCGGTGAAAACGGCGGACTGCGTTCCTCTCCTGCTGGTGGACCCGGACCATCGCGCCGTAGCCGCGGTTCACGCCGGTTGGCGCGGCACGGTGGCCGGCATCCCGAAAATTGCAGTGGCGGCGCTCGGCGCGAAGTTCGGCAGCCGCGCCGGCGATCTGCACGCCGCCATCGGGCCCGCCATCGGGGAGTGCTGCTACGAAGTAGGCCCGGAAGTGGCGGCGCAGTTCGGCGTGGAAGGGCGCGCGCACATCGACCTGGCGGAACAGGTGCGTCTCCAGTTGGAAGCGGCCGGTGTCAGCAGGCAGAGGATTTACATGGCTGGCCTTTGCACGAAATGTCGCACCGAGTTTCATTCCTTTCGCCGTGATGGCGAAGCCGCGGGACGCCTGTATTCCTACGCTGGAATTCTGGAAACCGGCTCAGCAGGGCTTGCATCCACTCGTTTACAGTAGAATTAAGGCGAGCGCAATGTTTACCTGGATCTGCCCGCAGTGCGGGCGTGAAGTGCCTCCCTCCTATACCGAGTGTCCGGATTGCACCAGGAAGACGGCTGGCGCGGGCCAGCCGATGGCGGCGGCGCCGCCACCTTCCACGCAGATCCGGCTGGACGTTCCGGAAGATGCGGCCGCTCCTGAGCCGCCGCCTTCCGATCTGCCGCCCCTGGCTCCGCCGATTGAGCCTCTCAACCCTTATCAGGCGCCGGTTTATCGAGCGCCGGCGCCGCGGAAGCACTGGATGCCGGTTTGGCTGGCCACCGTGCTCTCGGCACTGGCTGTGGTCGGTCTGGTGGCGGGCGTGTACTATGTGGTGGGCTACTTCCACGGCGGGTCGTCTGCCAAGCCGACTTCGGCGGTGGAAAGCCCGGGCGCCAAGCCCGGCTCGGCGGTCAATCCCATCCAGAAGTTCATCGAGGTCTCCTCGGTTCGCTTCGCGGAAGACCCAAAGAACAAGAATAAGGTTGTGGTGAGGTTTGTGCTCACCAATCATGCCGAAACCGAGCTCGACGGGCTGGCCGGAAACGTGACCATCTGGGCCAGCACCGGCCGCTCGGAAGAGGATGCGGAAGGCACATTCGAGTTCACCACCAATTTGAAGCCGCTCGAATCGAAGGAACTCACCGCGCCGCTGACCGGCAAGAAGAAGATCTACGAGCTGCCGGACTGGCAGAACATGACCAACGACGTGCAGATCACGGCGCCAACTTCCTGAGGTTGTCGCGCGCCGCCTTCAGGCCGGGATCAAGTACCAGAGCACGCTGAAAATCCTGCCGCGCCGCGTCCGTCTGCCCGAGTGCCTCCAGCGCCACGCCGCGGTTGTTGTAATTGTTGGCATCGCGCGGAGCCAGCGCCAGCGCCCTTCCGAATGCAGCCAGCGCCTCGCCCGCCCGGCCGGCGACCAGCAGCACTCGGCCGGTTTCGGCCGCCACCGCCGGATCCTGCGGAGCCATGCGGCGCGCCTCCTCCAACAGGGCCAACCCTTCGCCGGTTCCCACGTTGCGAGCCAGCTGGATCCGCGGCCGTACCTTGTCAGGTGCGCGTCGCACGGCTTCGCGCCAGAGCGATTCGTCGCTCGCCCAAACCTGTGTCCGTCCCACGCTGACCACTGCCAGCGCCGCCACCACCACCGGCGCCACAACCCGCCAGCGGACCCGGCGAAGCAGCAGCGCGGCGGCTGCCGCCAGTGGCAGCAGTGCCAGATACATCCTGCGATCGGCCGCCAGGTCCGCCGCCGGGAAGATGGAGGAACTGGGCAGCAGCAAGAGCGCGGCTGCGGTGAGCCAGATGGCGATGTCGCGCTGCCATCGCCAGAGCGCGGCGAGCCCGGCGGCGATCGCCATCCAGGCCGCCATGCCAATCCACGCCGGCGGAACGCGGATTTCGGGATCCACCGTGAACCCGTAGGGAATCACGAACAGCCGCAGGTAGCGCCACAGCACCATGCCTTGGGCCAGCAGGTAGTGCCAGGGCGTGATGCCCGCCTGCGCGCCGGCCTGCGCTCCCGGCGTCACCGCGGTGGCATAGATGGTGCGCAGACCGGCGGCGAGCGATAGCACCGTCATTGCGGTAAGCGGGACCCATGGCGTAGAACTGCGGGCGTTCGGAGCCGCGAGCGTGAGGGAGCGGTTTCCGGCAGTTGAACTCGTCATTTCCTGACGGACACTTGCAAAGAGGCACGCATCCAGCAGCCAGAGCGCCAGTGGAAACGCAGCGCATTCCTCTTTGGCCAGCAACGCCAGCGCGAACAAAGCGACGGACAGCCAGCGCCTGCCGTCCATCCATGCCAGCAGGGACGCGAATACAAACACGGCAGCCAGCACGATGGCGCGCGCCCAGATATAATCCACCGCTTCGGCCTGCAGTGGATGGACCGCGAAGATCGCCGCGGCCAGCCACGCGGCGCGCCCGTCCACCAGCCGCAACAGGCATTCGTACGCGAGCAGCACCGCGGCCAGGTGAAGCGCCAGGTTGAGCAAGTGGTAGCCAAGCGGGTTTTGGCCGCCAGCCAGGCGATTCAGCCAGAAGGTGAGATACGTGAGCGGGCGGGTTTGCCGCACCGAAAAAACGGCGCTCCAGCCGGATGCGGATCCCAGGGCCGCGTCGTCAAAAATGGCATAATCGTCAAAGTGAAAACCGGAGGCAAGGGAAGCGCCAAAAGCGGCCAGCGCGGCGGCGGCAAGAAGAAGGCGAACGCGCATCGTACTCTACGAGCTTACGGGAAACGGCCCCGTAACGCAGCCGCTCGCGCCGCCCGGGTTGACGAGATTCTGCTCCGGCTGGACCGCATGTACCCCGGCGCCACCTGCGCCCTGACCCATCGCAGTCCCTGGGAACTGCTGGTGGCCACCATCCTCTCCGCGCAGTGCACCGACAAGCGCGTCAACATGGTGACGCCCGGCCTGTTCGCCAAGTACCCAACGCCCGCGGATTTCGCAGCCGTGCGTCCGGAGGCGCTGGCGCCGGATATCCGCAGCACCGGCTTTTTCAATAACAAGGCCAAGTCGATTGTCGGCGCCGCGCGCCGCGTGGTGGGCGCTTTCGGCGGCGAAGTGCCGCGGACGATGGAAGAGATGCTCACCATCCCCGGCGCCGCGCGCAAAACCGCCAACGTGGTGCTGGGCACCGCCTATGGCATCGCCGCCGGCGTGGTGGTTGATACGCACGTCAGCCGCATCGCCCAGCGGCTCGACCTGACGAAGAACACCGACCCGGTGAAGACGGAGCAGGATCTGGTGAAGATCATTCCCCAGGACCACTGGATTTCGTTCTCGCACCAGATCATTCTCCACGGCCGCGCCATCTGCGTAGCGCGCAGCCCTCGCTGCCCGGAGTGCGGCCTGAACGATCTCTGCTACGCCGCGGACAAAACGGTATAGCGCTCGTGGCGCGGCCTGTCAAGGCTGCTGAGCCGAGAGTCATCTCGGCTTTTCTTCTCGCGCTTGGAAGCGGATCGTCCGCCGCATCGCCAGAGGCGGCCTCTCGCAGCGACGCGCCGGCGGTCTTGCCGCCGGTGTCGGGCCGTCTTAACCCGATTCATTTCGCCGTCCGGTGCGAGCAGAATGTCCGCTCTGCCCCTGGTACTCCTCCCCTCGTCCCCGCCCCCAAACGGGGGTAGCGGATTATCGGGCCTCCACCTCCGGAGCGGCTCCGTTCATGATAGGCTGACATATTCATGGAGATTTCGGACCTGTATCGCGGGTTGGGTGAGGAGGGATTCGCTCAACTGCTGCGCGGTATCTCAATCGGCAAGCTGCGGAGCTACCAGATTTACGAAGGCTTCAAGGTGCGGGCGCACCTCCACAAGTTAAATACCGAGACGCTGCGCAAAGCGGCGCCGCGTCTTTGGGCGCGGGTGATGGAGGGCGATAAGGCCTTTGGCGCCGATCTGGCGCAGGCAGTGCTGGTCTCGCATCTGGACCTGATCATCGCCGTGCTCGACTTCCTCGGCGTTCCGCACGAGAACGGTTTTTTTGCGAAAGATATGGACCCGAAACCGCACTTTACCGAAGGATGGGAAGGGCGCGTTTTTGAAAAGTTTCGGACGACGGCACCCGAGGTGGTGCTGGTTTTTTATATCAATCATTTGCGTTGGGAATTGCTGAAGGCGGAAGAATTATACCGTCCTGCAGCAGCGCCGGCCGCTTGAACTGGCCGGTGGCGTGCACTCATAATGCGATCCATGACGAGCGCGGGTTGGAGGCAGTCGGCGAGGGTGGTTCAGGAAAGTCCTGCCCGTCTTTTCAAGTCACAACGAATCAACAGAATAGAGACACCCCCCTTTCTCTCGACAGGAGTCTGCGGTTGATGACAGGTGTCGGCTTTTCCCCCAGTTGTACGCCTGCTAGCGCGGTATCACCCAGTTACAGGATCATGCGGTCCGATTCCCCTTTCGCCGGCAACGCCGCGCCACCTTCCGTCGCAGCCTCGCGGGCGTCCAGCGGGTCTGACCACAAGATCCCTTCTTCACTTAAGATTGCGAGGTTCCAGCAATGAATCATTGCGATTTCCATTATTCTCATCTGCTGCCCAAGAAACCGGGCATTCTCCCGCTCGAGGAGACCATGAAGAAGCAGTGCCGCCGCTGCGGCGCGGAATTCGTGACGCGGTCGCGCATCCGGAAACGTTGTGATGCATGCCAGACCGTGGTCTCTGCGGAAAAGCAGAAGAAGGCCAATGAGCGACTGAAGGCTCGCCGCGCCGCCCGGCGCATGTGCCTGCTGGCCAGCTAAGATTCGTTCCGCATCGCTGAACTAACCGCCCCACATGGTCGCGGCTCCGACACGCAGTGGAGCTGTGGCCTCGGTGTGCGCATGCCGGCCGCTGCGGTTCCAGGCGAGGCTCCGCGGTGGGCCATCGCATCCAGAGCATTTAAGAGAATGTCGAGATGACTCTCGCCACAGCAGGCAGTACTTGCCCGCGCCACGGCGGCTGGGCCGTTCAGCGCTCCAGGGTAACGACAGCTTGCGCCTCGGCGGAGCGGCCTTCCCCCACTGGACCAACCTTCTCGGCGGTCTTGAACTTCACGGAGACGCGATCCAGCGCAACGCCGAGCGTGGCCGCCAGCCGTTCGCGAATCGCCTCGCGGTAGTCCTTCAGCTTGGGTCGCTCCAGGATCACCGTCGAATCTACATGGGCGATGCGGAAGCCGGCGGCGACCGCCATCTGCTGCGCGTGGCGCAGAAACACCAGGCTGTCGGCGCCCTTCCAGCGCGCGTCGGAATCCGGGAAATGCATGCCGATATCGCCCAGCGCCGCCGCGCCCAGAATGGCGTCGGTGATGGCGTGGGCCAGCACGTCGGCGTCGGAGTGGCCCTCCAGGCCCATCTCGCTGGGAACCGTCACGCCGCCCAGGATGAGGGAGCGCCCGGCGGCTAGCCGGTGCACGTCCCAGCCCAGCCCGGTGCGGATCTCACTCAACCGGTCGCTTCCTTGCTCGAGCCCACCTGGGCCGCGTCTTCGTGCAGAAACAGGCGGGCCAGTTCCATGTCGGCGGGCCGGGTGATTTTGATGTTGCGGTCGCTGCCCAGCACCACGCTCACTTCCACGTCCTCCAACCGCTCCACCAGGCTGGATTCGTCGGTGCCGATGAAACCGTCGCGGTGCGCTGCCTCGTAGGCGCGCACCAGCAGCTCATAGCGGAATACCTGCGGCGTCTGCGCCAGCACCAGTTTGTCGCGCGGCAGCGTGCTGCGAACCCGCGTCTTGCCGGTGCCGCGATTCACCTGCTTCACCGTATCCACCGCGGGCAGGCCAACGATGGTGGCGCCGCTCTCGGCGGCCTCGTCAAAAGCCTTGTGGATGACCTCCAGATCGATGAACGGCCGCACCGCGTCATGTACCGCCACCAGGTCCGTCTCAGGCCCCAGCGAGCGCAGCGCGTTTTCGACCGACTGCTGGCGGCTGTTGCCACCCTCCACCACGCGCAGTTTGCGGCCATGGAGCTCGCCTGCCAGCATCGCGCTCACCCACTCCATGTCTTCGGCGCGCACTGCCACCACCAACTCCTGCACACGGTCGGAGGCGGCAAATTTGCGAACCGTGTGCAGCAGGATGGGCGAGCCTTCCAAAAGCATGAACTGCTTGCGGCTGGTGCCGGTCTTTTCGGCCGAACCTTTGCCCATACGCGTGCCCATGCCTGCCGCGGGCAATATAACGGCGACTCTCATTTGCTCTACGATTCTATCGTGGTTTTCTCGGTCACGACGCCGGGTATCGGCTGCGGCTCCGTCTTCCGCACGGCGCGGTCGTGCCCTGCCGTGCCGGCGCCGTGCTGCCGCTCGTCGTACTTGCCGAAAATCATCTTCCCGGCCGTGGTTTGCAACACGCTCGTCACCGTGACGTCGATGGTCTTCGAGATCAGCCGCTTGGCGTTGTCCACCACCACCATCGTGCCGTCGTCCAGGTAGGCCACACCCTGGTTGTACTCCTTGCCTTCCTTCAGAATGAAGACGCGCATCGTCTCGCCCGGCAGCACGATCGGCTTCAGCGAATTCGCCAGCTCATTGATGTTCAGAACCTGCACTCCGTGCAGTTGCGCCACCTTGTTGAGATTGAAGTCATTGGTGACCACCTTGCAATCGTAGATCTTGGCCAGCTCAATCAGCTTCATATCAACTTCGCGCACGTTGGGAAAATCTTCTTCGACGATTTCCACCGTCAGGTGCGCCATCTTCTGTATGCGCTGCAGGATGTCGAGGCCGCGGCGGCCACGATTGCGCTTCATCGAATCCGCAGAATCCGCCACCAGCTGCAGTTCCCGCAGCACGAATTGCGGAATCACCAGCACGCCGTCGAGGAAGCCGGTTTCGGCGATGTCGGCAATCCGGCCGTCGATGATCACGCTCGTATCGAGAATCTTGAACGACTTCTGCGAGTTCTTCTCCCCGCCGAAAACCCCACCCAGCGCCGCCAGGTTGAGCATGTCGCCCTTCGTGGCGCCCACCACCAGCCCCACATAGGTCATCCACAGCAGCAGGCAAACCGGCAGGAACGGCTGGCCGGGCAAGGCCTTCCCCAGCACCAGCGACATCAGGAACGCTCCCGCTATCCCCAGCACCGAACCGATGGCCGCCCCAATCAGCCGAGTCAGGCTGATTTTCTCCAGCCGGATTTCGAAAAAGATGATGCCGCCACCCAGCACCACGCCGCCCACAGCAGAAATCCACGGCGCTACCTGGGAAGGATGAAGGAGGAAAGCAGACAGGGAAAGAATCAGAATGAAAAATGCACGAACGAAGATAAGGTCGAGCACCATGACACCCCCTTAGGGTGAGCCCTTGCTTCCGGCAGGGTCCCGAAAGCCGGCGCCCAGACCGGAGACGTTGCGAGTGTTACGTCGCGCCAAAAGTATAGCACCTATAAGGATTCATGGCTGCGTAGCCACCGCCGCGGAGGTTGGGTTAACTTTCCACCATTCAGGATGACTCCCGCCATGGGCTGAGCCGCGGAATCCACCGCGGGACCGCCGCGCAAAACGATCGGTATTCGGACGGGAAGCTGCGCCTGAGCGTCGGCTCTTCGTAGAGCAGCACAAACAGGTGAAACAGGAGCCAAACCAGGCAACCGTATTCCAGAAGCGCCACGCTACCGAAAATCAGACCTTGACCGAGAATCGTCATCGCGACCGCTACGTACATGGGATTTCGTACGTAACGATACAGTCCGCTGACTACCAGGTGCCGGGTTGGGAAGACCGGCGCCGGAGTGCCCAGGCCGCGCTCCGCGAACTGGCGGAAGGAGTCCAGCAGGCCGACGATTCCGGGCGCAATCAGCAGGCCTCCAAGGACACGGACCAGCGGCATCCCAAAGAAAGGAGCCTCGACGCGCCACTGCGTGATCCACCAGGGCACCAGGCCGGCTACGAACCCCGGGGCGATGATCAGAAAGATCGCGGAGCCGGCCACGGCCCATACCTTCCGCATCATGCCCTCATCGGAGCAGGTGGCCCGGCCGTGCGCAAGCGAGCGGTAAGACGGACCATCGCCTTTCGTGGTCTGTCAGCTTTTCTTGCGCGAGCCGAGCAATGACAGACGACCAACCCCGATCGTCCATCCTACCTCGGTAAACCGCGTGTTACGCTGAAATTTCCCTATGAGCAGCATTGTCATTACTCTGCCCGACGGCAGCCAAAAGCCCGTCGAGGCGGGCACGCGTCCCATCGATGTCGCCCAGTCCATCAGCCCGCGGCTGGCCGACGCTGCCATCGTGGCCAAGGTCAACGGCGAGCTGGTCGACCTCAATCGGCCGATCGATCACGACGCCAGCCTGCAGATTCTCACCGCCAAGGACCCCGAGTCGCTGGTCGTTTATCGCCATTCCACCGCCCACCTGCTGGCCGCCGCCGTGCTCGAACTCTACCCGGAAACCAAGCTCGGCATCGGACCGCCCATCGAGAACGGCTTTTACTACGATTTCGACCGCGCCGTCCCGTTCACCCCGGAGGACCTGGAAAAGATCGAAAAGAAGATGTGGGAGATCCAGGCGCGGCACCTGCCCTATGAACGCATCTACACCCGCAAGGAAGACGGTCTGAAGAAGTACGCCGACGCCTGGATGAAGTGCGAGCTGATCGATGAGCGCGCCGACGCCGTCTTCAGCGAATACACACTAGGGCCCCATTTCATCGACTTCTGCCGCGGCCCGCATCTGCCCGACACTTCCAAGATCAAGGCCTTCAAATTGCTCTCCATCGCCGGCGCCTACTGGAAGGGCAGCGAGCACAACAAGCAGTTGCAGCGCATTTACGGCACCGCTTTTTTCTCCGCCAAAGAACTGGAGGGCCATCTCAAGCAGATCGAGGAAGCCAAGAAGCGCGACCATCGCAAACTCGGCAAAGACCTCGACTTGTTCAGCATTCAGGAGCTGGCCGGACCCGGGCTGATTTTCTTCCATCCCAAGGGCGGCATCATCCGCAAGCAGCTGGAAGACTGGATGCGCGATCAATACCTGAAGCGCGGCTACTCGCTGGTGTATACGCCGCATGTGGCGCGCTTCGACCTGTGGAAGACTTCGGGCCACGCTGGTTTCTACGCCGCCAACATGTTCACGCCGATGGAGCTGGACGATGCCGAATACCAGCTCAAGCCCATGAACTGCCCGTTTCA
>CAZZHN010000181.1:0-9600 GCA_964654065.1 uncultured Solibacteraceae bacterium
CTCATGCCGCCGGCGATCAATCCCGAAGCCAGCATGTAAGTGGGAATGCACACCGACATCGCCACCCACAGCGAGGCGTAGTTATAAACGCCCCACGTGCGCCGCTCCGGCGGAATCGGAGCCAGGTCGGGATTATACAGCGATGGATCGTGGCCGGTCATTGTAGTTGCTTATCGGAGCCGCGACCGTGAGGGAGCGGTCGATGGTGGAACAAATCTCATTTCCACGCCCCTCCGTGCGCCGTTCGCTTCAAATACCGGCCGCGGCCCGCGGCCCCGAGGAAGCGGCCGCCATCCACGATCACCTCGCCCCGGGAAAGCACAGTGCGCGCATTGCCGCGAATCTGGAAGCCCTCGAACATCGAATAATCCACCCGCATGTGATGCGTGCTGGCGCTGATGGTGTACGGCGTGGCGGGATCCCAGATCACCAGGTCCGCGTCGCTACCGGCGGCGATTTCGCCCTTGCGCGGGTACATGCCGAAAATGCGCGCCGGCGCGGTCGACGTGATCTCGACAAAACGGTTAAGACTGAGCTGGCCCGCGTTTACGCCGTGGTGATAAATCAACTGCAGGCGGTTTTCGATGCCCGGGCCGCCGTTGGGTATCTTGGTGAAATCGTCCTTGCCCAGGATCTTCTGGTCTTCGAAACAGAACGGGCAGTGATCGGTCGAGACCACTTGCAGGTGATCGTGCTTCAATCCGTCCCAGAGCTTGGGCTGATGCTCCTTGGGCCGCAGCGGCGGCGTGAAGACGTACTTCGCGCCTTCAAAACCGGGACGCGCCAGCTCGTCGATCGAAAGCAGCAGGTACTGCGGGCAGGTTTCCGCAAACGCGGGCACACCGCGGTCGCGCGCTTCGCGCACCTGGTTGAGCGCGTCTTCGGAAGACAGATGGACGATATACACCGGCGCGCCGGCAATTTCCGCCAGCGCGATGGCCCGGTGCACTGCCTCAGCTTCGGCGCGCGGCGGGCGGGTCAGCGCATGATAAACGGGCGCCGTCTTGCCTTCCGCCAGGGCGCGCGCCACGATGATATCGATTACGCTGCCGTTCTCGGCGTGCATGCAGATCAGCGCACCGTTTTTCGCGGTCTGTGAAAGCGCTTTGAAAATGGTGCCGTCATCCACCATCAGCACGTTGGGGTAGGCCATGAAGAGCTTGAAACTGGCCACGCCTTCGCGCACCATTTCGTCCATGTCTTCCAGGCCGGCGCCGGCCAAATCGGTAACGATCATGTGCAGGCCGTAATCGATGACGGCGCGGCCTTCCGCCTTTTTCAGCCAGGTATCGAGCGCATCGCGCATCCGCGTGCCGCGCGCCTGGATGGCGAAGTCCACGATGGTGGTGGTGCCGCCGAACGCCGCAGCCCGGGTCCCGGTTTCGAAATCGTCGCTCGAAACCGTGCCGCCGAACGGCATATCGAGGTGAGTATGGGCATCGATGCCGCCAGGAATGACGTAGGTGCCGGTGGCGTCGATGGTTTCTTCCCCCGGCCGCATATGCAGGCCCGGGCCGACTTCAGCGATGCGTTCGCCCTCAATGCGAACGTCGGCCAGAAGAGTTTTGCGAGCCGTGACTACCGTGCCGTGCTGGATCAGTATGCTCATCTTGTTCTCTTGCGCAGCAGAAGGAATCACAGGAGCGCCCAGCACAACAACGCAATCGCCATCCTACACTCCACCTCCTGCCGCCCTTTGCGCCCAGGATTGTGGCGCGTGGCCGGTTTCGACTTTGTCCATGGTGATGCAGCCGGGCACCGGGCACACCAGCCAGCAGAGGTTGCAGCCAACACATTCCGCTTCATCGACGCGCGGGATCCTCTCCGGGGGAGTTCTGCCTGCGCCGCCGGTGGCGGGGCTATCGAGGCGCGCGATGGGAGTGACGGCGATGCTGGCCCGGCTGGCGGCTTCGGCGGCTTCCGGCGCCGCGTAACCGTCGCGATGGATGCACTGGTGCGCGCCGTCCCAGCAGGCGATGTAGCAGAGATCGCAGCCGATGCACAAATCGCCGTGAATGCGCGCCACGATCTTATAATTCAAATCCAGGTGCTTCCAGTCGGTGATCCTGCCGACCGAAGCGCCGCGGAAATCGGCGAGTGTCTGGAATCCCTTTTCCGCCATCCAGTTCTGGAGGCCGTCGATCATGTCCTCCACGATGCGGTATCCGTGATGCATGACCGCCATGCAAACCTGCACCGTGCCGCACCCAAGCAGCAGGAACTCAGCCGCCTCGCGCCATCCCGAAATGCCGCCGATGCCGGAAATTGGCAGCCCTACTTCCGGATCCGCGGCGATCTGCTGCACCAGGTGGAGCGCAATCGGTTTCACTGCCGGCCCGCAATAGCCTCCGTGCGACGAAGCGCCGCCCACGTTCGGCCGCGGCGTCAGCGTGTCCAGATCGATTCCCGTGATCGAGTTGATGGTGTTGATGGCGGAAAGGGCGTCGGCGCCGCCGCGCCGGGCAGCGCGCGCCACGATGCGGATATCGGTGATGTTGGGGGTGAGCTTCACCAGCACCGGCGTGCGCGCCGCTTCTTTCACCCAGCCGGTGATCATCGAAGTGTACTCCGGCACCTGTCCCACGGCTGAGCCCATGCCGCGCTCGCTCATTCCGTGCGGGCAGCCGAAGTTCAGCTCCAGGCCGTCCGCCCCCGCACCCTCCGCGCGCTTGACGATTTCATGCCACGCCTCGCGCTTCGATTCCACCATCAGCGAAGCGATGACGGCGTGCTTGGGATACCGCTTCTTCACCTCGGCGATTTCGCGCAGGTTGGTTTCGAGTGGGCGGTCCGTGATCAGCTCGATGTTGTTGAGGCCCATCATACGCTGCCCGGCCCAATCGACCGAGGAGTAGCGCGAGGAGACGTTGACGATGGGCTCGCCGAGCGTCTTCCATACCGCACCGCCCCAGCCGGCATCGAAAGCGCGCATCACCTGCTCGCCGCAATTGGCGGGCGGGCCCGACGCCAGCCAGAAGGGGTTGGGCGAGCGAATGCCCGCGAAGTTTGTGTCCAGGTCAGGCACTCCGCTTTTCCTCCAGCCGCTCGGCCATCGCCAGGGCGGCGCGTTTGCCGTCAGCCACTGCGTCCACCACCTCACGGCCGCCGTTGACACAATCGCCGCCGGCGTAATAGCGCGGGTTGCTGGTTCGGCCGGTGGGGCGGTCCACCGTCACCATGCCGCCTTCGACGGCAATCGCGCGCGCGGTTTCGAGCAACTTGGTGAGCCGCGACTGGCCGATCGCAGGGATCACCAGGTCGCAGGGTTCGTAATAAAACGAATCTTCGACCGGCTGCACACTGTGACGGCCGGCGGCGTCGGCCGCGCCCAGGCAGGTTTCGACAAACTTGACAGATTCGGCGCGGCCCTCGGCGCCGAGAATCTCGACTGGCTGCCGCAGCCAGTGGAAGCGAACGCCCTCCCTCTTCGATCGCTCGAATTCGGCCTTAAACGCAGGCATCTGGCGCTCCGACCGGCGGTAATAAACGTGAACTTCCGAAGCGCCCAGGCGGCGCGCCGCGTTGGCGGCATCGATCGCCGTATTGCCGCCGCCGATCACGACCACGCGGTCGCCAGGCTGGTAACCGGCGCTGGTCTTGTAGCGCTCGATGAAGCTCAGAGCGTCAATGACTCCGTGCAATTGCTCACCCGGGATGCCCAGCCTGTGCATTGCCCCCAGGCCCATACCGAGGAAAATGAGCGGGAACTCGGCTTCGATCTGTTCCAGGCTCACCTCGGTCCCCACGTCGGCCTGGCGGAATTCGACGCCCAGCGAGCGTACCAGTTCGACCTCGCGCAGGCTGTCGGCCGGGCGCAGCTTATACTGGGCCACGCCGTAGGTGTTGAGGCCGCCAGGCAGCGGGCGGTTATCGAAAACGACCACGGGGAAACCATGCCGGCGCAATTCTGCCGCGCAGGCCAGCGACGCAGGCCCGCCCCCCACGCAGGCCACTTTGTCCGTGCGCGCAGGCGCGCGAATCACGCTCCACTGCGGGTCCGGTTTTTCGTAGAAACGGTCCAGTGCGAAACGCTGCAGGCGGCCGATTTCGATGGGCTTCTGGTTGTAGCGATGGAGCACGCACGCTCCCTCGCACAACACATCCACCGGACAAACGCGCGAGCAGCTCAGGCCCAGCACGTTGGCGTCGAGAATGGTGAAAGCCGAGCCTCGCAGGTTGCCGCTGAAGATCTTCTTGATGAAGCGCGGCACGTCGATGTGAGTGGGGCAGGCGGCGGTGCAGGGGGCATCGTAGCAGTAAAGGCAGCGACCGGCTTCGACGAGGGCGGAGGTGCCGTCGAGCGGCGGGTGCAGGTCGGCGAACCGCTCTTCGTGCTGCTGATCGGGTGCCGCTAGCTGGGTCACCGCGCTCTCCCGGCCACTGCGGCTTCGCACATCGCCAGGCTGCGGCTCAGCAGTTGGAGGAACTGATCCACGTCCGCGCGTCCCACGTTCATAGGCGGAGAAATGCGGAGCACGTTGCCGTACATTCCACCCTTGCCGATGATCAGGCGGTTCTCGCGCGCCGCCTCCATCACCTGGGCTGCCTCCGCGGTCGCGGGAGTCTTCGCAGTGCGGTCGGTCACCAGTTCCACCGCCTGCATCAGTCCCATGCCGCGCACGTCGCCGATCAGTTCGTGCTTGTCTTTCAAATCCTCCAGCCCGGCACGCAGGTAGGCGCCGGTCTCTGTACAGTTGGCCAGAAGGTTGCGCTCTTCGATAAAATCGATCACCGCCTTGGCCGCCGTTGCGGTCACCGGGTTGCCGCCGAACGTGGAAATGGTGAGGCCGGTGACGGCATCGGCGACCTCTGGTTTGGCGACGGTGAGTCCAATCGGGCTGCCGTTCGCCAGGCCTTTGGCGCTGGTGATGACATCCGGAATAACGTCGTAGTGTTCAATGCCGAACCACTTTCCGCCGGTGCGTCCCCACGCGGTCTGCACTTCGTCGCTGATAAAGATGCCGCCGTAATTGCGGATGATCCGCTCGACGATTTGGAAATACTCCTTGGGCGGCGTGATGAACCCGCCCACGCCCTGCAGAGGCTCGCCGATGAATCCAGCCACGCGGCCGCCGGTAGAGCTGCGAATCAGCTCCTCCATGTCGGAGGCGCAGCGCACTTCGCAATTCGGGTAGGTGAGGCCGAACGGGCAGCGGTAACAGTACGCGTTGTGCGCGTGCACCACGCCGGCCGAAGGAATGCCCAGCCGCCAGGAACCGACGCCGGTGAGCGACATCGCCGTGGCGGTGCGCCCGTGATACGAGTGGCGCAGCGCCACGATTTCCGTGTTCCCCGTGTAGCAGCGCGCGGCCAGAATCGCGGTTTCGTTGGCTTCGGTCCCGCTATTGGTGAAGAACGATTTTGTGAGCCGGCCGCCGGGCGTAAGCGAAGCGATCTTCTTGGCCAGCGCAGCCTGCGGTTCATTGGCAAACAGGGTGGAAACGTGCTGCAGAGTATCCAGCTGCCGGTGGACCTTTTCGTTCACCTGATCGTTGCAGTGGCCGACGCTCACGGTAACGATGCCGCCGAAGAAGTCCAGGTATTGATTGCCATCGGCATCCCAGAGGTATTGGTCCTTGGCCCGAGCCACCACTAGCGGTTCCTTGTAGTAATGAAACACCGCAGGAAACAGGAATTCCTTGTTGGCGAGAATGATTTCATCCCTGGTCATAAGGCCATGTAATCCCCCATCCAGCATACAATCGCGCAACGCCGGCATCGAGAAAAACAATACGAGTACCCGCCGTAGACAAACACAGATGGAAGAAACTTCGCTTATCCGTGTTCATCTGCGGTCCGTTCACGCTCTGACTAGTTCCTGATACATGTCCGGACGCCGGTCGCGGAAGAACTGCCAGGTCTTGCGCACCTCGGCGATCATGTCCAGGTCCAACTCGGCGGTCAACACCTCATCCCGATCCCGCGACGCTTGCGCAAAAATGCGACCGCGCGGATCGCAGAAATAGCTCGAGCCGTAAAACTCGCCGATCTTCCACGGCGCTTCCACGCCCACCCGATTGATGGCTCCGACGAAGTATCCGTTCGCAACGGCGAGTGCCGGCTGCTCCAGCTTCCAGAGATGCTCGCTCAATCCCGCCACAGTAGCCGATGGATTAAAGACGATCTCCGCGCCGTTGAGGCCCAGCGCCCGCGCCCCTTCCGGAAAATGGCGGTCGTAACAGATGTAGATGCCGACGCGCGCGAATCCAAGGTCGAAGACCGGATAGCCCAGGTTCCCTGGGCGGAAATAAAACTTCTCCCAAAAACCAGGCGCCACGTGCGGGATGTGCGTCTTGCGGTACTTTCCCAGGAACGCGCCGTCGTTCTGAATCACGGCCGCTGTATTGTAGAAGATACCCTCTTGCTCGCGTTCGTAGATAGGAACGATCAGAGCCATGTGGTGCTGCCGCGCCACGTCCTGCATCAACCGGATGGTCGGCCCGTCCGGCACCGGTTCGGTGAAGTCGTACCAGCGCGTTGTCTGCTCGGCGCAGAAATACGGACCGTAGAAGATCTCCTGCAGACACGTGATCTGCGAACCCGCAGCCGCTGCCTGTGCGATGAGGCTGAGATGCTTATCGATCATGGCTTTCTTGATAGCCTCCAGCGATGCATCTGGGGGCGAGGGGTTCGACGCCTGGATCAAGGAACAGCGAACGATGCGCGGCATGATTCCTCCCCCTCCCCGCCGGCCCAATCGCCGGAGGAAGGGATCTCACGGCTCCGAGTACGAGAATTTGCCTATTATGATTCTTCGCGCGGAGGGAAGCAACTCATGGACCAGGTCAGCTGGCCCGCGCTGCTTGTGCGCGACGAGTTAGTTGACGATGAACTGGCGCCCGAACGGGTTAGCTTTCTTGGCCGCCGCCGGCGGCGCCGGGTTATTGAAGTGCGGCGCCTGGTAATTGCCGAAGTCCAGTTCTTTTTCGTTGTAAACGATGGGCCGGTCGATGACCATCTCCACCGTGCTGCCGCGCTCCAGAACGGCATCGGGACGCGCCGACATCACGCCGATCAGGCCGGCAGCTGCTCCAGCGGCCGCACCAAGGCCCACCCCCATTCCCGGATGCCCTCCGAGAGCGCCGACGATGCCACCTACACCGGCGCCGGCGCCGGCAGTCTCCTCCACCGTCACCGCATCTCCCGCCTTGTTGCTTTCGGCGGTCACTTTGCCTTCCGGATCGAGCTTGCCCTTGGAGTCGCCGTCCAGGCTGTTCAGCCGGCCGTGAAAATCGCGCGTGACGCCATTCGGCAAGGTAAGGGAATCGAAGCGGATGTAAAGCTGCCCTAGCCCGTTCATGCGGCGCGGCCGCTTGATTTCGGTCACTGTTCCAGTGACATAACTGCCAACCGGAATGACGATCCGGCCACCGGCCAAAACCGGAAACGCCGTCTCCAGATAGACAGTGTCGCCCACCGCCGAGCGCTTGGTGCTGATACTGTTAATCAGGCTCAGCGGGAGCTTGGTCCCCGGCGCCACGGTGTATCCCGCCGGGGCGGCATCTGCCGAGACCCGCGGCGCATTCTCGCCTGCCGCGGCGCCCGCCACCGGTTGCTGCTGCGCCGCACACGCCAATACCAGCGTACTGGCCGCCATCAGCTGAAATAGAGCCATCGATGCCTCAGTTTTATTTTAGTGCCTATCCTAATTAATTGGATTCACTCCGCTTCGATCCATCGGAGCGCGACCCTAAATGTGAAACGCGCCCGCACTTATATGCGTTACCTAACTTAACGTTAACCACGGCACCGGTGCGTCGTCTCCGGTGCTCCGGCAACCTCATCTCCCGGACGTGGGGGATTGCATTCGGTTGTCCGATTCGGGAGACTCATGTTCGGAGGTCGGACGATGAAGCTGATCTTGTCAATGCCTCTTGTAGTTGCCTTGGCAGCGGCCGGCGACGGGTTGGCGCCGCGCGGCGGGCCGGCGGATTATCCAGCGCACGCGTATGTGGGACAAACGGCCTTCGCGGCGGCCGCGGTTTCCGCCGATCAAGCCAAGAAGATATTCGGCGCCAGGATCGATCAAGCCGGGTATGTAGTTTTCGAAGTGGCCGTGTATCCGGAGGCGGGCAGCGACCTCACCGTCTCGTTGGGAGACTTTGCGCTCCGCTTGGGCGCGGACGGCAGCACCATGCGCGCGGCTGAGCCGGGTGTGGTGGCCGTCACCACGGTTCCCGATCCGGCGTTCAACCAGCCCAAAGTGCCCAGCAAGGTGAACGTCAGCACCGAGTCCACCATAGGATATGAATCGGGCACATACGGCCGGCCCGGCGGAGTCTACGCCGGCCAGGGGGTAGGCGTCAGTAACTATCCGGAGCCCGCCCCGCCGCAGCCCAATACCGCCGCCAAGGACCACGCGCGGAACCAGCTCGAGCAAACCCTCTCAGACAAGCAGCTCCCTACCGGCCGGATCACCAAGCCAGTGGCCGGTTATCTGTACTTCCCCAAGCCCGCCGGCCACGCCCGCAAAGACGGCTACCAGTTGTCGTGGCTCGGCGACACCGGCCAGGCCAAAATGACAGTTCCGCCCGGCCAGTAGAATTGCTTGACAAAGTCAACTAATTGGGGCACACTGGCTTCAGGTTGCTCCCATGCCAACGGCCGACCCTGCGCAAATCGCCGCCGTGCGTCGCTTTAACCGCTTCTACACACGGCAAATCGGTTTATTGCGCAAGAGCTATCTCGGCAGCCCGTATTCGCTGACCGAAGCGCGCGTGCTGTATGAGCTGGCGCAGCGCAAGGACGTGACGGCGGTTGAGTTGGCGCGCGATTTGGATTTCGACGCCGGCTACCTGAGCCGCATCCTGGCGCGCTTCGAAAAGCACGGGCTACTGAGCCGCACTCCCTCGCTCTATGACCGGCGGCAGGCCGACCTGTCGCTCACCGCCAAGGGCCGCAAGGCGTTCGCCCCAATCGACGGGCGTTCGGCCAGTCAATCTGCCACCATGCTGGATCCGCTGCCCCGCGACGACCGGCCGCGGCTGATCGAAGCCATGCGCACCATCGAGACGCTGCTGACGGCCGACGCTGCAACTCCGCCGGCGCCTTACGCGCTGCGCACACACCAGCCAGGCGACATCGGGTGGATCATTCACCGGCACGGCGTCCTCTATGCGCAGGAACAAGGATGGGGCGCGCTGTTTGAGGCGCTGGTAGCGGAAGTCTGCGTGAAGTTTCTGCGCGAGTTCGACGCCGAGCGCGAGCGGTGCTGGATCGCCGAAAAAAACGGTGTGCGAGTGGGCTCGGTGATGCTGGTGAAGACTTCTACCGCTGAAACCGCCCAGCTGCGCCTGCTGCTGGTGGAATCGGAAGCAAGGGGCCTCGGCATCGCCAGGCGCCTGGTGGAGGAATGCATCCAGTTCGCGCGTGCCGGTGGCTACCGCAAAATGATGCTGTGGACGCAAGCCGATCTGGCCGCCGCCCAGCACATCTACCAGAAGTCTGGCTTCCAGATCGTCGACGAATCGACCCACCAGCATTTCGGAGTGCCGGTACTCGGGCGGACCTGGGAACTCAGCTGGTAAGGATACTCTCCGCGGCCGCTTTCCCCATCCGGATGCAGTCGGGAATGCCGATGCCCTGGTAGGCGTTGCCGGC
>CAZZHN010000182.1:0-9599 GCA_964654065.1 uncultured Solibacteraceae bacterium
AGCAGCACCAGCAGTTGCGTGTTGGTTTCGCCGCGGTAGCGCTTGAGGTAGCAGCGGTCGGTGCGTGCGAATACATTCCAGTCCACGTGGCGCAGGTCGTCACCCTGCGTGTAGGCGCGGTATTCGGCGAACTCCTGCGAGAAGCCGAAATCCGGCGACCGGTGCAACCCGGCCACGAACCCATCGACCACCGTCTTGGCGATCAGGTCCAAACCTGCAATCGAGCTCAGCGTGGCCGGATCGAGAAAGCGCTGCAGCATTTGATGTCCCGCTTCGAAACCCTACCGCTCCCTAACGGTCGCGGCTCCGAATGAACCCTTATTCCCGCGGTGCTCCTTTCCAATCCAGCAGGCGCTTCAGAATGTCGTCCTGCTTCAAACGGTCGGATTCGGCGTGGAAATTGAGCAGAATGCGATGGCGCAGCACCGGAATATACAAAGCGCGAATGTCTTCATACGTCACGTGGTAGCGGCCCTTCATCAGGGCCCGGGCTTTGGCCGCCAGCACCAGGAACTGGGCGGCTCGCACGCTGGCGCCGTAATTCACATACTTTTGGACGAAATCCGGCGCCGATTCGTCCCGGTTCCGGCTGGCGCGCACCATTTCCACCGCGTAACGCGCCACGCTCTCGCCAATCGGTACCATCCGCACTAATTGTTGGAAATCGAGAATCTCCTCGGCGTTAGTCACCGGATCGGCCTGCGGGATGGCGGTGGCGGTGGTCAGGTCCACCACCTGCAATTCCTCGGCCGAGTTGAGGTAGTCGAGCACGGTGTTGAACAGAAAACGGTCGAGTTGCGCTTCCGGCAGCGGGTAGGTGCCTTCTAACTCGATCGGGTTCTGCGTGGCCAGCACGAAGAACGGGTTCGGCAGGGCATAGGTGTTGCCGCGCACCGTGCAGGCGCGCTCCTGCATGGCTTCGAGCAAAGCGCTCTGGGTCTTGGGCGGCGTACGGTTGATCTCGTCGGCCAGAAGAATGTTCCCGAAAATCGGGCCAGCCACGAACGTCCAGGTGCGGCGACCGGTGGCGGGGTCCTCTTCGATAATGTCGGTGCCGGTAATATCGCTGGGCATCAGGTCCGGCGTGAACTGAATGCGCTTGAAGATCAGCCCCAGCGTCTGCGCCAAGGTACGCACTAGCAGCGTTTTGGCGGTCCCCGGCAGGCCTGTGATGAGGCAATGGCCGCCCACGAACAGGGCGATCATCACTTGCTCCAGAACTTCCTGCTGGCCCACGATGACGCGATGCACCTCGGTCACGATGTCGGCCTGTACCTGGCGGAAGCGTTCGATGCGAGCTTTCAGAACCTCGGGTTCCATTTGCGACGTAACGGGTGTTGACATGTCTTTTTCAATCCTATTTCTTGATCGCGGGCTCGTCCTGCTCCCCGCCGCTCAACTGCAACAGCAACTTCTGTGCCGGCCGGAACCCCGGGGCGATTTCCATGGCGTCGATCAGCTCGTTCCTGGCGTCCTCCGGCTGATGATTCAGATGGAACGCGCGCGCCAGATCGTAGTGCGCCTGCGCCATGTCGATGGGCTTAGCCGCCAGCAGCGCCTGAAACTCGCGAATTGCGCCGCGCGCGTCGTCCTGCCCGAGCAGGATTTCGCCCAGGTCCTGATGCTGGTCGGTGCGCATTGGATAGATATAGTTCAGACGTTCCAGAACCGCGGCGGCCTCTGGTCGATTCCCCTCTGCAGTCAGTTCCTTCGCCAGCAGCATGATGGTGTCCGGATCGCGCCCGCCGATGTGGACGTACCGCTCCCACTGCTGGACAGCGGCCGCCTTGTCGCCCTTGGCCAGGTACGCCTTGGCGAGCGCCTCGTAAACGCTGTGATGCTCCACATAGTCCGGGTAGAGGTCGCGGACCTCGTTGCCCAGCCGGATCACTTCGTCGTAATTGCGGCCGGCCAGCGCGGCGTCGACGCGTTTCACCGCTTCCTTCCAGCGGTCGAAATTCTCCACCGTCCGTTTCGTTTCGCCTTCAAGGGCGGCCAGAAACTGCCGGTCGAAATCCGCCGGCTCCACCTTCAGTTCTTTGCGGATCACGCCGGCGGTGTCGTCACTCGCGCCGAAGTCGCGCAGCATGGCGAGGATCGTGTCCCAGCCCCATTTTTCCGTGATGTAGTCGCAAATCTTCCCCGCTTCAAAGTAGCTCACCACTACCTGCTGCGGATTCACCGGGTGCACGAAGCCGCGATCCAGTTCGGCCACCGGTAGGAGCTGGCGGTTCTTAATGGCAGCGATCTCGTCCGGCCCCAGGCGGTCTCCCCACTCCGGCGAGGTGGCCGTTTCTTCGTGCACCGCGATGCCTTCGGTGAACCAGCGCGGCACGTGGAAGTTGGTCATGGAAAGCGTAAACACGTGGCTCATCTCGTGCCACATCACGCTCGCCCAATGAAAGCTGCCCGGCGGGCGCCCGGAGGGACTGTCCATCGCGATCACGTTCCCGAAGGTCACGCCCAGCGCCCCCAGACCCGGCATGCCGAGCGTGCGCACCGCGAAATCCTCGTGGTCGGGGTACACTTCCACCTTTACCGGCTCACTCAGTTTCCACCGGTATTTCTTTTCGTAGACCGCGATGGCGCGCTGCATTTCGGCTTCGATGTACGGGTGCAGCAGGTCCGCTTCCTTCTTGTTCAGCTTGAGAACCGTCCGATCGGTCTTGAACGTCACGAAGTTCTTTTCGCTCTCCATCAACGTTAGCGAGTTCTTAGTGGCGTCGTCCTGAAACCCGTTGTCCCAGCCGGTTTTGAGCTGTTCGAAAGCTTGCGCGTCGCGGCCCAGGCGCATCAGGTTGAGGCCCAGCTGCGATCGGGCCGAATCCAGGGCGGGGTCGAGGTCGAGCGCTTTGCGGTAGAAGGCGACCGATTCTTCATAGCGCCGGTTCAGCATGAAGAAATGGCCGGCGGTCTCGTAGCCCTTGGCCGCGTGTGGATCCCAGGGACTCTCTTTCTTGTCCGCCAGCCAATCCAGCGTGGCTAGTACGGCTTTGGCCTGCACCGAATTCGGTTCCAGCACCAGCGCCTTTTTGGCCTCGACGTCGGCTTTCGTCTGGTTGTCGTCTTCCAGAGCCAGCCGCGCCAGAAGTTCCTGGGCTTCGACCAGTTTGGGATCGATGCGCAGCGCCTTTTGCGCGAAATCGGCGGCATTTCCCCCGTACAGCTCGGCTGACACCAGCGCCTTGCCCAGCATGGCCTCCGCATCGTTCGCCTTGAGCTCGAGCGCTTCGTTAAACAGCCGGTCCGCCTCGTCCGCCTGCCAGTGCTCCAGAAACATACGGCCCCAACGAACGCGGACCGTGGAATTGCGGGGCTCACGAGCCACCAGTTTCTGAAATACCGCGTTGGCGTCCTGGTAGCGGCGCGCCTTCCATAAGGTCTCGGCCTCCTGCAAGGTCTGCGCCGGAAGCATGGAAGCGAACAAAACCAGCGCGAGTGCTCTAGTGCCGCCGCTGGAGCTGCCGCCGTGGCGCAGGCTGTCAAGCGTGCTGAGCCGAGAGTCGTCTCGGCTTTTCTTCGCTTTGAGGCAAGCCTCGGCAGGAGCGCCGACGCGGCACGCACGAGTGTGCGCGCCACAGGGAACCGGCAACTCACTGCTGCGGGCCATCGAGCGCCTCCTGCGTCTTGGCCAACTCAAGTAAAAGCTGGGCCAGCTGCTTGCGATAATCAGCGGCCTCCATCCCGGCTTTCTCGTATTTCAGTTGATCGATGGCCTGCTCCAGTTCGTCTTTCTTGGCGATCAGGGCGCGCTTCGCCGGTTCGCGCGCCGCTTCCGCGTTGGCGCCCAGCCGCACCAGCGTGAACGCTGCCGCCAGCCTGCCCTCTCCGTTCTCAGGGGATGGGCTTCGCTCGCCGTCGCCCTTGCCGGTGTCTTCGAGCAGCGAATGCTCCGTTGCCAGGCGTTTGGCGGAATCGAAAGACTCCGTCACTTTGCGCTGCGCATAATGAAAGGCTTCGAGCACCGTAATGGCGTCGTTTTTGTCAGTGTCCGCTGCCGGGTCGCCCAGGGCTTCTGCCCAGTAGCGCGCGAATACGGTGGCGATTTTCTCCGTGCCGGTCTTGGTGGCCGTGATCACGATCCGGTTGGGCCGGCGCAGAAACGGGATTGAGGCGCCGCTTGAACTGGTCATATTCACGATGCACTGCCGCGCGGCGGGAACGTGGTCCAGCAGCGTGCCCAGCTCGGCGGCTGTGAGATCAGGCCCGGTTATGTTGAACTTGTAGTCCACCCCGTCATCGGTGCCGTGGCCGATCAGCATCACCACCAGCGCGTCGTCCGGCTTTACGGTGCCCGCCAACTCCTGAAACCGCGCGCGGATCTGCTCGCGAGTGGGCGCTGTCAGCGTCGTCACGTTGCTGTCGCCTGCCTTCTTCAGATTGGAATCGATATCGTGCGCCCACATCTTGAAGCGCTGATCGTAATCGGGCTCGCCGCCCAGGCCGGAGATGGTGATGTAGTATGTGGCAGCAGGCGCCGCTAAGGCACCGGCCAGCAGGAAGGCGCAGAGTTTCATACCACGCCCCACTTGCGGCGCAGCAGCCACTCGGAGGCGCGCAGGCTGAGCGCAAGCAGGAAGATGACCGGCATGTCCCAAAGGTCGCGCGTCTCGCGCGCCGTTATGCCGGCCTCAGAATACGAAATCTCGCCAGCCAGCTTCGACGCCTGGTCCGGCTCGTAATAGTGGCCGCCGCTCTGCTCGGAAAGCTTCTCCAGCAGCTGGCGGTTCTGCGAAGTGTGGAAACTCTCCGCTACGCCGTCCTCGCGCCGAAAGGCCATCACGTCGCGGCCCAGTTCCTCCTGCTCGCGCCCGGCGATGATCTCCGCCACGTACGAGCCGGGCGCCTCGGCGGCATATTCGCCCGCGTAGATTCCTTCCTCGAGCGGCTCCGGTGCCAGCTCCATGGTGGAGCTGGTTCCATCGGGCTGCAGAAACCGCGCCTGCACCTTGGCATTGGTGACCGGCTTGTACTCTTTATCCCGGACCTCGACGCGCACGGGCACGCGCGTCTCGTCCGACAGCACCTGCCGCGGAGTGCTCACCGTGACCGGCCCTGGCGTATCGGTTACCAGGTAACGCAGCATCTGCTGCCAGAACGTTTCCTGGGTGCGGTCCTCATGCGGCAGCCACATCCTCCAACGCCAGCTTCCTCCGGTGGCGAATAGCACGGTGCGACCGCGGCCGTAATTTTCCGTGACCAGCAGCGGCAGCTTCCTTTTTCCAGCCGGCGTGGAGACCAGCAGCACCGTGGCGCCGGGTTTTTCGTCGCCGGCTTCCTGGTAGTTGGCCATCATCGGCATTTTCTTCCAGTGCTCCGCGTTGCGCGAAGCGTCGTCATCCAGCCGGCAGATGCTGCTTTGAGCGCCGGCCGGCGTCAATTCCTGGCCGGTGAAGTCGCGATGAAACGTGCCTTTGCCCTCCGGCAGCCTGGTGGGGACCAGATCGGCCAGCGGTCCGCTGGCCCAGCCTCCGTCCGACAGCGCGGCCCGGCCGCCCAGCAGCAACAGCCCGCCGCCGCGGCGATCGACAAAATCATGGATGAGCTGCTGCTGGCTGGGGGTGAAGTAACTCAACTCCACGCTGCCGATGATCAAGCCCTGATACCCGAACAGCTCTTCGGCTTTGGCTGGAAATCCGTCCGCCAGTTCCTTGTCGTCAACCGTGCCCTGCCGGTAAATCTTGTTCTGCGTGGTGCGCAGCATGCTGGCGATTTCCTGCTCGGGGTGATCGTCATTCGGCAGAAAGGGCAGCGCGCGGCGGATGAACTTGAAGTCCCAGCGCGGTTCGCCCTCCACGTACAGAATGCGCGGCTTGCGCGCGTCCACGTTGACCAGCCGCGTCACTACATTGTTGTGGGTATTTTCCTCTCCGGGAAGCGGGTCGATGCCGATCTCGAAGGTCTTCGGCCCCGCATCGCCCCCGTTGAAGACCAGCGATTCGGTCTGCTGCCGGCCATCAGAAGGCAGTGTCACCTCCTGGCTGGCCAGCACCTTCCCGTTGTCCCGCACACTGAGCTTGGCGCGGCTGCCGGCGAATCCGAAACTCGAAAACGTGACCGTTGCCGTCAACCGCGACTGCGGCAGCGCCCGCGCCGGCAGCACCGCATCGGTAATCTCCACGTCGCGGTTGGGATGCTCGCGGCCGAAGCCGATGGTGTGGACCGGGATGCGCTGCTTGCGAAGCGCGGCCAGCGTGTCCAGGCTGATGCCGCCTGCGTTGTCCGCCCCGTCGCTGAGTAGCACGATGGCGCCCAGCGGCAGGGACGACGATTCCGCCAGCACTCGGTCCAGTGTGGTCCCGATGCTCGTCGCCGGCTCCGACGCGTTCAACTGTTCTATTTTCTGCACCCGCTCCGGTTCGCGGCCAAACTTGTATATCCGTAGCTGGAAGCGTTCGCTCAGCGACTTCAGCAGGCCGCTGTCCAGCACCCGTTTCGCTGCCGCTTCGCGCGTGCCGCCCGCATCGGTGATGCCCATGCTGCGGGAAGCATCCACCAGCACGGCCACCACGTTTTGCTGCGGCCGCAAAGTTGCCACGCTCAGTGCCGGATGCCACAACAGGAACAGGATGAGCGCCAGCATGCCGGATTCCAGCAGCCAGATCGCCAGCGGGCGGGAGCCGGTCAGCATGCCGCGGTTGCGCTGCAGGTGCCAGTAGAGCAGCCCTGCCCCGCACGCCGCAGCCAGTCCCAGCAGCCAGACCGGCCATGGCGTCAGCAGCACAAACTGGCCCTTATGGAAAATCCCGGCCGGGTATTTGAAGAGGAGCTCAAACATGAGTTCTCACCGGCGAACTGTGGCCGCTATTTGAAGATAGACGTTCTGCTGGCGGGCGGGAGTTACCAGCAACCCCGGACTGAGGGGAACTTCCACATGCGCGCCCATTGCGCTCTGCCCTCGTATGTGAGTCAGGATAGCATGCGCCGCTGGTGGAGCATGCTTAGCTTGGCGAGAACACCAAAAGATTACCAGCCGAGATGAACGCAGATTGAGGAGAATTGGCGTGGTTTTGCGTATCTGTGCTCATCTGTGGTTCCCGAATGGTTTTCTTCAGCGATGTCTTCAGGTTGCCCGTATCGTTTGCCAGTTTTGATCGATCTCTTTAGCTTGCGGCTCTCGCCTGTGCCGCCGAGGGCGCGGGCTATACTGAATAGATACCCGTCATCCCTGTGCAAGACTATATCCGGATTCGCGGCGCGCGAGTCCATAACCTGAAGAACATTTCGGTTTCCATTCCTCACAACCAGCTGACCGTGGTGACTGGTGTGTCCGGATCCGGCAAGTCGTCGCTGGCGTTTGACACCATCTACGCGGAGGGCCAGCGGCGCTACGTGGAATCGATGTCGGCGTACGCCCGCCAGTTTCTGGAGCGCATGGAGAAGCCGGAAGTGGATGACATCGACGGCATCGCGCCCGCCGTAGCAATCCGCCAGAAGAACTCAACCCGCAACCCGCGATCCACCGTCGCCACTTCCACGGAGTGTTTTGATTTTCTGCGCCTGCTGTATGCCCGCGTCGGCCAGACGTTTTGCCCGAATTGCGGGACGGTGGTGCGCAAGGACACGGTGGATGAAGTGGCAGCACGGCTGCTCGCGCTGCCGGAAGGCTCGCGTTGGTACGCGTTGTTCCCTTGCGGCGATCACGCCGGCGCCGCCTCGTTACGCGACCACCTGTTCGAGCTGCGCAAGAAGGGATTCAGCCGGTTGTTTCAGGCGGGCAAGCTCTTCGAGTTTTCCACGCCCGAATCGTTGCTCGATATCGATTTCTCCAAGCCGGTATTCGTGCTGGTGGACCGCATCGTGATCGGCCCCGGCCTGCATCAGAGGCTGGTCGACACCGTCGAAATCTGTTATCGCGAGGCGGGTGAGGTTATCTTCGAAAATGCCGCCCCCGGGAAGGCCGGCCCGGCCCAAACCCTGCGCTTCAACGAGAAGTTCCAGTGCAAAACGTGTGGTATGGAATTCGCGGCGCCTGAGCCCATCCTGTTCAGTTTCAACTCGCCGTTTGGTGCTTGCCCCCGCTGCCAGGGCTTCGGCAACACCATCGACTTCGACCTGGACCGCGTGATTCCCGACAAGGCTCTCTCGCTCGAAGAGGGCGCGGTCGAACCCTGGACCAAGCCCAAGTTCCGCTCCTGGCTCGGCAACTTCCGCAAATCGGCCCGCGGCAAAGTGCGTTTCCGTACGGCCTTTGCCGACCTCAAGGATGAGGAGCGCGAGTTGGTGTACGATTTCGTCCGCCGCTTCTTCGCTCACCTGGAAACCAAGAAATACAAGTTGCACATTCGCGTCTTCCTCAGCCGTTACCGCGGCTACGCCCTATGCCCCGATTGCAAGGGCGCGCGCCTGCGCAAGGAGGCGCTGTATGTACGCGTCGGCGGCCGGAACCTGGCCGAAGTGGTGCGCCTCAATATCGCCGAGGCCGCACAGTTTTTTCACGCGCTGGCGCTGAGCCCGGAAGAAACCGCCATTGCCGACAAGATCCTCGTGGAGATCCGCCAGCGGCTGAAGTTTCTGAACGATGTGGGGCTCGAATACCTGACGCTCGACCGGCTGTCCTCCACCCTCTCCGGCGGCGAGGCGCAGCGCATCCAGCTCGCCACGTCCCTCGGATCGCGCCTGGTAGGCGCCTGTTATGTGCTCGATGAGCCGTCCGTCGGCTTGCACAGCCGCGATACGGGGCGGCTGATCCGCATCCTGGAAGAATTGCGTGGGCTGGGCAACACCATCGTCGTCGTGGAACACGATCCCGAAGTCATGCGCGCCGCCGATCACCTGTTGGATTTGGGCCCTGGCGCCGGTGAGCGCGGCGGCAATATCGTCTATGAAGGCACACTCGCGCGGCTGCTTGCCGACGGCCACAGCTCGCTCACGGCGCGCTATCTGCGAGGTGAGCTACGCGTGGCGGCGCCGCGTGAGCGCCGGCCGGTGGATCCCAAGCGCCTCCTGCGCGTCACCGGCGCCCGCATCCATAACCTGAAGAACATCGACGTTGAAATTCCGCTGGGCATGATGGTCGCCGTTACCGGCGTCTCCGGGTCCGGCAAATCGACGCTCGTGCACGACGTAGTGTTTCGCTCGCTCGAGGCGCTCCACAAATCTCGCGAATCAGCAGGTGAAGATGCGCCCGAGGATGCCGCCGGCGATCTCGATGCGGGGCCGCGGCTCGCCTGTCGCAAACTGGACGGCGCCGAGCGCATCCTGACCACCGTGATGATCGACCAGTCGCCTATCGGGCGCACGCCGCGGTCCAATCCGGTCACCTACATCAAGGCGTTCGATCTGATTCGCACCCTCTTCGCCAACACCCGCGACGCACAGAAACAGGGCTACACACCCGGCCATTTTTCCTTCAACGTTCCGGGCGGTCGCTGCGAGACCTGCCAGGGCGACGGCACGGTGACGGTGGAGATGCAGTTCCTGGCCGACGTGGAGCTGATCTGCGAGGAGTGCAAGGGCACGCGTTACAAAAGCGCCATTCTGGACATCCGCTACAACGGGCTCAACATCCACGAAGTGTTGCAGCTCACGGTCAGCGCGGCGTTAGCGTTCTTCAGCGGCGTGCCGCGGCTGGTGGAGCGGCTGCGCGTGCTGGATGA
>CAZZHN010000183.1:0-9532 GCA_964654065.1 uncultured Solibacteraceae bacterium
AGGTCGATGAATTCTACGAGGCCGCAATGTCCGCTGGTGCCAGGGACAACATTTCTCCCCGCGCACGACTGGAATACTATCCGGGATACTATGCCGCCGATGTATGCGACCCCGACGGATATTCGTTCGAGGTCGTCCATAAGAGCTAGTGTATAAAGCCGTGATCGGCCGCGTTACCGCTGGATTGTCGGACGCTATGCGCCTTGCCGGCTATCGCCCCGAACTGTCCCGATTCAGCACGCGAGCCGCTGCCGTCGCCGCATGGATGCCCCGCCTCCGTTAGTGGGTTTCCGCGCGGATTATCGTGCAAGCGTTCGCGAGGTCGTCGATGAGAGCCACTTGGCAGTGTAGTCGCCTATCCGTAGAGTTGATGAAGCCGCGAGCCCGCGAATGCTGCGGCGGGCGAAGAAGGAATCGCCCGCCGCAGTGTCGCCCTCCCAAGATGACGGCTAATCCTGGTCGATGTGGGGTGGGGGCCGCGGCGGCGCGTGCGGTGGAGTTGGCTGGTTTGGGCCGCCTCGACCGATGGGACCGGGCGCCGCGCCGTGGGGACCGTGCTCCTCGCTTTCCAGCTGTTTCCACTGCTCGGGCGTCAGCACGTGGCGCAATCCCAGCAGCAGCCGCGCGTTGGCTTTCTCCAGTTCGGCGCGCGCCTGCGCGACACGGTCGATCTGCGGCAGGACCCTGGCGTCATCGGGGCTGGCTGCCTCGATCAGCGGATCGAGAGTCGCCTCCTCCTTTTCCAGCGCGGCGTGAAGGTCGATCAGCCGCAGCCTGTGTTGCTGGAATACCTCGTCCATCCGCTTTTGTTGATCGCCGGTCAGGTTGATCCGCCTGGCCAACTCGGGATTGTCCCACCATTTTCCTGCGGGCCCGGGCATCATCATGCCGCGACCCGGTCCGTGGCCCGGTTGAGGAGCCCGCGGGGTAGCCGGCGGTGCGGGCATGGCCGGAGGCGCCGGCGCTGCCTGAGGCGGCTCCGACGGCTGCGCCAGCGCCCATCCGCTCAGCGCGGACACAAGTAGAGTGGTCTTCAGAATGGTCCGTTTCATGTTTGCCTTTCCTTGATTTGAACTACTGGCTGGAACCGGAAACCGCGGCGGCCGCGTTCCATGCCACCAGCTTCTCGAGCGGCTGCATGGGTTCCGGGGCCGAGCGTGATACTTCCGTTTGCACCTGTTCCAACAAAACCTCATCCTGGCGTGCCGTGACCAGCGCACGCTGCTGCTGGTAGTAAACCGGGGCGGCCACCATCAGCGCCGCAGCTGTGGCCAGCACCACCCGCAGTGCCGCCACGCGATGCCTGCGGCGCAGCATGGGCGCCAACAACTCCGGCTTGGCGGCCGGCGTCTCCGCCGCGCACCAGGCCCGCGTCGCCGCGCCGAATCGCGCCAGCAGCTCGCTCTCGCGCTCCACTTGCGCCCCGCAGTCAGCGCAATCCGCAAGGTGCCGTTCCGCATCCGTCCCGCGCATCCCGGCCAGCCATTCCGATATCTCCACCGGCGACAAGTGCCCGCTCATGGCGTCTCCCTGACTTTCCTTCGCACCGCTTCCACCGCGCGGAACAGGTGGGCCTTTACGGTGCCTTCCTGTATCCCGGTAGCCGCGGCAATTTCCCCGATCCCCATCTCTTCTACAAACCGCAGCAGGAACACCGTCCGCTGCCTCTCGGACAACTCCGCCGCCGCCCGCCAGACTGCTTCCACCTGCTGGCGCGCCACCGCTTCGGCCTCGGGCGAGGTGCGCCGGTCGGCCAGCCAGTCTCCGGTGAACGAAGTATCCAGGCTGGTCTGCGCCACCTGCCGCCAAAACCGCAGGCGGGCGCTCTTGCGGTGGTCGTTCAACAGGTTCACCGCGATGCGCATCAGCCAGGTGCGCACGCTGGCGTCGCCCCGAAAGCTCTGCCGCGCTCGATACGCACGCAGGAAACATTCCTGCGTCAAATTCTCCGCCGGCTCGCGCTCGCGCAATGACGCCAATAGGAAGCGGGACACCGCCGGCTGGTGATCCCGCACCACGGCGTCGAAATCCGCCAGCGCTCCCGCGTCGATCGACGTCACCGGAACCGGTTCGGCGGCCAGCGTTGTCTCCATTCGTTTATATAGACCGGAACGGCGCCACAAAGGTTTACAGGCCGCGGGCGTAAAGCCGTACAGGCGAGCTAAAGCATGCCCCACCAACACGCGCAACACGTTGGTGGGGCATGCTTTAGCTTGCCTGTAAGATCGCTGGTGCGCGATCCTTACTGCACCGCCATCGTCACCTGATTGGATATCACGCCGCCCACGCTAACCGTGACCGGGACGGCATCGCCTGCGGGCGCGTTCGCGGCCACCAGCACGTTCACCTGGTACAGGCCGACCCAGCCAGGCGCGAGGCCGGCGAAGGTGGGCGTTGCCGTCACACCGCCGATGGTGACGGTGACAGTCGAGATGGTCTGCGCGAGCGGGCTTGGGCTTGCCGGTGCGGGAGCGCCGCTGGCCGGCTGGTTCGTCACCGGCCCGAGCCCGGTGGCGTAAATGCTGATGTAGTCCGTGCCGCGCCTGGCGGGCTGGCCCGCGAATTGTCCGTCCGCCGGCGCGGCCAGTGTGCTGGTGCCGTTGATGAGAATCGCTCCCTGGCCGGTTCCGGTGCCGGTCGCCGTATAGATTCCCGGCGAGAATTCCGCCAGCGGCACGATGACAGGGTTGCCGCTGAGATCATCGGTCACGATGGTGAGCGGCGCCGACGTCTGGCCGGCCAGCTCCCAGGGGATCTGCGCGTCCACTTGCGTCGGGAATGCGTGGACCAGCGGCACCGCGACGCCGCCCAACGTCAGCGATGTGGCGCCCAGCACCGGCGGCAGAGACGCACCCGTGGCGACGGCGCCGTCCCCGGCGAGGCCGGTCCCGAAGATCGACACCAGGCTGCCCGGCGCAACCGGCGTGTTCACCGCGAAGCTGGCATTGTTGATGGTGCCCCCCGCGCTCAAACTGGGCGGTCCGAACGCAAGCCGCCGTTGCGCCGTGGCGAGGTTGGTGGCTCGCATCACGTTCACCATGTCGTACTTGGGGCGGTCGGCCACATCCACCAACCCGAACGCGTAGTTCTCGCCCTCCACCAGGTCGAGGTCCGTCTCACCGGTAAAGCCGCGGCCGGAGATCGCCTCGTCGCGATATTCGAACCAGGACACGCCGACGCACCAGGGGTTGCGCGCGGCCGCCTGCAGGTTGGTCTGATACTGCGCGCCCGCATCGGCGTCGTCCAGGGCGAAGGCCGCAGGGTAGATTTCGTACCCTCGCGTCATGTTGTAGTGCGGTGGGAACGCGAACTCCCCGAGAAAAATCGGCTTGCCGGTGGATTTCGCCAGTCCCTCCAGCAGGCTGTCCTCGAATACCGGCGAGTACCGGTCATAGCCGATCACGTCCGCATGCGCCGCGTTCAGCTGCCAGTCGGTCGAATTCACCCACCATCCGGGGACGATCCAGACGCCGAAATATAAATGATTCGGGTCGATCGTTTTGATGGTCTGATACAGGTAACCGAAATACTGATCCTCGTAATACTCGCGCAGCGTCTCGATATCCGCGGCCGGCGGCGAAGGCGATGCATTGTACAGGTCGGCGCTGGTCGCGGCCGTGACGCCCCAGGCGGTGGCCATCGCGGCTACGTTGCTGCCGTAAATGGCGCTGAGCGCCTGGTCGACAAGCGCGCGCTTCGAGGGCACTGTGCCCGCCAGGTTGAGGATGCTCTGCACCTCGTCCTGCGTGATCAGTTCGTCAAACTCGTTGCCGAACGACCAGCCGAGGATTTGCGGATTGTTGACGGTGGACCCCATCTGCAGCTCCAGCGATGACTGCATCTGCTGTTGCACGCCGGGATCGAAGAAGTCCGGGTGCAGCACCAGGATCGGCACATAGTTGGGCCAGAGCACAGGCAGCAGGGGCACGTTCCCGGCGATGCTCGACCATTTGCCGAAGCCTGTGAATCCCCAGGCCTGCAAGCGCTGCGCCGTCACGTTGGACGCCGCGGGCTGCCAGTAGGTGCCATACTTGCGAATCGCGTTCCAGGTGTCGAAGGAGACGCTGACGTCGGTGGTGTCACCCCAGTTGCCGATGCTCCAGGTCGCATCGTACTGGATGTCCTGCGGGGGCAGCGTGGCGAACTCCCAGGTGCGTCCCGTGATCGGCGTGAAGAAGCCCTGCGGGAACGGGGCGGAGTCCACCCCGATATAGAAGCACGGGTTGCCCAGCGGCGAGATCAGCCACCAGACGCTGTTATGCTGCGCCACGTAGTAAAAGCCGGTGGCAGTTTCCTGCCAGCCCGCATTGAGCACGCCGCCCCAGGCGTCGTAGCCGCTGGGCGTTCCCCAGGCTGCGAGCGCGGCCTGTTCTTCGGTGATAGCGGTCTGGAGATCGGCGTCGGTATGAATCTTTCCGGGAAAGCTGGAAGAGATGCTCTGGCCGTATTGGTCCACGTACGGCGCGTAGTTCTGCTGCGGGGGAGCGGCGGTCAGGCGAAACACGGCCGTCACGTTGAGCGTATCGCCAGGGTTGAATACGAACGGCTTGGGCAGGATCGGCGAACCCGGCGCGAGCAGCGCCAAGGCCTTCGGCAGCGCGGCCGGGAAGCTGGCGGCCGCGGTGGCGCCGCTGCTGGCGGAAGCCGTCAGCGCGCTTTCGGAACTCATGTAGCTGCTGACGCCGGTGGTCCCGTAAAGAGGCAGCCCGCCGATCAGATTCTGGTTGGGCAGGCCGGCGAATCCACCGGCTACGTGGCCGAGCAATTGCCCGTCGAGATACAACTCGAAGTAAGTGGGGGTGATGACGACCTTGGCCGTGTAGTCATGATCCAGCGTCCAGCCGGGATCGGACCAGATAGACTGCCATTGTGTCCCGTCCGCCACGCTAACCGAAATCGCCAGATTGGGCAGCTGGCAGGACGTTCCAGAGACAGGCAGGCTGTTATAGAGCTGCAGATAGAACCCTTGATTGTTGAGGTAATTCGATTGGTCCACCAGGGTTAATGCGCAGTCGTTGGCCAGGGCGGCCGCGGAGAACAGAATCAGGCTAACCAGGAGACGGCTGATGTGCCAGCGCACAGACATCTCACTGACGTTCATGACTTCAAATCTAGCATTCTTCAGCGGCGTGGAAGCTGTCGCCCGCTAACGGGAAAACAGGCCCCGGCCGCCTGCGGCGATAGGCCGCAGATATTGTGGCGGCCGCTCAGCGCCCGGCGAATCCGTTGGCCATTCCAGCCGATTCCGCAGCCGGACGCATGAGCAGCCAGACGATTTACTCTTCGGCTGGAATGCGCGGGGCTTGAGTTGAGCTGCTCTAGGAGCCGGAGGTATTGGTGTCCGCCGGAACAGCGTAAAAGCGCTTGCCGCAGAAGCGGCAATGCCGGGGCACGCGGCCCAGCAGCGCCATCAATGAGTCCACCATGCCGCGGTGCCTGGAGGGCACAATGTCCTTCCCGAAGCAGCGGGGGCAGCGTAGTTCCCCGGGCTTGATGTCGGGCTGGTCCAGGGTTTCCAAACCGCGATTTTAGCACCTTATTTCGCGCTGAATCGGTGTTCGGCGCCTCGGTGTGGTGTTAGGCTGTTGAGGTGCGCCCTCTCTTCCTGTTCCTGTCGCGGCTGGCCTGGCTGCGGAACCGGTTCGAAACGTCGCCCCTGGCGCGGCGCCTGGCCACGCGCTTCGTGGCCGGCGACACGCTCGAAGACGCGCTGGCCGTGGGCCGCAAGCTGAAAGCGGAGGGCATCGATCTCACGCTCGACCGCCTGGGAGAAAGCGTCACCTCGGTTGCCGAGGCCGCGGCGGCGCGCGACGAGTACCTGCGCGTGCTCGATGCCCTGCACCAATCCGGCGCCGAAGGCAACGTTTCGCTCAAGCTCACGCAGTTCGGGCTGGATCTTTCGGGCAGCGAATGCCGGGCCAACGTGGAGCAGCTGGCGCGCCGCGCCGCCGAAATCGGCGGCTTCGTGCGCGTCGACATGGAGTCGAGCGATTACGTGGATCGCACCCTGGAACTGGTTACCGGCTTACACGCCACTTACGGGACCGTGGGTACGGTAATCCAGGCCTACCTGTACCGCTCGCAGGGCGACGTGGACAGTCTGTGCGCCCGCGGCATCCGGGTGCGATTGTGCAAGGGCGCTTACCTGGAATCGGCCGCTGTGGCGTTCCCGCGCAAAGCCGACGTCGACCTCAACTATGTGGCGCTGATGAAGGTCCTTCTCGAGCGCGGCACTTACCCCGCCATCGCGACGCACGACGAGAAGATGATCGCCGAAACCAAGGCCTTCGCCGCCGCCCGCAAGGTGCCCCGTGAGAACTTTGAATTCCAGATGCTCTACGGCATACGGCGCGACCTGCAGCGGCAGCTGGTGGCGGAAGGGTACCGTTTGCGTCTCTACGTCCCGTTCGGGAAGGCCTGGTATCCCTACTATATGCGCCGCCTGGCCGAGCGCCCGGCCAACGTGTTCTTCATTTTGCGGAACCTGCTCCGGCGCTAGTGTGGTGTCGCCCGCCACCGCTCCCTGACGGTCGCGGCTCCGAAGGCGTGAGCGAGCGTTTCACCTGGCACCTACGTCATCGCGCCAGGGACAGGCCGCTGTCCGCGCGGGCGAGGCATGCCTCGCCCCTACGATGGGATCCGTGGGGGCCGGGCATGTCCGGGCCGGACACGCCATGAATGCCGCGCTGCGCTTAGTCCCCGGCAACGCGCTGGGGGGTGGGAGAGTAACGCCAGCCAATGCCCGACAGGGCGGCGCGAGCGCGGGGCCAGTTGGTGCGCAGGGTGGAGATTCCCAGCATCAACAGAATCACGGCCACCGCGGCAGCGGCGGTCTGCGGCACCGTGAGGTTGTTCTTCAGGAACCAGAGCCAGCGGCCGTAGATCAGCTCGATGTGCACCCAGTAGACCAGCAGCGAAGTGACGCCGAACTGGCGCACCCAGCTCCACGCGCCGTGGCGCGCGCCGTAGCGCGTCCAAAGGTAGGCGCCGGAAAGCATCACCAGTGTTGCGCCGAGCTTGGTCAACACCTGCGCGGGACTATTGAGCCAGAAATCGACCTTGGAGTAAATCGAATGCGGCGACGCTGCGCACGCCTGGGCGATCACGATGGTCAATCCGCCGCCCGCCGCGATCCAGCGCATGGCGCCGTCGGTCGTCTCCGGCGTCAGCGATCGAATCAGGCTGCCGGCGCTGACGCCGAACGCCAGGTACGACGCCCAGGGAAAGAATCCGAACGCGACCCGGCTGGGCACCAGGTAGTTGGCCAGCGCCGCGGGGATACGCGTCCAATCGGCCGCGCCGGTCACCAGCGGCCCGGCCATCGCGATCACCAGCCCCGCCGCAGCGGCAGCCACCACGCGCTGGCGGGTGCGGAAGACGGCCATCACGGAAAGCACGGCGATCGAAAAGCCCATGCAGTTGAGGATGTCCACCTTCAGCAGATCGGACCAGGCGGCGGGGAAGCCGGAAAGAAACATCTGCGCGCGGAACGCAAACGCCAGGAAAAACAGGTAGCCAGAGCGCCGGAAGGCGGCGAAAACGCGCTCGCCGCGGTGGAGACCCTTGCGCTCGCTCGAATCCATCAGGAAGGCCAGCGTCACGCCGGTGAGAAACAGGAAGATGGCCGGGGGCATGCCGCCCGCGAATTGAGAAAGCACCCACGCGCCGCCGGGGCGCAAGTCCGGCTTGAGGAACGAATCGAAGGCATGGCCCTGCAGCATGATGATGGCGCCGAGCCCGCGCAGCCAATCCAGATACCCAAGCCGGTACGTGCTGGTCCTGGTCTTCATGCCGGTTCCTGCCAACCCTATTTGTTCAGCGGCTCCTTATGGACGTTCTTGGGGAGCTCCCACTTCAATTCCTGCGGGACCGGGTTCAGCTTGACGTTGGTGTAGGTGGCCAGCTCGTAATCGCCGCCCGGCTCCCAGAACTTCTGCTGCACGGCGATCCCCAGGGAATCGGAGATCCACAATTCCACATTGGTCAATTTCGCCAGCACCTCGGCCGACTTTGGGGTGAGCACCAGACGCACGGCTTTTTGTCCGGCCACGGTCTCCGGCCCGCCGAGCTCCACTTTATAGGCGTTTTGAATTTCCGCCGAAGTGCTGCCGAAGCCGAGTAGCAGGAACTGGTCCACCATGGCGCTGCCCTTGCGATCCAGGTCGATGATCTGGTCGGTGTTGGTCTTCGGGAAGTACATTTCCACCTTGTGGCCGGTCAGGAGAACTTTCTTGGCGTCGGGCTTCTGGATATCCACCACGGCGCGCAGTTCATGCGGCCTGGGGCGACGCACCGCCATAGTGCCGGTAAACGAATCGTCCTCATTGAGCAGCGCGTTGTGCGACACTTTGGTCACTTCCGCCGCCAGTCCTTTGAACCGGGCGGACGCCTGATCCATGCGGGCAAACGTAGCCTGCAGCTCGTCCGCGCCGCCGGCCGACGCGGCCGCGCAGACACCGGCAATCCACAAGGCAATTGCAGCATGGTACGGCGGAGATGGTGTGCGGAGATACATACCAGACTGGCGTCAGGGCCGGACGAACGCCATATAACCTTGCAATTCGCCTTCCGAATCCAGGATCGGCTCGACGCGGGTAACGCTGATGTTGGCCGTGCTGGGCTGTGTCTTCAAGAACGCCCTCAGGCGCTCAAGACGCCCGGCTTCCGGCACGTCGGCGAGCACCTCCGAATCCACGAACAACACATTGCCGCCGTTTTCGGCCGGCCGGACGATGCTGCTGGCGCGCGGAATCCTCGGCTGGTCGCGAAACCACGCGCGGGGGGTGAGAAAAATGAAAGCGACGATGATGCCCACCATCACGTCATACTGCCAACTGGCACGTGCGTAGTCCCAGAGGACAAAGCGCTTCAACATCTGAGCTTATTTTAACAGGCATCGGACGCTTCGGCCGTTTTGCCCCGTCTGCGCCGGGCCGCCTGAAGGCACCGGCGGCAAAGACCGCCGGCGTTACAGCGCAGGCTCTCGTTGTAGCGCCGGCGGTCTCTGCCGCCCGTGACGATGACCTTCTCCCGAGCTACTCGATCGCTTTCGACGCTCCCGTGACGCGCAGGCTGCCGGTGACCACTGCGGCGGCCGCACCCGGCTGCCCGCCGCCAGCCGAGATGGTAAACGTGCCCGGCTGGGCGGTACGCTGGTCGCCGGCCTCGGCGGTGGATAACTGGCGCGCGGCCAGCGTGAATCGGACCAGGCGCATTTCGCCGGGCCGGAGCGTCACGCGCGCAAAACCTGCCAGCGAGCGAAGGGGTGCGGGCGCCGGCGCCCCATCCTGCTTCACATAAAGCTGGACCACTTCATCGCCCGCCGTCCTGCCGGTATTCTGAACCGCTACGGAAACCTCGACCGGTTCGCCGGCCCGCGCCTCGCGGGGCAAGCGGAGGTCGCGGTATGCAAAGCGGGTGTAACTGAGGCCGTATCCGAACGGATAGAGCGGCTCGCCGGTAAAGTATCGATAAGTTCGGCCCGCCATGCGGTAATCGGTGAAGGCAGGCAGTTGATCGGCGGAGCGGTAGA
>CAZZHN010000184.1:0-9512 GCA_964654065.1 uncultured Solibacteraceae bacterium
TGATCTCTTCCGGCTTCCATCCCTGGCGCTGAAAATCGACGATGTCCGATTGCATGAACACCGCGCAGCCATAACCGAACGACGGAAATCCCTTGGCGCCAAACGCCTTGTCGGCGTATTCCTCCACCGGCACGTTGAAGCCCTGCGCGGTGGATTGCAGAAAGTATCCATTGCCGGCCGAGCACTGCGTGTTCAACTTGAAATCCTTCACGCGGCCGTGCTTGAGGATGATGATCTTGATGTCCTGGCCGCCGACGTCGCAGATTACGTCCACGTCATCGTAGAAATGCAGGCCGGCCTCGGTGTGGGCCACGGTCTCGACCAGTGCCGCATCCGCGCCCACCACATCCTTAAGGATGTCCTTCGCGTAGCCGGTTGTGCCAACACCCAGGATCTTCAGCTCGGCGCCCTGGTCGAGGATCTGCCGATTCAGCTTTTCGAGCACCTCGATGGTGTCTTCGATAGGGTTGCCCTTGGAAAGCTGATACGTCTTAGCCAGAATACGGCGCTTATCATCCTTGGAGATCAGCACCGCCTTGGTGGAGGTAGAGCCACCGTCTATGCCGACGAAGCCCTCCACCACTTCGCCAGGCTGGAAGGTGGTCGGCACGAATTTCTTGTGCCGGTACTTGAGCTTGAACGCGTCCAGATCGGCGTCGTCCTTGGCCAGGCCGCCGGTGGCGCCGCGTTTGGATTTCTCCTCGTCGCGGCCGATATCGACGTACCAGGCCAGCTTATCCCAGCCCAGGTATTGGCCGACGTTATCGTCTTCGCTCTTGCCGAATTCCACCGAACCAATGGCGGCGAAGTATTGCGCGTTGTCGGGCGTCTTGACCAGGTCTTCCGGCGGGACGCCTTCCGGCAGCGGAGTGCCGCGCTCTTCCCAGATTTTCGGGATGTTGTGTTTCCAGCAGTCGCGCATGCCCTGGATGTAGCAATTCGGGCCGCCCAACAGCAGCACGACGGGCTGCAGCGTGTTGCCGCGCGTCAGCACGGAAAGGTTCTGCATCACGATGGCCTCGAACAGCGAAGCCATCAGCTCATTGGGCGGGACGCCCATTTTCTGCAGGCCGTTGATATCGGTTTCTGCGAACACGCCGCACTTGCCCGCCACCGGATGCAGCTTCAACCCCTGGTAGCCCATCTGGCAGAGCTGCTCGGTGGGAATGCGCAGCTTGGCGTTGATTTTATCGATGACCGCACCGGTGCCGCCGGCGCATTTATCATTCATCGACGGAATCTTCTTCTTGCGGCCAGTCTCAGGATCCTTCTTGAAGATGATGATCTTGGCGTCCTGCCCGCCCAGCTCGATCACCGAGCCGCATTCGGGGTACAGGCGCTCGACGGCGAGCGAAACCGCATTGACTTCCTGGACGAACTTGGCGCCCAGATAGCCGCCCAGGCCATTGCCTCCTGAACCGGTCACGAAGATGCGCGAGTTCGCCGCGCTGAAGCCTTCGATCTCGGTGTCAAAGCGCCGGCAGAACTCGAGCACCTTTTCCGGCTGCTTGGTGTCGTGCCGCTGGTAGTCCTGCCACAGAATCTCGTCAGTGGCGGCGTCAATCACCACCGCTTTGACTGTGGTCGAGCCAACATCCATGCCGATGAGGAAGTGTCTGTCCATTTGCGAACTCATTCCGTAATGACTGAGCTGACCGCTCCCTGACGGTCGCGGCTCCGATTGCTTGCCGAGCCGCGACCGTCAGGGAACGGCCGCCGCCGCATTTACGCCTGCATTCTCTGCGCGATGTGATGAACGAAGTTGGCGGCCTGGCCGACCACGCCCTTGGTGTGTGGCACCTGATACGTCGGCCGCTTGGTTTCCGGGTGCTGGTCAACCCAGGCGCGGCAGGCGTCCAACGTCAAGCTCGTGCGCTCCAGCGCCTCGGCAAATTCCTTCTTCGCCTTGTTCTTGGCTTCGCCCAGCGCCATCTGAACGCGGCTATGAGCGTTGATCTCGCCCTCGCCCGAGGTTTCGACAGGCAGGTAGATCATGTCCTTGAAATTGGAAACTACCGCCGACTGCGCGCCGTCGGATTGCGTCGAAGGCATGCAGCCGAAGGGCTTCAAGGAGAGCACCATGTGGGCCAGGTCCTTGTTCGAGTAATAAATGTTCTTGGCGACTTCCAAGTGGCCTTCGCCGCCGCCAGTGCGCGAGTTGTAGAACGGATGGCCGATGCGCTGCAACTCATATTGATCGGCCAGGTGGTGCGCGATGCCGCCCAGCGCCCCCACGATCTTGTGGTATTCGTTCTTGAAGATGGCCTCGGCAAGCTTCAGCTTGGCCACTTTCTGGCGGTATCCGATCTCGATTTTAGCGCGCGTTCCCACCTTCCACAGCGGCGGTACCACGGCTCCTTCCTCGAGCCCCTTCAGGTCTTTATACTTCTGAATCACCTGGTGGATCATGTACATGATCCAGGTGCCGATCGGTTCCACCAGCACCTGCGCGCCCTCGCGCTGCAGGAAGTTGAACATGTTGAAATTGCCGTCGCCTTCCGTGGTCTGCGCCCAGAATTCGCCGGTGATCTTGACGATCGGCTTTACGCGCAGACGGTCGACCTCGATGCTGTCGAACCGGTCGCGGCAGTGATTGAGGGCCGGCAGGTAGTCGTCGCCCTTGAGCTGATTCACAAATTTGCCGAGGTATTGCGCGGTGTCGGAGAATCCGCCGAGATAGCGCGACAGACTTCCGTTGAGCTGCCAGGGACGCTTGGTCTTGAAGACCTCGTGCAGGTATTCCATGCCTTCGTCGAGGATCTTGTCGGTCTGACCGGCTTCCACCTCGTACGGGCGGATCGCGTATGCGACTTCGTTCATCACGTCGCCGCAATTGAGCGCGTTCAGGATGCCCAGGAAGAAGTCGAGGTTCATCTCCAGGCCGGCTTCGGCGTCAGACTGGCTCAGGCCGCCGGACTGCTGGAACAACAGGACGCGAAACCCATCGAATCCGGCATTGCGCAGCGCCAGGCGGTATTCGGCCTCGTACATGCCAAAGCGGCACGGGCCGCAGGCGCCGGCGGTGAAAAACACGTGCCTGTCGATGATGTCCTGCTTGCTCATCCCCTCTTCTTCCAGGGTTTGCAGGTATTGAACCAGGTTGCCGACGGTGAAGTAGGTTGGATTGCACTGGCCGTTGTTCCCGTACTCTTTGCCGAGCTGGAACGCGCGCACGTTGGGGGTAGGCACCGGCTTCGCTTTGTAGCCGAGCCCCTCCAGTGCACCGTGAACCAGCTTCTCGTGCTTCCAGGTAAGGCCGCCGAACAGTAGCGTGGTGAAGGCACGCTCCTGCTTGGTGAAAGACCGCTCTGCCGGCCGCTTGAAGTGGTGAACGTCCTGCTTGGGGACGCCGGCTTCCTGCTCCAGACGGGCGCGCTCTTCCGCGAGCCGCTGCTGGATGACGTCCTCGATGGAACCGATCTGCACGAGGTTGGCAGACGGCGATGCCTGTGGTTCGACACTCTGAGTGCTCATAAGCTATCCCAATTCCCGGTTTGAGGTCATCTTGCGCCCATAACCGATTGAAAAGGAACAGCTATCCATCGAACGGCGAGTTTCGAATCGGAACGGGGGAATTGAAGGGGTGAGCGGAACCCCGGTCGTGGCCGTCGGAGCGGCCGCAACTCACTGGAATACAGTCATTTGTAACGGATCGGACATGGCCTTCGCGCTTCCGCTGCCAGGACCCCGGACGATAGTCCGCTGGAACAGGTTCGCAGCGTCAGGGTGTGGCCCGGCGCAGCCCTATTCACCGGCGCAGCCCTATTCAATGGATACTTTGATGGAAATCACGCGGCCGAAAGGCCTGATACCCACCTTGAGGATGCCGGATGCAGCCTCCTGGCTGGCGTGCAGCGTGATGGACACCTTACCAGCAGCTGGGATGGCACTGGTCTCCATCTTCGCCTCCACGCCGCGCACCTGCTGCAGAATTGCCAGCGTCACCACACCCGCAGTCGCGTTCGAGATCACCACCTGGTCGCTGGCCCCGGGCTTGAGACTCACGGCGGTCTTATCCGCCTTCACCAGGGCGAGGAACTGCTCGATACTCATCGGAATCACCACCTTAGGCGATGCTGGTCCCGGGGGGGCCGAATCCTCACCGGGCCGTGGCGCCAGGGTCATTTTTCCGAATGGTGTAACCAGCAGCGAATCTTTGTTGATGTACCACATCCACTGCCCGTTCTCGATCTTCCAGTGGAACGGGGTGAGCAGCTTGACGGTCTTGCCTTCGAACCCCGGAGCCGGCAGATACTGCTCGCAAACCACCATAGCGGTGGCCTTGGTGAAGTCCTCGTTGTACTTGATGGATTGAATCTGGTAGCTCACGTAGGTGGGTTTGGCGGCGTTATAGAAATAATCCTTGGTGTCGCCCGCCACCATCTGTTCGGCCTGGCGGAACTTGCTTTGGTGGTGCAGTTCGCAGAATTCGTTGATTCGCGCGCGCAACGCGCTGTCGACTTCCGCAGGCGGTTGGGGGCCGGATTGGGCGGCGGTTTGGGCGGCAGGCGGCGGGGCTGCTTGCGGGGCAGGCCGGGGGGCACTTTGCGCCCAGATCGCGGCGGCAATCAGGACCGCCAGACAGAATCGCAGCATCTTCACATATTGTAAAACGCACGCGCCGGGAGAAAAGTCGGTTATATTCATTACCAATGTGGGTCACCAGAGCTGCTGTCTTCGCCGGGATGCTCGTGCCGCTATGTCTGCTTGGCCAAGACGCTCCACCGGCGACTCCGGCGCCACTGAAAACCACCGTCACCGTCGTAGAGAAGGTATCGGCCGAAACGCCGGCCGATGTCACAGACCTCGACGCCACGGCCGTGGAGGAATCAAGCGGCACCAATCTGGATGACCGTCTGCGCGACGTGCCCGGCTTCACCCTGTTTCGCCGCGCCTCGAGCGTGGTGGCCAACCCGACCACGCAGGGCGTTTCGCTGCGAGGCATAGGGTCTTCCGGCGCCAGTCGCACGCTGGTGCTGTGGGACGGCATCCCCGCCAACGATCCCTTCGGCGGCTGGGTATATTGGACGCGCTTCATCCCGGACGAGATCGAGAGCGTCGAAATCGCTCGCGGAGACGCCACCAGCGTATTCGGCGACCGGGCCATGAGCGGCGCCATCTCGATTTTCTCCCCCGCCCCGGAGAAGTTTCATCTGCTGGGCGCTTACGAAACCGGCAGCGAGAACACGCAGGATATGACAGCCGGCTGGTCGCAAACCTGGACGCAGCTGGCGATTTCGGGAGCGGCGCGCGGCTTCACCACCGACGGCTACTACATCGTGCCGGAATCGATTCGCGGCGCCGTGGACCGCCCCGCCGGCGTGCGCTTCGCCACCGGCGACCTGCGCCTGGACGCGACCACTCCCCTCGGCGGCCTGTTCTTCCGGATCGATATTCTGGCCGAAGAGCGGGCCAACGGCACCTGGCTGACCCACAATTCCACCGGCTTCGGCCTGGCCTCCCTGCACTACGTGAAAGACTGGTCGCACGATGAACTTTCGCTGCTGATGTACGGCGAAGAGGAGGGCTTTCACTCGACATTCTCGACCGTCTTCAACAACCGCAACAGCGAACGCGAGACGTACAGGCAGACGGTGCCTTCGCAGGCCGAGGGCGGCGCCGGGCTCTGGCAGCATCACCAGTCGCGCTGGAATCTGCTGGCAGGCGCCGACGCAGCGCGCGTCGAAGGCGTCGACACGGACCATCTGCTGCCTTCCGGAACCCGCATCGGCGGCGGCACGCAGGTGGAAGCCGGCTGGTTCGGGCAGGTCGACGGCGTTTTTGGCCCGGTGCGCCTGTTCGCCGGCGCGCGCGAGAGCCTGGTGCAGGAGCCAAGCTCTACCGATTCGTTCTTCAGCCCCAGCGCCGGCGCCGCCTACACTCACAAGCGGCTGCGGCTGCGCACTTCGGTCTATCGCGCCTTCCGCGCGCCCACGCTGAATGAGCTTTATCGCAGCTTCAGTGCGGGCAACACCTTCACGGAGGCCAATCCGGCCCTGGTGCCGGAGACCGTGTTCGGCGCCGAGGCAGGGTTGGATTTCACCGGCGAGACCTCGTCGTTCCGCGTGACCGGATACCGCGACTCGCTGGACAACCTCATCACCAACGTGACGCTCTCTTCCACGGCGACACAGATCGTGCGCGAGCGCGAAAATGCCGCACAGGCGGTGAGTGAAGGCGTGGAAGCGGAATACCGCCGCCGGTTCGGAGACTGGAGCGCGGTGCTGAGCTATCTTTACGCCGACGCGCGCTACGCCACCGGGTATCGCATCTCGCAGGTGCCAAGACACCAGGGATCCGCCCTGCTCGCCTACCATCATGGCGGGACACTGGCCTCGGCCGGCCTGCGCGCGCTCGATTACCAGTTCGACGATGACTTGAACCAGTTCCGGCTGCCCGGCTACGCCACCCTGCAATTCGCGCTGCACCAGCGCTTGCGCGGCCCACTGTCCGCCGAGGCTTCGCTGGAAAACGCGCTTGACCACGTCTACTACACCGCCTTCTCCCCCACACCCAACATCGGCGAGCCCCGGTTGTGGCGTGTGGGCTTGAAGTGGGAGGGCCGGGTGCACTGAGGCCGGCCGGCAAATAAGGTGGCAGATGCGCTGGCACGCCGCCGTGGCGCAATCTAAGAAATGCGGCGCTACCCGAGCAGTGCTTTGACGATAATCCAGGATTTCTCGAACGCCGATAGCCGCACGCGCTTGCGGAAAACATCATAGCCGCCGGCTTCGATGCGGTCGAGCAGTCGGGAATAGATGGTGATCAGCGCCCAAAGCGAGGGCCGGCTGCGCGGATGGATCAGGTCGAGCAGCGGCTGCGACTCCCGGTAATAAAAGTGGGCCCGGTCCGCTTCAAACTGCATCAGCTGCAGGAACGCCGGTGAACGGTTGCCGGCGGCCAGGTCCTCCTCGGAAACGCCGAAACGAGCCAGGTCTTCCTGCGGCAGGTAAACCCGCCCGCGGGCGACATCCTCGCGGATGTCTCGCAGGATATTGGTGAGCTGGAAAGCGACTCCGCATTTCTCCGCCAGCGGCGGCGCGCTGGGCGTGTCGAAACCGAAAATGTGAATCACGGTGAGCCCCACCACCGAAGCCACCTGGTAGCAGTAGCGGTAAAGTTCGTCGAAGGTCTGGAAGCGCCGCGGCTCCAGGTCGGAGACCACGCCATCGATCATTTCGCGCAGATAGTCGTGCGGGATGCCGAAGCGGCGCACGGTGTGATGAAACGCGGGCCAGAGCGGGTGGCCGCTGAAACGGCCGTCGAATGCCTCTTCCATGGCGCCGCGCCAATGGTCCAGCGCGGCGCGGCTGGCACCGGGCTCATCGCTCAAGTCGTCGCAGGTGCGCATGAAGGCGTAGATGGCGCACATCGCCTTGCGCTGCTGCGCGGAGAGCAGCAGGAACGAGTAATAGAAATTCTTGGCGCGGCTGCGCGCCAGGCGGCGGCAATAGTCATAAGACTGTTCGACCGCGTTCATCACGCCGCCCGCGGAAAGGCCAGCCGTGCCAGAGAGCCCAGCAGCAGGCGGGCCCGCTCAAACTTCGAGATCGCCGGCCGCGCCCGCAGCACGTCGTAATCCTGCTGCTCGATCTTTTCGAGCACGCGGAGGCCGCCGCGGCTGAACAAGTCGAGGTCGAGGGCCAGCCTGCGGTCCACCATGCCGGCGAGAGGAAGTCCCTCGACGAACAACTCGCGCGACCGCGCCACAATCTCGCGCATCACCTCGCGGAACGCGGGCGTAAAACGGCGGGCAAAGACATCCTCCACCGGGCAGTCGTGCCGTTTCAAGACGGCGAGCGGGATGTAGACGCGGTCTTTCAGCAGGTCAACGGTGACATCCTGCCAGAAATTGGCGAGCTGCAGCGCGGTGCAGGTGGCGTCGGACAAACTCTGGCGCGCCGCGTCGGAGTAGCCGCACAGATAAAGCACCAGGCGGCCCACCGGGTTAGCGGAGCAGCGGCAGTAGCCGAACAACTCATCCCAGCCGGCGTAGCGCGTGACCGTCTGATCCTGTTCGAATGCCTCGATGAGGTCTGCAAACGGCTGGCGCGGAATCTGGTGCCGGCGGACCGTGTCCTCCAGCGCCGCGAAGACCGGGTGCGTGGCGCGGCCCTGGTACATGCCTTCCAACTCGCCCCGCCACCATGCCAGCCGGCTGAGGCTTTCCCCGCGGTCGCCGAGTTCGTCGCCCAAATCGTCGGCCCAGCGGCAATAGGCGTAGACGTTGTAGAAATCCTGGTGCAGGTTCTTGGGCAAAAGAAAACTGACCACGTGAAAGTTCTCGTAATGACGCGTGGCCAACCAGCGTGTGTATGCGCGCGCTTCCTCCTGAGGCCAGGCGCGGCCGAGCGCTTCGGGGCTCCGTACAAACTGGGCCGGCGGCAGAAACGCGGGTGGCCCTGCGCGCGGCATTTTAGGGCAGGATCGCCGTTTTCAGGTGGCCGTTGTGGCTCATCAGGTGGCGCATGACTTCGAGCAGGTTCGCGAGCGGCTCTTCGCGGTTGACGAAGAACGAGGCTCGAATGTGGCCTGCCGACACCAGGTCCAGCGCTTTGCGAATGTGGGCCGGGGTGTGATGGAAACTCGCCTTACAGGTGATTTCCGAGTAGTGCAGCAGGGCCGTGTCCAGACTGACAGTGGTGTCGTTGGGGCAGCCGCCAAAGAAGTTCACCACGCCGCCGCGGCGAACCATGTTGACCGCCCACTGCCAGGTCCGCGGCTTGCCCACCGCTTCGATGGCAATGTCCACGCCGCGCCCTGCGGTGAGACTGCGAATGTTCTTAACCGGGTCGGCGCCATCCTCGCCGACAATTAAGTCGTCGGCGCCGAGCGCAGCCGCGCGGTCGAGTTGCGTCTTGCGGCGGCCGACCGCCATCACGCGGCAACCATACAGCTTCGCCAGTTTGACGAACATCAGGCCGATCGGGCCCAGCCCGATCACAGCGACCGCGTCGCCATGATGCGGCGCTGTCTCTTCCCAGCCGCGCACCACACAGGCGAGCGGCTCAATCAGCGCGGCATCGCGGTAACCGACGTGTTTGGGAACGAGATAGGTGTTGCCCTCCACGATGCGCCCCGGAATACGAATGTATTCCGCGTACGCGCCGTTATTGAACAGTAAGTCCTCGCACAGATTTTCGAGGCCGCGCTGACAAAAATAGCACCGGTTACACGGCGCGGAGTTGGCTGCCACCACACGCTGCCCGATCTTGAACTTCGTTACATCCTCGCCAACAGCGACCACGTCGCCGGCCAGTTCGTGCCCAAACACCGCAGGGGGAACGATCATTCGAGCGTGATAACCCCGGCGGAACACTTTCACATCGGTTCCGCAAGTCAAGGCGACTTTCACCCGAACGAGGATGTCTCTGCTTTGAATGCTGGGAACGGCCACCGGCTCCACCTGCAAGTGTTCCTTGCCGTAAAGCACGGCAGCCATCATGTGGTTATTCACTAGGACCACCTCTGTGGCTGAACGATTATTTTCAACGATTTAGATTCCGGATGCA
>CAZZHN010000185.1:0-9486 GCA_964654065.1 uncultured Solibacteraceae bacterium
CGCCGGTCAGCGTGAAACAGGTCACCGCCCGCCTGGCGCCCTCCATGCGGATGGACGCCGACCTGGCGGATTGGGACCGCTCGCTGCTCAACGTGATCATCGGCCAGTCCGGCCAGGTGCTGTCACGACATTACCGCGATCAATGGGATGACTACTACGCAGGCCGCAGTTTCCCCATGCAGTTCCGGAATATCGAGGCTTCCAGCGCGCTGGAATTCCGCCCCGCGGGCCGGTAGGACAGTCGATCGCTGTTGTCTGTTCCCATGGGCGGGATCTCGCACCGGCAGCGATGAAAATGGCCGCCTTGTCGCCGTTCTCGATCCGCCTTCAGACTCCATCGCCTCCACTTACTTTCAACGACTTGCGGTATGTTTTCGAGAATGCGATTTGTTTTATCTTTCGTACGCCGAAAATCGACAGACCACAAACCCCGATGGTCCGTCCTACCTCGCTCGTAGGGGCCGGGCATGCCCGGCTGGCAGTTCGGCGACCGCGCCGCGCTATCGCTTATAGCCGATCATGCGCAGGAACGAGCGGCGCTGTTCGGCGTCCTCCGCGGTCTCGACGCCTTTGGGACAGAAGCCGTCAATGACGCCCATCACCCCGCGGCCCAGTTCGGTCTGCGCCACGATCACCTCCACCGGATTCGCGGTGGCGCAATAGATGTTGCAGACCTCCGGCACGTCCTTGATGCGTCCCAAAACGTTGATCGGGTAGCCCTCCCGCATCGCAGCCACGAAGATATGGCCGGCAGCGACGGCAGAGGCGTTGCGCGCGGCGAGCTGCTTGAGTTCGTCGTCATTGCCGTCCACGCGCGTCAGGCAAGGGCCGGACGCCTCATTAAAGGCGACACCGAATTTCATCTGCGGCACGGTGGTGGCGATGGCTTCGTAAACATCCTCGACCGTTTTGATGAAGTGGGTTTGCCCGAGGATCAGATTCACGCCCGCGGGTATTTCCAGCGGCACGGTTTTCAGTTCCATAAGCACCCATCAGCATAACAGCCGGTGTGTTGCTGCGGCGCGCTTTAGCTTGCCCGTTGTTTTCCCGATCCCGCACATAGAAAATATCGATTGGACCGAACTTTCGGTCATCGATAGGTTGAAGGTATGGCTACGAAGAAGCCCGCCAAGCCCTCGGTGGTTCCCGTTCTGCATCAGGTGAGCAAGATTGTCAGCTCGAACCTGACGCTCGACGAGATGCTGGGTGAAGTTGTCGGGCTATGCGTGCAAGCCGCCGCTTGCGATGCTTGCCTGGTGTACCTGATCGATCCCGCGACCAACGAGGTTGTGCTGCGGGCTTCCCAGGTGCCGCACGCCACAGCGCTGGGCAATCTGCGGATGCACGTGGGCGAGGGCATTACCGGATGGGTGGCGGAGCACAAGTCCGTGGTCGCTCTCTCGTCGAACGCCAACCACGACGGCCGTTTCAAACTGTTCCAGGGGTTGGTGGAGGACACTTACGAGGCCCTGCTCTCCGTGCCGCTGGTCAGCGCGGGCGACATGGTGGGAGTCATCAACATTCACCACCGGGAGCCTCATGAACACAGTCACGATGAAATTGGCACCCTGGTGTTTATCGGCGAACAGCTCGGCGTGGCTATCGCCAAGTCATTTTTGCAGGAGGAGAACGCCCGCCTCCTGGAGCAGACCCTGGAAATGCGCCGGGAACTGGAAACGCGCAAGCTCGTGGAGCGCGCCAAGGGAATTCTGCAGCGCAAACATCAGCTCACCGAAGAGGAAGCCTACCTACGTCTGCGCGAGCAGAGCCGCCGGCTGCGGCGGCCGATGAAGGAACTTGCCGAAGCCATCATCCTCAATGAGGAGCTCGACCGTCAGGGCGGCGAAAACCCTCAGCCCGAGCCGCCGCTGCCGCCGGAACGGTAAGCGGCCTGGCCGTTTCGCCGTTACCGTTCGTTCCTCCGAAGCGCCTTCTTTCAATACCTAAGACGTGTGCGCCTTTGGTTGACTCGGAGGCGGTTTGGCGATTAGAATCGATTGCAATCGGCATTCAGGGACTTCTATTTTCTTAAAGAGGACATTTAAACGCATGCAATCACGGCCGCTCATTGGGGTGCTGGCGGTATTCTGCGCCGGCGCCTTCTCCGCCCTGTGTTTCGGCCAGTCTCCCGACAGCGGCGCGCAGCCCGGGACCGCGGCAGCCGGCGTGCCGATGACCGGAGGAGGACTGCCGCGATTCGGCGTGGCCGTCGGCGTCTCGACCCTGGGGGCCGGCATAGAGGCTGCAACCGCGGTCACCAGGCGTTCTAACTTGAGATTCGGCTTCAACGATTTCAGCTATAACGCCACATTCAGCAAAGACGGCATCGCTTACAACGGCACGCTGGGCCTGCGGTCCGCAGAAGTGCTGTATGACCAATACGTTGTTGGAGGTTTCCACATCAGCCCCGGCGTGATGATCTACGATGACAACAAAGCGACCGGGAATGCGTCAGTCGCTGGCGGGCAATCCTTCAGCCTGGGCGGCACCACGTTTTACAGCGACACCGCCGATCCGGTGACCGGCACGGGCGCCATCGCTGCTAGAAAACTGGCGCCGGAGATCATGATCGGATTCGGTAATCTGCTGCCGCGGAGCACGCGGCACTTCACGGTCAACCTCGAAGCCGGCGTAGCTTTTCAGGGATCGCCCAGCGCTACGCTTCACTTGAACGGCAGTGCTTGGGCCAGCCCCGGCCAATCGTGCCAGACCATAGCCTCCAACCCCACAATTCAAAACGATATCGCTTCCGAACAAGCCACCATCAACAATAGCCTGTCGGCGTTCAAATTCTATCCGGTGGTCAGATTGACATTCGGTTTCAAGCTCTAAGCAGCCGGCCCGGCGCCGCCTCGCGCGAATTCTCCGGCTACCAGGCAGGCCGCTGCCAGCAAAGCGCACAGCATCGGGAACCAGTCGCCGTGGCGGGTGTAGAACGTCTGCGCGGTTTCGTAGTTGAAACGAACGCTGGAGGTCGCCTCGACAAACAGCGGTAGGGTGGACCGCACGCGGCCGGCGGGATCGATGGAGGCCGTGATGCCGTCGTTGGCGGCGCGCAGAATCCAGCGCCGGTTTTCGGCGGCACGCATGCGCACGATCTCCAGGTGCTGCCAGCGGGCAGCGGTCCTGCCGAACCAGCCGTCGTTCGAAATCGTGAACAGCGCCTGGGCCCCGCCGGCCGCAAAGCGGCGCACGAAGTTGGGGAAGACCGATTCGTAGCAGATAAACGCGCCGATCCTGTGGTCGCCCACCGGCGATACTACGATGCCCTGCCCGGCGGCGAAATCGCCCGCTTCCTTCGACACCTTTTGCGTCAGCGTGCCAAAGGGCCAGGGCACGAACTCGCCGAACGGCACCAGGTTCACTTTGTCGTATCGGCTCACCCGATACCCTTCGGGCGATACCAGCGTGGCCGAATTCAGCGGTGCGCCGGCCGGCGTATCCGCCACCGTTCCCATCAGCAGAGCAGCGTGTGTGGAGCGTGCCAGGTCGTCAGCCCGGAGGCGAAATCCAGGATCCTCATCGTAAGAGAACGGCGCCGGCACCTCCGGCCACACCACGATGGAGGTTGGATGAGCACGTTCGATGGCCACGCCCCGTGCAGTATCTTCCGCCATGGCGCGCTGGGCGCGCTCCATGTTTGCGCCCGTCCAGTCGTCGGTTTCCGACAGGTTGGGCTGCACCAGCAGGGCGCTCTCATGTCCACGCTGGGCGTCCGGCATAGGAGGCAGCAGGGGGAGGAAGAGCAGCACCGCCATCCAGGCCATCTCCACGCGCGGGCGGCCGGCCAGCCGCACCGCCAGCGCCGCCGACATCATCGCGAAGACGAAGGAAAGGCCGTACACCCCGGTGTAAGGCGCCAGGCGCAGGGGCACGCTCATGTCGATGCCGGCGTTGCCCAGGGCCAGCCAGGCGAATCCGAGAAAGCCATGCGTCACCTCCACGGCCACCCAGAGCGCGGCTACCGCGGGCGTGGCCCACCAGCGGCGGACCATGATGCCGGCCAGGACCGCGAACACCGCCATGTGCAGGCCCTTGGCCAGGGCAAACAGCGTGAATACCGCCCAGCCGGCGATTTCGCCCATCCCACCGTGAACCGCCAGCGTGAACTGGATCCAGTGGCAGACGCCGAACCAGTAGGCGATGCCGCAAACCCAGCCCAGCAGGAAGCGCCTCCCCGGCCGCGGCTCGCGCGCCACCGCCAACAGCAGCGGAGCCAGAGCGACCGCTGCCAGCCACGAGAAATCGAATCCGGGGAAAGCCAGCACCAGGAGCCCGGCCGAGGCCAGCGCCAGCAGCCAGTTCAGCACGGGCTCTGGTGCGCCTGTTCGCTCACTGCGTCCGCCATGTAGGAACTGCGCACCAGCGGGCCGCTGAACACCATTTTGAATCCGAGCGCCATGCCATACGCGCGGTAGCCTTCGAATCGCTCGGGCGAGACGTATTCCAGCACAGGCAGATTGCGGCGTGTGGGCTGGAGGTATTGTCCGATGGTGGCGACATCGGCGCCGGCCTGCCGCAGGTCGCCGAGCAGTTGCTGGACTTCGTCCGCGGTCTCGCCCAGCCCCACCATGAAGCCGGATTTGGTCAGCACCGCGGGCGCGTGCTTCCGCGCGAAGCGCAGCACACCGAGCGATTGCCGGTAGTCCGCCTGGGGCCGCACCCGCCGGTAGAGGCGAGGCACGGTCTCCATGTTGTGATTGAACACGTGCGGGCCGGCATCCAGCACGCGCGCCACTGCATCCAGGTTGCCGCAGAAATCCGGCGTCAGGACCTCCACACGCGCCTCCGGCAGCGCGCGCCGCACTTCGCGCACCGTCTCAGCAAAGTGAAGGGATCCGCCGTCCGCCAGGTCGTCGCGGTTGACGCTGGTGATCACCACGTACCGAAGGCCCATCTCGGCCGCCATGCTTGCCACGTTGGCCGGCTCGGCCGGGTCGAGCAGGGCGTCGTGGCGCCGCGGATTGAGCTTCGGGACCGAACAGAAGCCGCAGCCGCGCGTGCAGCGGTTTCCCAGAATCATGAAGGTGGCCGCCGAGCGGTGGAAACACTCATGGATGTTGGGACAGCGCGCCGACTCGCATACTGTGTGCAGGTTCCGCTGCCGCAGGCCGCTCTTCAGACGGTGGAGTGATTCGTGATGGGTCCGGGGCTTGCGCGCCCAGTCCGGCAGCCGCAGCCGCGGAGCTGCAATCTGCACCAGTGGCCCATCGAAGTGCCCTTCGCTGTTCATTTCTTAACTCCACTCCGCCGCCCAAGAACACCAAATGTCGAGACGACTCCCGGCGCAGCAGGCAGAACTGCGGACGCCGCGCTTTCGAGCCATATGGGCTGGGAGAAATGGACGCTGGGTTGCAAACTCATGAAGGCAGTAAGAGGTCCGTCGATACGCCCCGCTACCTCTTGATGGGATGGAAGCCGGCGTTTTCCAGTTCCGTCTTCGCCTTCCCCATCGCCGTCAAGTCCTTATACGGGCCCACCAGCACCCGCATCAGGTTGTTGCGCCCGGGCGCCAGCAGCGCCGGGAAACCCTTGTCCTTAAGGGTACGCACCACGACTTCGGCGTCCGCCTGCTTGAGAGCCATTACCTGCCAGTAAGAGCCGGCGGCAGGCTCGTCGGATTCCGTCGCGGGCGCCGCAGTGCCGCCCTCCGGCGTCGTCGCCGAGGCGCCGGCGGGCGTCTCCTGGCCGGCGGTAGGAGTGGCATCGGCGGGCGTTTGCGGCGGCGTGTCCACTCCAGCGGCCGGCTGCTGCACGGCGGGCTGCTGCGATGCTACCGGCTGCGGGCGGTCCGTTGCCGGAGTCGCGCCCGCGTCCGACAGTTTGGCCGAACGCGGAGAATTCTGGCCCACCACATAGCCGAGGGCGAAAAACACGGCGAACAGCAGAACCACGATGAACAGGCCGCTGAGCAGCTGCCCGTTGCCGAGCACCAGTTCGAATTCACCCGTCTCGCTGTCTCGCCTCATTGACACCGCACCTGTTTGCCGCTAGCTCTCGCAATCCAATCGAACGGGCAGGCCGGCCTTCCGCAACATCCCATGCGGTTATACCGGCTGGGATCCGCCCGCCGGCGCTGGCCCAGCCGCCCGATCGAGCGCACGCCCTAAAGATGCAAGTATATCTACCGGCAGGGGGAATACGATAGTCGTATTCTTCTCCGTGCCGATTTCCACCAGCGTTTGCAGGTACCGCAACGTGATGGCCGCCGGCTGTTTCTGAATCACTTCCGCCGCCATGGCCAGCTTGGTGGACGCCGTATACTCACCTTCCGCGTGGATGACCTTGGCGCGCCGCTCGCGTTCGGCCTCAGCCTGCCGCGCAATGGCGCGGATCATCTGCTCGGCCAGGTCCACCTGCTTCACTTCCACCATGGTCACCTTCACGCCCCACGTGGAAGTGTGCTGATCCAAAATGGACTGCAGCCGCACGTTCAGTTTCTCGCGCTGGCTCAGCAGCTCGTCCAGCTCCACTTCGCCCAGCACGCTGCGCAGCGTGGTCTGGGCCAGTTGCGAGGTGGCATAGAGGAAATTCGAGACCTCGACGATGGCGAGGCGCGGCTCCAGCACGCGAAAATACACCACTGCATTCACTTTCACAGTGACGTTGTCGCGCGTGACCACGTCCTGCGCCGGCACTTCCAGGGTGTCGATGCGCAAGGAGACGCGCACCATGCGGTCCAGCGGCGCAAACACGAGGATGATGCCGGGCCCCTTGGGTTCCGCCAACAGGCGCCCCAACCGGAAGATGACGCCGCGCTCATACTCGCGCAGGATTTTGATGGAGCTCAGCAGGTAAAGCACAATCAGGATAATCGCAATCGTCGTCACATCGAACATGTTCAGCCTCCATTCTTATCCGTAACCGGCTCCACGGTCAGGGTCAACTGCCGGATCGCGATGACCCGCACGCGCGCTCCGGCGGGCAGGTTTGCCGGCGCGACCGCATTCCAGTATTCTCCGTGGACGAATACTTTGCCGGCTGGCGCCAGGTCGGTCACAGCGGAGCCGATCTCGCCGATCATTCCTGCATCTCCGGTCACCACCTTGTTGCGCCGCGCGCGTAGGGCGAGCGACACCAGCCCGAAGGTGATGAGGGAAAACGGCAGCGCCAGGCCGACGGCGGTGCTCCAGTGGATGCGCAACTCTGGCAGCGGGCTGTCGATCAGCATCACCGCGCCGAGCACCATGGAGACTGTTCCGCCGACCGCCAGCACACCGTGCGCCGCAAACTTGGCTTCCAGCGCGAAGAGCGTGAACGACACCAGCAGCAGCGCCGCGCCGAGCCAGTTGATGGGCAGCACCGAAATCGCCGAAAGCCCGAGCAGCACCAGGATGGCGCCGACCACGCCGGGCGCAACCAGTCCGGGCGAGGAAAACTCGATGTAGATCGACAGCGCTCCGATCACCAGCAGCACCAGCGCGATGTTGGGATCGGCGATAGCGGAAATGAGGCGCTGCCGCCAGGTCCTCTGGTAGGTCTCGATTGTCGCGCGTTGCAAAACGAGGGTCTGTGTGTGGCCGTCGAAGCGCGTCACCATGCGGCCATCGAGCGCCGCCAGCAGGGCGGGGACATCGGCCGCCACCAGGTCGATGAGGTGATTCTCCAATGCTTCTTTTTCTGTGAACGACTTGCTCTGGCGTACGGCGGTTTCGGCCAGGGCGCTGTTGCGGTCGCGTTTGGTGGTGATGCTGCGCATGGACGCGGCGGCGTCGTTTTCCACTTTTTCCTTCATTACCGCGTCCATTTCGCCGGTCATCAGCACGGGATGCGCGGCGCCGGTATTGGTGGCGGGCGCCATGGCCGCCACATCGCCCGACTCGAGAAGGAAGAAGCCCGCCGAAGCCGCCCGGCCGCCGCTGGGCGCCACGAAGGTCGCCACCGGTACCGGCGAAGCGACGATCTCCTGGATCGTCTCGCGCATGGCGTCCATCAAGCCGCCCGGCGTATTCAAACGGAGGATGAGCAGGGAAGCGTTCTCCTGCCGCGCCTGCGCGATGGCGCCGGCCACAATCTCCACCGTGATGGGGTGCACCACGCCATCCACATCCGCGATCACTACCTTGGGCGCCGCCGCCCATGCCTGCGCAGCGAGCCCGGCTGCAACCGCGAAAATGATGCCAGGGCGCAATCTGTCTTCACTATACCTCCGGCAGCAGGCCGACGCCCTCGCCGGTGAGGTGCGCGAGGCGTTCTATCCGGCGGAAATCGAGTGCTGAACTATTCAACACAGTTGCCCGGGATGGAGGCTACGTGCGATCTGCAAATCAATCACTTAGACCTTATGAACGAGGTCACAAGAATTCACGCGCCTGTGATTCAACTGATAGAAAGATCTGATGCCGGTCCAGCGCCGGCTCGGGTAAAATAGAGAATAGTCGTATTAACTTCTGGAAAGAACAGATGCCTACAATGCGTACCAAAGAGAACGATATCGCTATCCCCGCTGCTGCGCCCGCGCGCCGCAAATCCGCCACCACGCCTCGAGCCAAACACGGCATCAAGAGGTCCACTGCCGCTACCGCGCCGGTCACGGAAACCGCCGTTGGAGTGGCCGTCCTGGAAATTACGCACTCGCCAGGCGAGGACGAAATCGCTGCTCTGGCCTACACTTACTGGGCTGGACGCGGCTGCCAAGGTGGTTCGCCCGAAGAAGACTGGCTGCGTGCGGAGCAGGAACTGCGCGCCAAGGCGGCTGTTTAACGGCAGGCTTTGACTCGGCGGATTTCGGCAAGATGGATTATGAGCGGCGCGAAGATGAGATCCCTTGCGGAATTTCGCCCCGGTATGTTTTTGTACGTTAGCGCTATCGGTATTTACGCAGCACAGCCAGCAGGCGGCCCTGAATCTCCACGTCGCGCGCCTGCGCCATAATCGGCTTTAGAGCCGAGTTCGCCGGCTGCAGGCGGATGATGCCTCCCGGTTCGCGATAGAAACGCTTCAGAGTTGTTTCGTTTCCCCCCACCAGCGCCACCACGATGTCCCCATCGCGCGCTTCGGTGACGCGCTCCAGCAGGATCAGGTCCCCATCGCAGATGTGGTCTTCAATCATCGACTCGCCGCGGACCTGCAGGGCATAGGTGTTGCCATTGCCGGCGAAGTCGGCGAAGTGCAGCTCTTCTCTTTGTTCCATCGCCTCCACCGGAGCGCCCGCCGCGATGCGGCCCAGCAGGGGCACGCTCAACTTGGTGCGGCGCTGCTCCTGCAGGAACTTCGGCGTCAGCTCCAGTGAGCGGCTCTGGTTGAAGCCGCGCTTCAGGTAGCCTTTATGCTCGAGCGCCGTGATGTGCTTGTGCACCGTAGCCAGCGAGGCCAGCTGCAACCCGTGCGCAATCTCCTCGTAGCTCGGGCAATATCCCTGCTCATCGCGGAAATCGGCGATGAGGTCGAGCAACTGCCGTTGTCGTTTGGTCAACGCCATAAGCGAATCTCGTTCTCATTATGGGCGAAGAAAAGGGGAAAAGCAAGAAATAAGGTAATTATCCC
>CAZZHN010000186.1:0-9417 GCA_964654065.1 uncultured Solibacteraceae bacterium
GGCAAATACGGCGCTCTCCCGCATTGCTGGACAATAACTCCGATCTCCAACAACACGCGAACGAGGGCTAGTCGGGATCGCCACTACCCAAGTGTGCTAGGTGGTGGATCAAGAACCTGCACTTTCTAGCGGACGATCCGCTGCCGGAGCCCTTTCGCCACCGCTTCGGATTTTGAGTGGACCCGCAGCTTCCCGTAGATGCTCTTCATGTGGAACCGGATGGTGTTTACGCTGAGATTCAGCTCGCCCGCGGCGGTCTTGTAATTGTGGCCTTCCACCAGGAGTTTCAAAACGCGGACCTCATGCGGTGTCAGCTGGCAATCGGGATCTTCTGGCGGCCGCACCTCACGGAATAGCGAGACCACTCGGCGTGCCACTTCGGGCGACATTGGCGAACCGCCCGATGCCGCTTCCCGCAGGCCCTCGAGCAGGCGCGCCGGCGGCGTCTTCTTCAGCAAATAGCCGCAAGCTCCCGCGCACAGCGCTTCGAAAATTCTCTTGTCGTCCTCGTACACCGTCATCATGATCAGAGTCAGATCGGGATAGCGCCCCTTCAACTCGCGGACACCCTCAATCCCCGACATCCCCGGCAGGCCGATGTCCGCCAGCACTACATCGGGAAGGTCATCGGCGATCCTGGCCAGACATCCCTCCATGGATTCGAAGGCTCCGCTACAGCGGAACCCTTCCGTGCCGCCGATCAGGATCCGCAAAGATTCCCGAATCCTCGGTTGATCTTCAACGATGGCGACTCGGAGTAAGGCTGTATCGGTCAAATCTGATCCCTCGGTTTCACAATACGCCGGAGCAGCCTGGAATTCACCACCCATTTATGTGGGGAAGTCTTCCAATGCAGAGGGGGCCGCTTGGTCCAAGGAACGCGCAGCGTAATGATCGTGCCCTGCCCGAGGGTGGAGTGCACGCTCAAATCCCCGCCCAGACCGATGGCTCTCAGCTGCATACTTGCCAATCCGTGTCCCCGGCTTGAACGGCGAGAATCGAACCCCCTTCCATTATCCGCAATGGACAGGGTGAGAAACCCGGTGTCCGATCTGAATTGCACTTCCACACGGCTACAACCGGAATGACGCAGTACGTTATGCAAGCTTTCCTTGAAAATCAGAAAGACCTGCCGGCGAACGTCTGCGCCGATCTGGAGATCCCGGTTTTCGCCCGGCATATCGAGCCGCAACTCCACGGCATCACTGTTGAACAGATCTGAGGCGAAACGCCGCATGCGATGCGCCAGGTCTCCGACCCGGTCCTGCTCAGGATCGATGGCCCATACAATCTCGCTCATCGAGTCCACCAAATCACGCGAGAGGTCGGCGATGCTCGTTAGAGGCTCGTCGACGTCAGTGCCAACCGGCCGGCGGCGAGCTACTTCGCTCAACAAAGCGATCTGCGACAGCGAACTCCCAATATCGTCGTGAAGATCGGTGGCGATGCGGGTGCGGAGCCGCTCCACTTCCAGCAAGCTTGTTATCCGGTAACGGTAGAGGCTGTAGAACAGCGCGAGTGCCGCCAGAAGGAACAGCAGGCGCATCCACCAGCGCTGCCAAAGCGGCGGAAGAATGGTGAACACAGCCGTAGCGGGTGTCCCAATCGCGCCGTCCGGAGTCACGGCGCGTACATGCCACTTATATACATCGGGCGCGAGATTCGCGTAGTTCACTACGCGTTCTTCACTTGGCGGGCTCCAATCCGAACCGGTATTCTCCATTTGGTACTGATAGCGCAACGCCCCACCGACATCGAAACCAAGGCTTACGAATTGCAGTTCCACTTGATTCCGGTCATACGGCAGTTCGACGCCGCTGAGTGAACTCTCGCCCAGAAAGGAGACGGCGAGTGGCGCGCCGCGCACGCGCATTCCGCTGATGAAAGCCGGCGGCGAAGGCGGCGTTTGCTCCGCGGCGGGATCCAGGCGGGACAGCCCCTGGCGAGTGCCAAACCAGAGCGTACCCGTCCGGTCTCGAAAAGCGGCCAATACCTCGCCGGGCCCCAAGCCATCACCTACCGCATAATGGCGAAAATGGAGGGTCGGGTCTTCCGGCCGAAGTCGATCGATCCCCAGGTCGCTGCCCAGGTAAATACGTCCCAGCAGATCCTCGGTAATGCACCGGATGCGATTTGTAGAAAGACCATTGGCGGACGTGTAGTGAATTATGCGCGGCGCCGGCGACCCGGGATCGTCGATTCTATTTAGTCCGGAGGTTGTAGCGGCCCATAAGCGCCCAGCGTGGTCCACATGTAAGTCCGTGACCCAAGTGTCATTCTCGTCTCGCGTGAACGTCTGGAATCTTCCGGCACTGTACCGCATTAGCCTACCGGAGTTGAGACCGATCCATACGTTACCCGAGCGATCCTCCGCGAAGGTTGTGGCAAGTACATGTGCGGGAACTGGGTTGTTGTCCGCAAAACGGTTCAGAATTCCGGTCGTGGGATCCCAGCGGGAAAGGCTATTGGCAAGCACTCCTCCCTTAAGCGCCAAGATCTGTGTCGAGACCCAAACCGACCCGCGCGAGTCTTCAAAAATCGCAAAGACCCGCTCTCCGGGCGCATATAGAGCACTGGGCGCCTTTCGGGAGAGAGTATTGATGCCGCCGGAAGGAAACCGGAAAACGCCACGACCGGTAGGAACCCACCACTCGCCCGTACGGGATTGAAAGGTGAGTTGTTTCGTGTTCCATCCCCAATCCCGAATGGCGCGCGGAACGTGTGGCCGCACGGAGTGGAACCTTCTTCCGTCAAAACAGTTCACTGGGCGGGTCTCGTCGCCTTCGGTTACGACGCAAAGCTCCCCTTGTTGGGTCTCGAGGATAGAGAGAATATGGTCAGCGTCCAGACCATCCTCCCGGGTGTAACTACGAAAACCTCCGATCGCGATTCGTTCAGCGCCGCTGGCGGCTAACCATACGTTGCCAGACCGGTCCGCGCCGAGTGTCTTGATTGGGCCATGACCCGGTAGCTGCTTGCCAATGGTGTAGGTTTCGAGACTCTCGTTGCCCGCGATGTTCCTGTGGATTCCCAACTTATCCGAGGCCGCCACCCAGATCTCGTCCGCTCTCGGCTCCAACAGCCCTTCAACCACCAGCCCCTTAAACTCGAACTGGGGAACGCAAACATCGCCGCGTGGTTTGGCGTCGCGGCTCGCCCGAATACGGCACAATCCCTTCCGCGTTCCCGCCCAGAGCGTGCCCTCCCGGTCTTTCAGCAGCGAGATCACATCCTGGCTCGGCAGATCGATCAGCGGACGCTCGCAACGTCCACTACTCAGACGGTGGTACAGCCCGCTACCGGCGCCGACCCAGAGTGTTCCATCCGGGTCGGTCAAGAGCACGTTCACGAACGTGTCCTCCCAGAACCTCTGCGGCATCCCGATGTCGACGAATCGCAGCCGCCGATTGCCAGACAGCTGGTCCAGATGATAAAGACCACCTTCGGTTCCCACCCAAATGCCTCCTGCAGGGTCGGCCGCCACGGCGGTCACCTTCCATGCCTTGGGGTCCGCGGCCCGACAGTAATCAAATCTTGGGTTTGGGGACGAGGGTCGAAAGTGAGCCAAGCCATTTGCAGTTGCCACCCAATACTCACCTCCGGCGGTTTCGAGGATATCGGCAGGTAAGGGGGCTAGACCCTGCGCAGTCCCGAAGGTTCTAAAGCGATACCCGTCGAAGCAGGAAATGCCATCGGGCGTGCAGAACCAGATGAAGCCCCGGGAATCCGCCACAATCCGATCAATTGCGTTATTGGGGAGGCCTTCCGCCGTTGTATAAATGCGGGTCGGCAACTGCTCGCCGTGCAGAACGGCGAGGGCAAGTAGTAAGCTTCCAAAGTGCCTTCTCACTGTTTTCGCACCGATCCCTGATTCTATCCTGACAGCCCAGCAGACCTGGACCAGTGGATCGTTGGGCGATACTAACGGCGGGACGGCGGCAAGCCTACGAAGGCGCCCTATAAGATCAGCGGCACCCGCGGCTTGATCCCGTCGTTTGGCGCATTCACGAGATCCTGCTTCGTTCCAAGGTACCGCTCAGTCGTCTGAATTGAATCGTGCCCGAGTAGCAATTGGATCTGCTCCAACTCGCCGCCGGCGGCCCGACACCGTTTCGCGCAGGTCCGCCTTGGGTCATGCGGCGCGATCCCCGGAACGCCAGTCCGCGTTTGTGGGGAGGTGGGGAATCCAGGACCGAGGCAAGTCTGGCGGATATCCACGATGTTTCACATATTGACAATAGTATCGTAATGGGTTAAGTATTATCTATGCGACCCACACCGAGAGGCTGGCCCCGACTATCCTCTGCAATTTACTATGACGATGCAGCGGCGGCGATTGACTGGCTTTGCCGCGCCTTCGGGTTTGAAGTCCGCCTGAAGGTCGAGGGCGACGGCGGGCGGATTGAGCACAGCGAACTTGTCTATGCTGAGGCCCTCGTGATGGTGGCCCAGAGCGGGAGCAGGCCTACTCACCCGAAACTTCCACCCGGCGCCAGTCCCCGGTCTGTTGGCGGCGCAAATACCCAGTCTTTGATGGTGTTCGTCGACAGTGCGGATGAGCACTGTGGTCGCGCTCGGGCCGCCGGCGCGAATGTGATCGAAGAACCCGCGGTTCACGACTATGGCGCCGACTACTGGGCGGACCGCAGTTATGGGGCGCTCGACCCCGAAGGCCATATGTGGTGGTTCACCGAGCGCGTGCGGAATCCGCCGGGCGAGTAGCGCGTGGGGAACATGGACCTCGACGCCACATTTGTTGCGCTCGCGGATGGGAAGCGTCGGGCGGTGATCGACCTTCTGAGGAAACAGCCGTGCCGCGCTGGACAGATTGCTGCAGTCCTGGAGCTAAGCCCTCCAGCGTTGAGCCGTCATCTGCGAGTGCTGCGGCAAAGCGGGTTGATCTACGAACAGGGACTCGAACAGGACGCGAGGGTGCGGATCTATCACTTGCGGAAGGGACCATTCGACGAGCTGCGCGGCTGGCTGGAGGAAGTGGAGTCCTTCTGGGCCGGCGAATTGGGCGCCTTCCGCGACCACGTGGCAGGCTCGAAGGTCCGGAGCAAAGGCTCCCCGAAGTGATGATGCCAACATCCGACCTTGTGACAGTGAGCGTCACGGTCGGGACGGACCCGGCGAAGGCGTTCGCGATCTTCACTCAGGAGACTGATGTTTGGTGGCGGCGCGGCCCGAAGTTTCGCATCGCAGGAAAACAGCCGGGAACATTGCGATTCGAGCCGTGGTTGGGTGGCCGGCTGATGGAAGAGTTCGAGTCCCCGTCAGGACAGCAGGTGTTCACAAAGGGAAGGATTACGGTCTGGCAGCCGCCCGAGCGGTTCCGGTTTGAATGGCGGGGAGTGAATTTTGCCCCGGGTGAGAGCACTCACGTGGAGGTTCTGTTCGAGGCCGTGCCTACAGGGACGCGCGTCACGGTGCGTCACTCGGGCTGGGCTGCGTTGCGGCACGATCACCCCGTGCGCCATGGCCAGCAGGGCCCCGCGTTCCTTCGCATCATCGGGCTTTGGTGGGGAGATCTGATGACGTCTTTCCGCGAGTTTGCAGCAGAGCGTCAGGAACACTCGGGCTCTCGATGAGGCGAATCCTGGATTAGCGCTCGCAGCACAAACACGGTTTCATAAATTGTCGCGAGAAACCTGTCAGTTGCCGAAAAGGTACCGCGCAAAGACCGATCTGAACGAGCGCTGGGCGACCGCGAAACGCGCTGCTTCATGGGACGTCGCGCGGCGTACGCCAGAGCCGCGAGAGCGATATCGCGCCATATCCGAGGATCTTCTGCTCGGTAAAGTGATCTTCACTTTCGCAACGGGCGAGCGGACACGATGGAGCCCTCGCTTGTCGCCAAGGGTGGAGCATTAGGCCGTTATGACCTGATATCGATAGCCTCCGGCAAAAGCAGTAGCTGTTGACGACTGCCTTTGTCGCGTAGTTTCAGGCCGCAGATGCGCAAGCCGGAGGTGTTAAAGTCAAGAATTGAGAGCGTTTGTGGATCGCCAGCATTTAGGGGGAGATGGAGTTTGTGGGCCTGCGAAAGTCGATCCAAGCTGGTCTGAACCACATTCTCAGGAGATACGGTGCCGAGGCCGTCGCAACTGAGGTCTTGTATGAGTGGCAGCGCCTCCGCATGGATAAGCCCGGCTGGAGCAACTGCACGTTGCCGGACGACGCGGCGGGATATCTCAAGCCCGACAATCCGAAGCTCATCGAACTCCAGCAGAGGTACAGGGAGTTTGACGCGGATGTAACAGTTCCTTTCGTCTGGACCGATCACCACGTGCGCTCCGAGGATATTGCGCATTTTCGTGGCGACAACGCCTGGGTTTGGCAGGTGAGGGGGAAGAATGCAAACGTCCTCGCATGCGCGCTCAGCCTATACTATCTAAAATCCATCGACCGCCTGGGACTCCTCGACAAGCTAGTCGAAGACAGCAGCTTTGGGAATTTCACCTTCACAATTGCCGGTCGCGTGGTTTCGCGTGACCTGCTCGACTCAATCGCAGAGATATACTTCCTGGATCGGCACCTTGGAGTATCTTCTCGGGCGGGCTACCGAGTACTCGACGTCGGAGCCGGCTATGGGCGGCTCGCGCACCGGATGGTGGGAGCGTTGCCCGGCATCGAGAGGTTCTCTTGTACCGACGCCGTTGCTGTATCCACGTTTGTGAGCGATTACTATTTGCGATTCCGCGGCCTTGAGAAAGCGCTGGTAGTTCCTCTGGATGAAATTGACGATACCCTCCACGATCACCCGGTCGATCTCGCAATCAATATCCACAGTTTCTCAGAATGCCGGCCGCAGGCGATCGAGTGGTGGGCCCGGTTGCTCAGCAAACATTGCGTGAAGAACTTGATGGTCGCTCCCAATGGTAGCGGTAAGGATTTACGCACCAATGACGGCCACGATTTTCTTCCGCTATTGGAGCGTTATGGGTATCGGACCGTCGTTAAGGAGCCGAAGTTCCTTGACCCCGTCGTTCAGGAATATGGGCTTCTGCCGACTTGGCATCATTTGCTCGAGTTGCGTACTTGACTACTCTGAGTGTTAGCGGGCGGAACGTCAAACGGTTGCGTCTAGTGGCTTTTTATCCGCTGGTTCCGCAATTCGGCGTCAACCCGGCTGTTCCATAGCGGCGTGAGCCGCGTGCAAGGATGAACCGCACGGATCGTGATGTCGAAAAGCGCCCCAGATAGTATTCATTATCGGCAACCATTTTGGCCACCGGGAGAGTCCTCAGTCGGTTCAGCGGGTCAGTCCTCGGAGCCGCATTCGATCAGGTAACGCAACGGGCGGTAGACGGCGCGTGGCAGCGGGCAACTTGCGATCTATTCTGAGACCGATTTGAGCGTCCCGCAGGCCGGCGTCGCCCGCGCGATCGTTGTATTTCACGGATTGCACCGCAATCCAGCACGCTCACCGCGGGATATCCCAGACTTAAGTTTGCAAATCATTTACATCCCGTGAACAACCTAAAACCCCTACCACCGTATGCTGGACCGGAAAGGGGATTGCAATGAAACGATCTTTTGTTACTCAATTGCTATGGTGCGCCGCGCTCGCGGGATTTCCTATACTTGCCCAGGATGACGGCCCGGGCCTGGGCACCAGCTACACGCAGACCAATTTGGTCGCGGATACTGCGGGTGTTGCCGCAAATACCGATCCACAGTTAGTCAACGCCTGGGGTGTTTCGACGCTCGGATCTGGGCCGTGGTGGGTGAACGCCCAGCGCACGGGCTTATCCCTGGTGTACAACAGCACAGGCGCGCCATACCCGGCCGGGGATCCCTTGATCGTTGCCGTTCCTCCGGCCGCTGGCACCTCGCCTGGATCGCCTACCGGTATCGTTTCTAACGCAACGTCGGATTTTCAGGTCGGCTCGGGTCAGCCGGCGGCCTTCATCTTCTGCACCTTGGATGGCACTATTTCGGGCTGGAACCCAAGCGCGAGCCCCGTTACAGCCATCACCAGGGTGACAACCGCCGGAGCTGTGTACACCGGTTTGGCCATGGGCCAGATGTCTGGCGCCAACGTGCTCTATGTGGCTAACTTCGCCAGCGGGGCGGTGGAGGTGTACGATGCGAACTTCGCCTGGGTGACAATGCCCGCCGGCGCATTTACGGATCCTGGTGTTCCGACCGGATATGCGCCGTTCAATGTGCAGAACATCGGTGGCAACATCTTTGTGGCATGGACGTCGCAAAGCAGCTCGGGCACCGGAGTCGGCTACGTGGATGAGTTCAGCCCGACCGGCACGCTGTTGATGCAATTTGAGGCCGGAAGTTGGTTGAATTCGCCTTGGGGGATCGCCATGGCTCCGATCACCTTTGGATCGTTGGGCGGCCGATTGCTGGTGGGCAACTTGGTGAGCGGCGAAATCGCAGCATTCAATACGAGGAACGGAAAGTTCGTCAAAATGGTGACGGACGCCGATGGCCAGCCGATCGTGATTGACGGGCTCTGGGGAATTAAGTTCGGTAGCGGCGGACTCTCGGGTTCGCCGAAGGCTCTCTTCTTTGCTGCCGGTCCATCGGGTGGCGCCCATGGCCTCTTCGGCACGATTACGTCGTCCGGCAGGTAAGGCTGTCCTGAGCACGCCGGGACGACGGAGAGAAATGGAACCCTCCGCCTCCCGGCGGGTATCGTCTGTCCAGGGAGCGTTAAGGTTTGTTGTCGGCCCTTTCGGGGTTACCTCGGGCTGCGGCGATCAGTCTCCAACTTGGCCGATGACGAGATCAACCCGATTTACATGCAGTCCGGTTCGCTTTGGTGGTGGGAATAAGCACCAGCTGTCACTTCGGTCCCTGCGTGGGGCTAGTTGGCACCCGTCTCTCAGACTTTACGATAGGCCGCTCGTCGATGAACTGGCGGCCTGGCGCTCCAGGAGCAGCCGTCCAGGTGAAGCGACAGCGGGCAGCCATGGCATCTGCGTGGTGTGCGTGTATTCACCATTCGCGACGGGAAGGTGACTGCCAAGCTCGCGCATGTGAAAGGGTGAAACTCAAGCCTTGGCCATGATGAGTGGCCGGAAGCGTACACGCTGACATCAAGCGAAACTGAAATATGTGGCCTAGCCTGCGTCGATGGGGTGGACGGTGAGTGCAGCGAAATCAGGTACCAGGAGGCAACTCGACCTGCCATAAACCGGAAAGCGTCTGCAGCTATACTACCGTTGAGGGTGCTCATGCAAGCTCTGATAGGTGCACTAATTGGTCTCATCGCCTGGTTCTTGCTGCGGTTTCTGGTAATGGGCCTATACACTGTGGATCAAAACGAGCGCGCGGTCAAGACCAGTTTCGGACGGGCCGTGCGGGTTGCCGGAGGCAAGACCACACTCGACGATCCCATAGCGGAGTTTCTCCTTCCCGAGGAACGCCCGCGGTACACGTACCCCCAAGTCCGCG
>CAZZHN010000187.1:0-9359 GCA_964654065.1 uncultured Solibacteraceae bacterium
CGGGCGCACCAAAACTCCGGCCCTCGAAGACCGTTCCGTCTTCCAGGGCGAGGATCGCAGAGTTCAAGTTAGGCTGTTCCTCCCGGGGAGTGGGTAATGATTATTTTAGCAGGTTCAGGAAAAAACCGGACGAAGATTGGGTTACGTTTTGGGCAGAGTCCTGACAGACGACACAAACCGATCGTCCCTCCTACCCGCTATTTCAATTTGCGGTCCAGGTAAGCGGAGGCGGCCTGGTAGGCGGCGAGCCATGTCCGGTAGAGCAGAAAATCGTGCACCTCGTCGGGGAATACCAGTTCTTCCACATCAACGTGTTGGCGGCGGAGCGCGTCGGCCAGTTTGACCGTCTGGTTGAACTGCACGTTGCGGTCGTCATCACCCTGAATGAGGAGCACCGGCGAGCGCCAGGTGGAGAGGAACGCCATCGGCGAAGACTCGAACGCCAGCCGGTAGTCGGGCGCGGTCGATGCGATTTCGAGTTCGGTGGCCCAGTCGTGAACGCCATGCAGATCCACGCCGGCGCGAAACAGGTCGGAGGCGCGGGCCAGCGCCATGGCGGTGAGGTAGCCGCCATAGGAACCGCCCCAGGCCCCGATGCGGTCTGGATCGACGTCGGAGCGCGACCTTAAGTACACACCCGCGCCCTGGACGTCGTTATACTCGCTGCCGCCTGCCGGGCCGTAGCGCAGCGCTTCTCGAAAGTCCAGGCCGTAGCCGATGCCGCTGCGGTAATTCACCGACAGCACCACGTAACCGCTGTTGGCGAGGTATTGGTTCAGTGCGTAACAGTTCGAGTAGTAATACATGTAATGCCAGCCGAGGAGCATTTCGCGGCGGGACCCGCCATGAAAGAAGACCATGGCGGGAGCACGGCTGCCGGGTTTGAGATTCGGCGGCAGAAAAAGCTGGCCGTGGATGGGGAGGCCGTCGGCGCTCGAAAGGATAACTTGCTGCGGCGTCACCATCCGGTTCACCGGGAAATCGGCCGGAATGGACTCGGGATGCAGGTCGTGGATGGCGGCGCCGGCACGGATAACGGCGTGAGCCGGGTGCTGCGCATCGGAGCGGAGAAACGCCAGCGTGCCGTCGGCAGCCGGTGCAGGCGCCCATTCGATCCCATCTCCGTGCGTCACAGCCTCGGGCGTGCCGCCTGAAACCGCGACCTTCCAGAGATGGCGGCGATCGATATCGCCCTGATTGGAATTGAAAAAGACTTCCTGGCCACCCGGCACCATGGCGGCCTCCTCGACTTCAAACTTACCCGGGGTGAGCAGCAGTGGCTCGCCGCCCGCTGCGGGAATGGAGTAAAGATGGGTCCACCCGTCTGCCTCCCAAGGGAAAACCAGCCGCGATCCCGCCCACAAGATCTGGGTGGCAGCGGTGATTCCGCGGAAGACGCTTCCCGGGCCCTCGCGCGCGCGGAAGACTTCGCGGCCCGCGCCGGTTTCGGTGGAAGCAACGCGGATCGACCAGGGCTCGCCAGCCCGCTGGGGCTCGCGCGGACCACGCACGCCGGCCGAAGGAATGCGAATGAACGCGATGCTACGGCCGTCGGGCGACCAAGCGGGGTGGAGGTCGTTATCGGTGCTGGGATCGAGGTAGCGCAAGGTGTCCGATGCCGTATCGTATACGCCGATGAAGCCATGGTCGCCACGCTCGCTTTCGAACGCGACGCGGGTTCCATCGGGCGACCACGCGGGGTGGGCGGACTGGCCGCGCGTTTTGAGAGCGGCGCCCGGCGTGCTGCCATCCACTGGCGCCAACCAGAGCTGGCCTTTGTGAACCCACGCGACGCGGCCGCCCTGCGGCGCCAAAGCGGCTGACTCGCCTTCGCCGATCTTGCGCGGGGCACCGCCGGAGAGACTCGCGATCCAGACGTCCTGCTCCGTGCCCTTGGGATCGAGCGCGGGGTTCGGATATTCGCCGGCGCGGTTCGTGCCGTCGAGGCGTGTGTAGACGATCGCGTCGCCTGCGGGCGTCCCGGCGAGGCCGGACAGCTCATGGCCGTCGTCCTGCGTGTAGGCGGTGATTTGGCGGGCCTCGTAGCGCGGCGCTTCCGCGACCCAGATGTTGCGCACGCCGCGCGCGTTTTCCACCCAGGCGAATTTGCCGTTTGCGGGAGATGCGGTCAGTTCCGTGGGAAAGGCGGAGCCCAAAACCTGGTTGAGAGTGAACGGCGGCTGTGCGGCCGCACAACCGGCCAAAAGCAAGGCAGCGAGGATGCGCATGAGATCAATCTTACCCGCTGCGGGGGTAGGACAGACCATCGCCGTTCGTGGTCTGTCGGTCCTTTTGGGGAGCGAGATCTTGACAGACGACAAAGACCGATCGTCTGTCCCACCACCCTTTCAGCCTTGCAGGAACATCTCGCCGCACACTGAGTCCCAGTCGGCGGTGGGGTAAGAGGCGGCGATATCGGCAACCGGTACGCCACCATCGGCCAGCGCGGGAGCTGCGCCTTCCGCGGTAAGCGCCAGTTGCAGGCGCTCCATTTCGCGCATGATCCAGGGTTTGATCTCCGCGCCGCGCAGCAGGTGCTGGAAGGCCTTCGCGTTCTGACTGTCCGGCTTGATCCGCAGATACCAGCCTCGCTGCGCGTCGCCGGTTTCCACCACTTCGCCATCCAGCGGGGAAATCACGCGCACGTTCGCATCGCGGCGGCGCACTTGAAACGCGGTGCCGTTGGTCCGCACGCGCTCGCCTGGCTGCGGCAACAGCAGAGCATCCGGCTGGCCGAGCAGGCGCTTGCCCAACTCATCCAGGCCAACCAGCGCCGTGCCATCGGGCTCCAGCCGCGCCCAGGTGTGGCCGCGATGATAAAAGCGGTCCAGCGGAAAAGCCATGCCGCAGACGTCCTCCTCCGGCTCCTCCACTCTTGGCAGAGGGTGCCGCTCGAGGAGTTTGACGTGCGTATCGCATTCCCGGCAATCGAACGCGTGCGGGCATTGCCGCTCATGGAACTCGCCGGTCAGCACGTGACGGCATGTTTGGTCGCGTTCCGGCAGGCTCTCAAAATCGGAGTGCCAGCGGATCGCCTCCGCCTGGCCGGCGCGCAGCTCGCGCCATGACCGTATGACCGCAAAGACCAGCGTCGCCGCCACCACCGCGAGCACCGCGTAGAACGCGCCCAGGAAGATGATGTGGCCGGCGTTCCAGTTGAATCCATAGTTCCAGGGCAACACGGTTCTAACACCTCCCAGCCAGCACAGGTTCTTCTTCCTGCGCGACTGCTTCGAGTCTCAGTTCACGCTCTTCCGGGAACAGCTTAAAGTAGCGGAACGAGAATGAGTACACCAGAACTCCATAAGCCACCACAGCCAGAAACGTCCCGACTTCCTGCCAGCTGGGAAAATAGGAAACGAAGGGATCGAACGACAGCGTGGGCAGCGCCAGCGTTTGTACCGTCATGACGAAACGGTTGAGAGCGACGCCGCAGCAGGCCATGGCCGCAGCCGCCACCAGCCAGCCGGTGCGCGCGCGCAGCCGCGGCGCCAGCATCACCAGCGCAGGCAGCAGGCCGAAGAGAACGATCTCAGCGAAAAGGATCCAGGTTCCGAACGGCTTCCAACTGTAGTATTGCCAGGCCTGGAAACCGGTTCCGGGCGAAGTGCGGTTGATCCAGACCAGCGTGTCCAGCGTCTTGGCAAGCACATACACCGCCAGTAGCAGGCCGGAGATGCGGGCCAGCCGTCCCAGCACTGCCGGCCGCACCAGCCGCTTGCGCGAAAGCTTCTCGACGGCCCAGGTGGTCAACAGGATGAAGCTCGGCCCAACCGCCGCCGCCGAAAGAATAAACAGGAAGAACGTCGACGGCCACACCGCCAGCCCTTCGCGGAATGCAAACGGCCGGCCGCGCAGCACACCATATAAGCCGCCCAGCGAACCCTGATGGAAGAACGAGAGAAACGTGCCCACGCCGGCCAGCACGTAAACCAGCTTGTGCAACTCGTGCTCGAACACCAGGAGCGAGGGCACATCGCGCAGTTTGCGGTTGCGCAGGACAATGGGCAGGTATTCGATCAGCAGCACCGTCAGGTAGCAGCTGATGCAGAATGTGACTTCGGTCAGCATGGAGTGCACGTTGGGATACCAGAAGGTGAACCACGCCCGCAGCGGCTGGCCGACATCTACCGCCAGCACGGCCATGGCGCCGCTGTAGCAGACCAGGCCGATGACCACGGCGCTGTTGATCACCGCGCGCAGCTCATCGATCCTCAGAATGTAAAGCAGGAACCCGGTGAAGAACGCGCCCGCACCGAGCGCGATCACCGTCAGGTCGAGGAAAATCCAGAGGCCGAAGGCGAAGCGGTTGTCCATGTTGGTCTGGTTCAGGCCCTTCACCAGGCACAGCCCGGCCGAGTAGAGCCCGAAGGCCAGCAATACGGCCCACGGAAGAATCCAAAGCAGGAATCGTCCGGTGGACGAGCGCCGCAGACCGCGGGCGATGAATTCCTTATCCACGAAGCCAGTCCTTTCCTTCCGGCCGCGGAGCGCTGGCGATTTCCCGCACCCAGTCCCGCCGCGATCGGTAGTGGATCTTCGGCTCCGTGCCGAGCTTCTCGAGCAGCCGGAAGCTTTCCGGCCGCTGCGCTTCCTGCGCCACCTCGGTGGTGGAGTCGTTGAGATCGCCGAAGCGCAAGGCGCCGGTCGGGCACGCCTCCACGCAGGCCGGGACGTAATCGGCTGCGTCGATTTCCCGCTTGCCCGCGGCTGCCGCTTTCTGCTGCGCGGCGTGCCAGCGCCCATGGCAGAAATTGCATTTCTCGACAACGCCCCGCATGCGCGGCGCAACGTCCGGGTTCAGAGTCCTCTCCATGCCGGCCGGCCACTTCGGATCCCACCAGTTGAAATAGCGGGCGTGGTACGGACAGGCAACCATACAATAGCGGCAGCCCAGGCAGCGCTCAGGCATCTGGCCCACGATGCCGGTGGCCGGGTCCACATCCACCGCCTGCTGCGGGCAGACGTGCGCACAGGGCGTGTCATGGCCGCACTGCTGGCATAGCACCGGCACAAACGCGGTGCGCCGCTCCGGATACGCGAGGTGGTTATCCACTTTGTAAACGCGAATCCAAGTGATGCCCTTGCGGTCGTTGGCGGTTTCGGGAGCCGGCGGGATGTTGTTCTCGACCGCGCAGGCCACCATGCAGGCGCCGCAGCCGGTGCACTTGTCGATATCGATCGACATGCCGGACCGCGCCGCTCGCTGGGTTTGATTCGTCATGCGCGCACCACCCTGGCGCGGGGGTTCGCGCCGCACAATTCGGCCATGCGCGGCCCGCCCGCCACCTCCACCACGCCGGCCGGAACGCCGGGATCAATCGTGGCAGCCGCGTTCATCCGGCCGCACGCTGTTTCCAGCAGGCAGGGGCTACCATTCTCGATACCGCTCGCATGCGCATCCGCCGGCGACAGCACGACGTGGTTGGCGGCCATCCGCAGGTTCGACTCGCGCTCCAGCTTCGACATCAGCGGCGACGCCAGGCCGCCGCGATTGAATTCCGCAGCCACCACCGCCAACGGCAGGTCGTCGTGCCGGGTGGGCCAGGTCACCGGCCAGCCAAACCCGGATGGCGCCGATTTCTTGCCAGCATCATCCATCCAGCACCCACCCTGGTTCAGCGTTTTCCAGAAATCGTCCGCCGCCACTTCCTTCACCGGCGTCGACTTGCCGTCCGCGTAGCTGAGCAGCGTTCCGCGGCCGGTCTGGTGAATGGCGTCAGCGCGCTCGCGCAGCGGATCTCCCGGCGGCAGGCCGGCGATCTGCGCCACGAACCCGGCGGGATTCACCACCGGCACCAGAGGCGCCACCAGCGGCGCCGCGACGCGGAAAACCGCGGCTACCGTGTCAATGGCCGGCCCCACGTCCTCTGCCACTTCCGGATACACCGGCGCCGGCAGCACATATTGGGCACGCCGCGCGTACCCCTGACTGGTGGAGGTGAAAACCGCAACGACCGCGTTTGCCGCCAGTTTGGGTTCAATCTCGCGCCACGGCACATACCCGCCTGGCAGCGATTCGTCGATCAGCAGCACGCGGATGGCTCCGTCCGCCGCAGCCGCTATTTCTGTCACCGGCGCTGCCTTCTTCCATGCGTCCGGCACGGGCGATTCGCGCCGCGCCACCACCGTATGTTTCAACGCGCCGAGCTTGGCGTTTAAGCTCATCAGCGGCGAGCCGGGGTCGGACGCCACTACCACGGTCGATCCTCGGTCCGCAGCTTCCTTTACCGCGCCGATTGCCTCTTCTTCCACCCCGGTCGCGCGCGCCGCTTCCGCGATCGTCATATCGCCGGCAAGGGCCGACGCGATCGCGGCCTCGGTGCCGGGCCGGATGGGGAGCCACACATCCGACAGCGCGCCGGTCCGCGTCTCCACCGGTTCGACCTGGATGAGCCTGAAGTGGTCGCGCGCGGCGAACACGTTGCCCGGCGTGCCCCAGCCGTCGAAGAGCGGAGCGCCGAAACTGACCACGGTTCTGGCAGCGGCCAGGTCGACCGCATAAGCGGGCTGGCGCGGCGCCAGGTAGATGCCGTTCTCGATAGACGCCATGGCTCGACGGTAGGTCAAGGATGCGGTGCGGCCGGGACGCAGATCGAGCACCGCGACGCATTCTCCGGCGCCTCGCTGCGAAATGGCCCGCGCCACGGCCGCCGTGGCTTCCTGAACCGGCCCTTTTCGCAGGCGCTCCGGGTGATACGGCAGATGATGGCCCGCGATGCCCCACGGGCACAGTGCGCCGTTGCTGATGGGGTGCGGCTTCACGCCAGCGAGAGAAACCGGCTGCCCGTTGACGCACCGCGCGCGGACCGCGCATCCGGCCGGGCAGAGCGTGCAATGGGTGAACCGCGCCCGAATCTCGCCGCGCGCCGGCCGCGGAATCCCCGGCCAGTTTTCCGACCACAGCGCGGTGTCGGTGATCAGCCGCCAAGGGGCCGGTGTCAGCAGCGCGCCCGCCGCTCCGCCGCCCGCGAATTTGAAAAGGTTCCGACGCGTCGTCGTCATTTGTGGCAACCCAAACAGCTGTATTCCAGGCCCTGCCGACGGTGGCAGTTCACGCAATCGTCCATCTTCATTCCGCCTTCGGTGCGCAGCCCGGTCCGGTTCACCGGCCGTCCCCAGATATCGCGCGAGTAGCCGCTGATCGGGTCCAGTTGATACGGCCGCAGCCCGCCCGTGCTGCCTTCGCCGCCGTGGCACTGCTCGCATGTCAGGCGGCCCAGCTTGACGTGGGAGACATGCGAAAAATAGACGTTCTCCGGCTGGCGCGCGTAGCTCAGCCATTGCGGCTCGCGGTTGGGCGTCACGTACTGGTCGATAAAACTCTTCTCCGCCGCCGTGGTGCCCATGGCGGCCGCGTGACAACCCGAGCATTTATCCAGCGTCGGAATGCCGGCGTAGGTGCCGTCATCGCGGAACGAGTGGCAATCCTCGCACTTGGCGCCGGCCTTGTCCGCATGCACCTTATGGCTGAAGTCCACCGGCTGCGGCCGAGTTTGATACAGGATGCGCGGGAATGCCAGCCAGCCGCACGCCAGGGCTACCAGCATTCCCGACGCAAACGCGATTTTGCCGCCAATCACTTAGCGCTCCTATTCCCCACGCGCGAACAGCGAAAAGAATTCGTGAAACAGCGCGGGCCTGGATTCGCGATCCAGGCAGCGCAACACGCCCACTGTGAATAGCCCGCCGTCGGCTGCCATACCGGAGCCGTGCTGCAGGGACTCGTTGATACGGCGGAGATCCCGCTCCATCCACTCCCTGGCCGCTGCGCCTTGCATCATGTTGTCGATGGTGCCGTCGACAGCAGTGCCTTCGAACAGCCATCCTGCCGCATACGGATCCGACGCCAGGCGGCCCGGGTTGGCGCGTAAGTAAAGGTTGCAGCTGGTCAGCAGCAGCGAATTGGGGAACACCACTTCCCAATCGGCTCCGCCCGCCGTCAGGATGGCCGCAGGCCGGTGCAGCCCCTGCTGCCACACATACTGGATGCGTTCCACCTTACCCAGCGCGCGGCTCAAAAAGGCATCGATGCCGGCATGGCATTGGCCACCCTCTCCCACTTCCAGCCAGAGGTGGTTGGCCGCGTAGCGCAACTCCGGCGGCATGGCGATTCCGTCCACTTCGTCGTGCGCGGCCAGCGGATGCGCCATCGCCGTGTAGAGCTCGCAATAGCGGTGGCTGTCGTTACCACACCGCGAAAGCAGCGACTCGCTGAACGGCACCAGCTTCGCTACTGGCGCGGCCGCGCAGTATTGCATCAGCGACTCGCCCAGGTAGGGGCAGGACCCGGTAGCGTGTCTCTCGGCAGTTTGCGCCTGATACACGCGGCAGGTCTTATAGTCGTCCGAAGAGCATTTTTCTTCCACCCGGCCGCCGGCCGCTGAAGCCAGGGTGAGAGGAATCAACTTCCGCACGCTCGAGGCGTGGCAGAACTTGACCTGAGCTTCTCTGAGGAAGGGGCAGTTCATGACGGCTACCGATCTTTTTCTTCCCCGGCTGCCTTTTGACCGGCCGGTTCGCCGCCATCTGCCATGGTCAGCCCGAGCTGCGGAATCTGGAATGCGTGCCCGTCGCCAAATGAGGCAGCCAGGTCGGACACTTCGCGATCGAGCGCGGCGAGTGCCGATTTCTTCTTCCGTTTGGCAGCCAGTTCCTGCACCACTCCGAAGGCCACCGCGATGCAGCAAATCACCGTCACCAGCCCCAACCCGACGTTGGTAATGGTGAGCCAGTACGTAGATGGATCGCTCAAGATACTTCTCCCTTCGCTACGGGTAAATGCACGAAAAGGGCCGTATTGAAGGGAAAGGGGTTAGACGGACCAGCGAGTCTCACGGTGACGGATTTTCAGACACGACAATCTGATATTCCAGCAGTTGGCGGCCATGGCCGCGCACCCCACATGTTGCTGTTCGGGCGCTAATCCCGATAAGATCCAAGTATGAAGCTTCTCGTGACTCTGGAGCGGGATGAAACAGGCATGCTGGTTGCGGAGTGCCCCGCGATTCCCGGTTGCGTTTCCCAGGGACGGACGGAAGCCGAAGCCCTCGACAACATCCGCGAGGCAATCGCCGGTTGCTTGGCGGCGCGCGCGGCTCGCGGGATGCCGCCGACCATTGAGGTCCGCGAGATCGAGGTTCCGGCCTAAGTGGCCTCCCTGCCCTCCATTTCGGGGGAGCGGGTTGTGAGAGCTTTCCAGCAGGCGGGTTGGGTTAAAGATCGCCAGCACGGAAGTCACGTGATTCTAATCAAATCGGGACATCCGGCGAGCCTATCTGTGCCACAGCATCGTGAACTGGCTCTGACCTGACCCCCAGAAACTCCACCATTCATAATTGAGAAGCTCCCGAAAACTA
>CAZZHN010000188.1:0-991 GCA_964654065.1 uncultured Solibacteraceae bacterium
GTGCAACGCCCAATCCCACCACACCGATCGCGATCAAGATCCAAAAGAGACTCATCGCCGCGATCATCGACTTGCGGTCGATCTCGCGGTCCCGCTCATCACTGACTGGTTGGCGCAGCCGGAAGAACGGTATCCCTGACAACCCGAGGACGCCAAAAGCCCCCGTCGACGCGGCCGGCTTTCGAGTGACGATCCAAAGTGCGGCGAACAGCACAACGGCGCCCACCGCGACACAAAGATTCCACCATGCACGTTTCTCAAATTCGGCCATAAGTTCTCCGAAGTCTACACTAAGTATAGTTTGCATTACTTAATGTAATTTGTCAAGGACTTTGGCCCTGTTTCTCAACCCGCGAGGATGGTCGGCTCTGTTCACGGCGCGGGCAAACTCAGTACCGCGGGTGTAGCAGCGCCGTGCAGCAACATCCGCCAACAATTACCGGCACACCGCTGAGGCTATATTGTTGTCCGCCCGGCGCCGAGAGTTCGGTGCGGACTCGTTTGTCAAAGATGGCTGGATTGCCAGTACGCTAGAAACCGAACGGAAGATTGCAGAGGTCACGCGCATCAAATGAGAGCGCGGAGCGTGAGTATTTCTGACGGACAAGCCGCGTTTCGGCTTCAACTCTTCCTTTTCGTGAAATGGTAGTGAAGCTTGTAACCCAGAAAACTCAAGATTCCACCGGCAGCGGCGCCCAACACGATTACCAGACCTGCTGAAAGTGCCGTTGCAGCGCCTTGACCAGCGATTTCCAAAGGTCCACTGGTCGCCCTGCTTGCGCCATCTGAAGCAGCAGCCGCACTCTTGCCGTTCTCTTTTTCATCCATCCATCTGAATTCTAACGCCAACCAGAACTTGCCAAGGGTCAAACGCCCCTCAACAGAACTTGTCCGTTTTTCGGGAGCGTGACTGGGTGCCAGTAAGGAGTAGGAACAATTGCTTTGAACCTGCCAGCGATGAGACCCGGGCACTCGATTTCACTCGACGACG
>CAZZHN010000188.1:1001-9348 GCA_964654065.1 uncultured Solibacteraceae bacterium
CGTGTGCTCATCGCTTCTGATGCGAGCTCTTTCTATTGGCCGCCAGTTTCGGTTACGCCCTGTGCAGCAGCCGGAGTAGTTCTCTTCAACGCCGATTTCTTCACCCCAGTTTCTTTTAGCCGCGCGCGTTTGTTAGCGGCCTTCTTCGCCGGTTTCTTTGCGGCGGCTTTCTCATGTTGCGCCTTCGCCGCTTTTACAGCCGCCCAGCGTTTCTTCGTCGCTTCTGAAATTGCCCTTCTGCCAGCCGCCGACAGTATCCGTTTCGGCTTGGGAGCCGCACCCGGGGCTGAGGGTTGAGCCGCTTTCTTGGAGGCTGCCCATCTCTTTCGCTGCGCTTCGGCAATCCGCGCACGGCCAGCGGCGCTCATCTTCCGCCGTTTGCGCGTTGGTGGTTCTGGGGTGGAGGCGGATGCGGCAGGGTCACCAGAGAGCATCTGACGAAGCTCTGCGATCTGAGCGTCTATTCTCGCCTTGTGAGACTCAAAGCCCACGATGGCGGCGGCGATGATCTCAGGTGTTAGTTTTGTTGGCATGTGAATACACGATAGCGCAATCTTGTTCTTGAAAGCCATCGGGTCTCCGATCTCCGATGGCAATCGCACCTCGTCGATTCAAAAGAATTCGAGGACTTGGATCGCACTAGAATCAATAACTCGCAACGCGAATCGCTCTAACACTCGAAAACGCCAAAGCTGATTGATATCCTGCTGCATGAATATCGTCGTTGCATGTTGGCCTACAACCAGGTCCATTGTGTTTCCGCCGACGGAAACCAGCACGCCGTAATAGGAAGGACCTGAGGGTGAACTTGGAGGGGAACTGGGCTGAGAGCTGAGCGCGATCGGAGAAATCGTCCCTGTTCCGAAAAGACCTGCCTGTACCAGCGGTTGAACTCGATCGGCGGTTACCACCAGTGAGCCGCTACCGACGGCTGCATAGAGATCTGCGTAAGGCACCGTGTCAAGGATAAGCGCATAAGGACCAGGTTGACCCTGCGACATAAGAACTGCGTAACCCTGCGTGACTTTATCAAACGTGTTCTCACCATACCTAACCCCTGGAGCCCCATCGGAGAGTGGAAATACCTGGATCGGCGCGTTAGGCGAAACAAAAGGCCCCGCACCGCTGGGTTGATTTGTAAAATTCTGACTGAGCAACCCACCGTCGGTCGGCTTTTGTCCCCCGGTCCGCACATTTTGCTGAAAAAAAGGCGCACTATAACCGTCGAACCCTTGAAAGATAACGATATCCTGGGCGAGCGCAAGATACTGGGCTGCACGCCGGGCCAGCGTCACCGCAGTCGTACGCTCCGGATTCTTCGCCTCCGCTGTCTGATGAACCTGTTGCGGTGTCAACGCAAATTCCGTCCAAATCTCGTTCAGCCGGATGGTGACGCCTTCGTCGACCGTCAGCGTCGAGAGGGTCTCTCCTGGCAGTACCGCATTCGTGACCCTATCCGCTTGCACACTCATGGTCTCGGGTGTGACGCGGTCATGTGGAAGGAATTTGGCACCGACTCGCACCCTCATTGTCTCGTCGTGAACGGTCCGGTGGATTGCTTTCCAAACCCCCGCGCTCCACGGAACCTTCTCGTTTTCCAAGTGGTGAATTAACTGCTCTTCGCCTTTATCGCCGTGCCCTGCGGCTGGCGATGCTCCTGGATGCGGTGGGCCCGGATTTGCCATTTTGCTGCCTCCAACCTTGAGTTTACCCACAGACTGCTCGACACGTTCCCGCGGTCCCCATGTTCCTGGCGAATCTCTAAACCCTGGGGGTTACGTTTGGATCCCCGGATAGATCTCGTGACTCGCCGGTATCGTCATTTTCGTTTGAAAGCTCCTTGGCACCCCTGAAGGCATCAAAAGAATTCGCGTCTAGTCGGCCCGCACGCTCCTCGGGATGCCACTGCACCGCGAGACGTGGTTCAGCCGTCCAGGTGACGAAGGACAGGGAGGGCACGGCGTTCGAATCCGCGGACGGAAAGTATTTGTATATCACCCCGAGCGGGAACGACGGTGCTCTCTTCCGCATGCCGGTCGCGGGCGGCTCCGAGGTAGAGGTTGCGCCGAAGGTATTGGGGTGGCCATTCTTCAGCGTCACCTCGAAAGGGCTTGATTTCCTCCCGGATCCAAGGACGCTCCAGTTGCTTGAGGCAGCCACGGGCAAGATCGAGACCGTGGCCAACTTAGAAAAATACTTTGGTGGCTTCGGCGACTTTGGCAGCTTCAGCATTTCACCGAATGATGCCTACATGGTCTTCTCGGAATGGGACTACACTGGGTCGGACCTCATGCTGGTGGAGAATTTCCGTTAGGCGCAACAGGGAGTGGAGCGAAGTCGCTCAACTCCAGGATGGTCGGGCACTCGGAAGGTAACCCGAAACGGCGTCCGAGGAAGTGTGGCCGGATTGGTACCGGGAAGTCGGCCAGTGTCCCGGAATCCTCCTCCGAACTGGCCCGCATCACTCTCGCCAATGTACGAGTCGGCCGTTTTTCATCCAAGTGAATTCCGGCGAAACCTCTACCAAGCCCTTGGCAACAAGGGGGGAGTGATATGGCCGATGAGTACATGCGGATTGGTCACTTGCGAAAAGAAGGAATCGGGAAATCGACAAAGCCACGGACCGGCGCCGATGAGCCACAAAGAACTTGCACGCCGAGAGACACCGCAAGATACTTTGCACTGCACAGTGAGTGCACGGGAAATCCGTGTTCGGCTGCAGAGCATCTTCCTGACTGCAATTGTGGTAGCGTTGGTTCGCGGCGATTACGAATGATCAACCGCGCAGGTTGATAGACTTCAAGTCACAATCGCTGAAAAAGGAGCAGGAATGGGAGACAAGGGTGGCAAGAAAGACAAGGAAAAGAACAAGCAACAGCAGATGACGAAACAGAAACAAGAGGAGCAGAAGAAGCACGACAAAACCCCGGCCAAGAAGCCCGTAGCAGGAACCGCGTAAAGCCGATTCGTGGGCGCGGCGAAAGGGTCTGATCGGCCGACCCAGCGTCTTTGAACGGCTCGTCGGATTCGACACCACCCGATCTCCGTTGTTCCCGGAACCAGAGCCCTCTTGGCGTCACCTCACAGAGGGCGGAGGGTGCGGTGGAACTCGTGCTCCGGTGCCGCCTTCAGGAGTTGCCGTTGCTCGATCGTGGAGAGAATGCCTCACCGCGTGCCGCGACCCACGCGCAAGCATCTAAGGGTTTGGTGCCAGCCTGAAACGTCACCTTACACATACAGCGTTGCTGATTTCGCAGAAAGGCACCCATCATGCGGTCCGCCAACCCGGTATGATCGTGAAGCCAGGACGTCAGATACTCGACCAGTTCGAGTCCAGCCTTGGTGTCTCCCTGTCCGACTTGGAGGGCGTATTGGCCAACCCGCTTGTGGGCCGCATCGTGCGCCCTTTTATGCCATCGCAGTGAGCGATACCGGGCCGCACGCATCAGCCGCTCCTCGTGAGCGAAGTGTCCGACGATGGAAGCCACCAAATGCTGCATCTTCGTTGGAATATCCGCCAACTGACCTGGGTTGGTGAGTGCCTTCTGGAGGCTTGACACTGCCTCAAAGATCACCCGGTGTTCGTCATCGATTTCCGTGATGAATACCGCATTCGAGCTGGTCCATCGCAGCGAACCCATTCTTTAATCCTACAGTATTCAGATAGCCATGTCTGTAATCGCGAACCGGCGACTGCAGGATGCGCGCTACCGAAGCGGGCGCAAGAACTGCTTCACGTCTTCGAATTGCCGCCCAGTTGGGCGTTTTTCGCGGAAAAAAACGGGGTCGAAAATGGCTCGAGCGGAGACCCTCTCGCCCGACGGAAAAAGCGATGCGACTGAGCCTGGCGGCGCGGTGATACATTGTTGGTGAAAACCCAAACGGAGGGACGATTGGCAAATTCAAGTCCTTGGTTCACCCGGCGCAATTTAATGATCGGATCAGCCGCTCTGGCCGGGAGTTTAGCGACGCAGGCACAGGAGCATCCCACGGCCTCACTAGGCGCAGGGGAAAGCTTCAGCGAGTATCAGGAGCGCCGCCGCCGGGAGCTATGGGGGCTGCTCGGCGATCTTCCCTGGAACCATAAGTCCGCCCCGCCGCGACGGGTGCGGACGGAAAAGCACGATGGGTACACGCTGGAGCGGTGGGTTCTGGACTTGAATGGAACGGAGCCGGTGCCCGCGCTGCTGCTGATTCCGGACCATCGGCAAAACCCCGCTCCCGGACTGCTCTTTATTCACTGGCACGCCGGTGAATACGATCTGGGCAAGGAGGAACTGCTCCGGGGAACCAGCGTGCAGCCGCCATACGCGCCGGTGTGCGCGGAGAAGGGGTTGGTGACGCTGACTATCGATAGTTGGTGCTTTGGAGAGCGCAAGCACGAGGCCAACGGCCACCGGGCCGAGGAAGATACATTCAAGGAGATGCTGTGGCGAGGCAAAGTGCTGTTTGGCATGATGATGCTCGACGAGTTTAGGGCCCTCGATTTCCTAGCCGGCCGTCCTGAAGTGGACCCGTCCCGGCTGGGCGCTTTCGGCATGTCCATGGGAGCCACAAAGGCCTGGTGGCTGGCGGCTCTGGATCCGCGGGTGCGTTTGACCATCGACGTTTGCTGCCTCACCGATTTTGAGTCGCTCATCGAGGCGCATGGGCTGAGCGGGCACGGCATCTTCTATTACGTCCCTTCCCTGCTGAAACACTTCGATACGGCACAGATCAATGCATTGATTGTGCCGCGAGCGCACCTGAGCGTGAACGGCCGCAAGGATCCGCTGACCCCGCCCGCGGGCGTGGAAAAGGTTCGGGAACAACTGTTACCTTTGTATCGCACCTATGGACGCGAAAAGGACTGCCTGATTGAGGTGTTCGACTGCGCGCACGAGGAGCTGCCGGAAATGCGCAAGCAGATACTGGAATGGATGGATCATTACTTGGTTGCAGGCTAGAACGAATGAACGTTTGGGCGTTATCCGGATGCACTTGAAGCTGCGGTGATGCGCTTCTGTCGCAATCCGCCGCGCCCTCGCCCCAGTGAACAATTCATGGAGCCTGGCACGACCCGCCTCAATCCTACTCCTTGGCCCGCGTGGAAACGAGCATGGACTCCAGAATCTGATCGCTCAGGTCCTTCACCGCTCCCGGAGAATGCGATAGGAATAGCGTGCTGCTCTTGCCACTCTCGCCAATGGCCTTGAGCGTGTCGAAATACTGGGTGACCATCACCAACTGCATTACTTCCTTGGCGGAGGCACCCTCGACGACCTTCTGGAATTGCTCGATGGAGGCCTGCAGGCCCTCGATGATGGCCTTCCTCTGGTTGGCGATCCCTTGCCCCTGCAGAGCCTTGCTCTCCGCTTCGGCTTCCGCCTTCTTGACGACCAGAATCTTCTCCGCCTCGCCGCGCGCATTGGCGGCCACTTGCTCGCGCTGCGCCGCGTTGATATCGTTCATGGCCGACTTGACCTTCTCATCGGGCACGATGTCGGTAACCAGGACATTGACGATTTCGTACCCGAACGCAGACATGTCCGCGTCCAGCTCCTTCTTCACGGCCGCCGCGATGCTCGATTGGCTGGCGAATACCTCGTCCAGCGTCATGCCCGGCACGTGCCCCAGGATCACTTGCTCGACATAGGACTTGATCTGCGCGGTCGGGTCCGCCAGCTTATAGAAGGCATCGAAGACCTTGTCTGGACGAACCTGATTCTGAACAGAAATCGGGATGGTGACGAAAACGTTGTCTTTGGTCTTCGTTTCCATGGTCAGGGTGATTTGGTTCACGCGCAGGCTTATGGTTCCGGCCACGGAATCTAACAGCGGGACCTTCCAGTTCAGTCCCGGCTCGGCGACGCGAAGAAACTTGCCGAACCGGGTTATCACCGCCACTTGCGCGGTTCTTACCGTAAAGAAACTCGCCAGAATCACGTACAGCAGAATAACGGCCGCTATGATCAGCAAAATCGAAACCATGACGTCCATGCGCTTCTCTCCCGGGGATTTCTCCCCGCTCTCCGTTTGATCCTACGGCAATATAGCGCCAATTAGACGATGGATCAAGCCGCTGGGCACCCGGTGGAAGGCAGGGACCGATTCAACGGGGTTCTCCGAAGACGCCTGCGAGTGGCACCCCGAGTTGCAGTTCCGCGCGGTTGAAAACGCCGACGCTTACGCCGTTCACCACCAGATGATAACCGGCGGTTGGTGCGTCACCGCGAAATACGACGACCGGCGGGCGCGACCAGCGGAACGGGCTGCTCATCTGCAAGGTGATGGTCTGCGGCGGGACAGGAGCCGGGGGCTCCCGAACGAAATAGGTGACATTGATGCCGTTGACGCCCACGGCGCGGCCGGCTGCCGCGTCAACCACCACGTCGCGCAGGTAGTCTTCCTCAATTTCGACGCCCGCCATGCCGCTGCCAGAGCCCCAGTGAAAGCTGCTGACGCCGGCCTTGCCACCGTAGCCTTGATGCGCCCAATTCTCGGACGGCGAAATCGGGAACTGCGCTCTGAGCGCTGCCACACCGCGCTCTAAGTATTCCACCGAGCCGGTCGCGCGATAGAAATCGAGAATCACATTGGCGGCTAGGCTTTGCCGCGCGTCCGACCATTCCGCATCCGAATTCTGCGTGGTGAATCCGCCGAGCAACATGTTGGGGCCGGAAAGATTCTCGAGCGCCGGATTCGTCCAGTCCTGTTGATACAGGAGCAAGTAATCCAGCAATTCCCGCCCACGGTCCAGCAACTCGCGTCGGCCGGTTGCGCGCCATGCAGCCAAAAAAGCGGCTGGCGCGTGGATGAGTGCGAGGTTGTTCGCCGGCCACTGGCCAGTCGCGAAGTCGAGAGACACGACGCGCGGACTGCAACTGAAGAACGTTTCGAAATCGCACCACTTTCGGCCGGGGATGACCTTCCTCTCGAGGAAGGCGAGGCCGCGCAGTGCGGAATCGCGATAACGCTGGCGGTGATCCAGCGACGCGATCTCAAGCAGAAACAGTGCCACAGGGGCGGTTTCGGCGAAGACCTGGCGCGACAGTCGCTCCTCGGTGGTGCCGGATTCATCAAACCTGGTGGGCAGCATGCCGTCAGGTAACTGCCGGGCGGAAAGGAAATCGGCCAGGCGCTCGGCGCGTGGCAGGATCTCGCCCGAATCCGGAAGCCCAGCCTCTCTCCACCTTAGGAGCCAGTAACCTGTCCAGCTCATGTCAAAGCCCAGGTAGCCGTTCCGGACGCTCGAACCGTCGCCGTCTCCCGCGGCCCAAGCAATTGAGCCACCATCGGGAACAGCGACACACTTGAACGCCCCATCTCGGCCTGGCGCGTGCAGTGCCAATTGAATAGTCTGAGCCGCCAGATCCATCAACCCCTGTCTCCGCGTGCGCCTCGCATACAAGGCCATTCCCACTGCCGTGCGGACGCTGTTGAACCAGGCTGACATGTAGAGTGAGGGTCGGGGACCGCCCCAGCGCACTGTACTGACCGCCCCCACCGTCACACCTTCCAGTCGAGCGGAAAGCCACCTCTGGGACGATTCTTTGTCCCAAACCTGCTTACGCCAGTCGTCCCACAACCCGAGAGCGAGGTAGGCGGGATCGGTTCCCGCCTGTTCCTGCGCGGCTGCGGCCTGCGCCGGCCAGCCGAACCGTTGCCAGTGGAAACGGACTGCCTCTCGGAACGCCTGGGCCGGAACAGCTGTAGCGGTAAGCATCAGGTAGTATGCGTTAAGAACCGGACCGTCCGCGGTCCAGACTCGGTCCCGGTCGGGCACAAAGACGGTATGAAACGCACGGCGTGCGGGCATGAATCCGACGGCAAGCGCCGGGCCACCCGGAACATCCAGTTGCAGGGAATGATTGCAGCGCCTCAACACCGTTCGGTCCAGGGTATCCAGGTCCGGAACAATCGCAAAGGCGTGGGTTCCCGCCTGGGTGAGGATGACAGCCGACTTATACTTGGCGTCGGGGTTGAAGCCGCCGACCGAGGGCGAGTACGACCAGTCGGGCTTCTCAGCGGCCCGAAATTCGTCGGCGAAGGCGTGCAACTTTAAAGCGCCGAATGGTTCCAATTGCGTTGACACCCGCAACCACGACTCTCGCGGATCGACGGCAATGATGCGGGTGACGGCCAGACCGCCGGCACCGCAAATGCTCCACTAGGCGGCCCTGCTCAATGGCGATACCTACAGGGGTCGCTGGCACAACTTCGTCGCCTGAGCCGCGGATTGAAACTGCGCCGGCGGATTCACCTGCGGCGGTGGCGATGAGAACCCAGCCGGGGCCGGAGCGCGCCAAGTAGCGCTCCTCTAGGCGGCCTTGTCTGTCGCGAGCTTCGACTCGCACCTTGCCAGTGG
>CAZZHN010000189.1:0-9256 GCA_964654065.1 uncultured Solibacteraceae bacterium
CTCCTCTGATGCCTCAGCCCGGCCAGCCACTCATGAGACTCGAGGAAGCGTACATCAAACTAACGCTTGAGCATGTCGGAGGCAATCGGAAGCTTGCAGCCAAGATGTTGGGAATCAGCCTCCGGACGCTGCAGAACCGGATCGCAGAACAGCGAGACCAGCAGACAGCCTCCACTCCGTGAACCGGATCGCTCATCAACTGGCGCCTTTGCTGTCTGAACGAGAGCTTTACGGACCCACAGAACACGGGAGTGTTCAGGAACGCGGGAGTCAGCACACTTCAAGCTCACCGATTCACGAACGGCCGCCGGGCTCCTGAACCACTCGAATCATGGTCGCGGAGTCTGCGGCAGTCTCTCCCGTCACCGTGGATTGACCAGATCGCTGAAGAGTACGCTCATGTGCTTTGCGGCGTTTTAACGCACGAATGCGTCGCCCGGCGGAAAGCCGATCCGGCGAGAAAACCAATCGCCGCCGCGGCCGCCAAGGTGCTTGTCGGGTGCCGCCTTGCAAGCCTACGCAAACCACGGAAAGCATCCCCCAGGTCATGATCTTCGATGTAGGATGCCGTAGCATCCAGTCGTTCGGCAGTGCGGGTAGAGTAGTCGTCGATTGCCGCAGAGCTCTGGCGACCTGCGCTGCGCACGGAGGAGGCAGCGGAATGGAGTGCACCCCCTGTATCCTCTCGCGCCTCGTCCAGTCTTCTGCTGGCGGACCGGCCCAGTTCCTCGATGGATTCTTTGGCCTGTTTGCCTAGCTCCGCCGCAGTTTCGTTTGCTGTTCTTAAAGTAGTCATGGTTATCTCCGAAGTCCGGGATCAATGGTCTGTTCTGCTCCAACAGGAAACATGAGGCACGTTGATATCCATTGCGATCAAGAGACTGGATAGGATGCAGGTTCCAGGCCCGCGATGCGCGGATTCGGCGAAACCTGCACTACGGGAAACGATATCTGCACTCCGCGAGCCTTTTTGGCCCGGCGAAGCCAGATAGCAAGTTGGCGCGACGCTCGGCGGGAGTTCTCCCATATACGGCGCGACACGTGCACTGGAATGGGTATGCACGAATCACAACAGATTGCAGCGGAGCGCCACGATCTGGCCGCCCATGCCCATTGGGCCGGCGCCGAGCATCACGGAAAAGAGGATCACCTGACTGGCCATGAGAGTTCCCGCCAGGATCTTGAGTACTCCCATACCGCTTACCTGCACGAACAGAGAGAGCACCAGGAGACAAGAGCCGACCGGCACCTCACCGCTCACGAAGCCAGGCAGCAACAGGAGATTGCCTCGCTTGCATACAGACTTTGGCAAGGAAGGTGCTGTCCGGAAGGATCACCGGACGAGGACTGGTTTCGCGCCGTGGAAGAACTGCGATCCCAGCGCTAAGCTCGCAGAGCGGTCGCGCGAATTCGTCACGCCCTTGAACCGGCGCTGTAGAATCAGGGGATGGAACGAGCCCATTGAGTCAGAGCTCTCCAGGCGCCAAGGTTGCCAGACGCGCATTTGTTCTGCAGGGCCGCTTCCGCAGATTCTTTTCGAACCTTGGCCCCGGGTTGATTACTGGCGCAGCGGACGACGATCCATCCGGCATCGCGACCTATTCGATCACTGGCGCCGCGTTCGGCTACGCGCCCCTGTGGACCGCGCTCTTTTCGTTCCCCTTGATGGCGGCTGTACAGATCATGTGCGCCCGCCTCGGCATGGTCACCGGACTCGGACTAGCAGGCGTGATTCGGGTGCGCTATCCACGGTGGATCCTATGGAGCGCCTGCGCACTGCTCGTCATCGCCAACATCTTCAATATCGCAGCGGATCTCGGAGGCATGGCTGACGTCACCGGCCTCCTGACTGGTGTCAGGCCGCTATATTGGAAGCCCGCGTACGCGATGCTCCTGGTGTGCCTGCTGTTCTGGACGAGTTATCGCCTCATCGCCCGCATCTTCAAATGGCTCACTCTCGCCTTGTTCGCTTACATCGCAGCTGCATTTCTGGCGCACCCGGACTGGCCCGCAGTTCTGCGGGCGACTGTGATTCCACATGTGGAGTGGACTGGTGCTTATTGGGCAACGCTGGTCGGTATCCTGGGAACTACTATCTCGCCCTACCTCTTCTTCTGGCAGGCTGCGCAGGAAGTTGAGGAGGATATCGCTTCGGGCAAGTCGACCGTCGCACAGCGGGAAGGTGCGTCGCAGCGGGATATCAGGCGCTCTCGCAACGACGTACTCACCGGCATGTTCTTCTCGAACCTGGTGATGTACTTCATCATTCTTACATCGGCCGCCACCTTGCACGCCCACGGCAAGACCACGATCTCGACTGCGCGCGATGCGGCCGAGGCGCTGCGTCCTCTGGCTGGCGCCGGCGCGTACTGGCTTTTCAGCCTTGGCTTGATCGGAGCCGGAATGCTCGGAGTTCCGGTGTTGGTCGGATCCTGCGCTTACGCCATCGCAGAAGCCGCCGACTGGGTTGGCTCACTGGAGGTGCACCCCCCGCTGGCGCACGGCTTTTACGCCGTCGTCGCCATAGCGATGGCGCTCGGCCTCGGGTTGGATTACGCAGGTATCAACGCCGTCAAAATGCTCTTCTGGTCGGCGGTGCTCAACGGAGCGCTGGCGCCACCGTTACTCATATTGGTGGTGCTGCTCTCCAGCCGGATCGACGTCATGGGCGAGCACCGGAATGGGACCCTCCTCCGCTGGCTGGGGTGGGCGTGTGCTCTTGTTATGCTGATGGCGACTCTTATCATGTTTGTGACCGCATACATAGCATGATGCAGCGCCTTTCAAATAGATCAGCAGACCACTCAGGACGGCGACGCAACGGCAGTATTGACAGGCACGATCCGAGTTTTGGTTTTTCTTTGGAGCCGTCTTTCACAGGAGTTCGATCTTAGTTCGACGACGTGGCCTTTTGCGACTTTACCTGCAGCTCATTGACCACCTGCTGGACGTTCGGAACCGCGGCTGCGACGTCCTGAGCCTGAGCGCGCGTTGATTGAGAGTCGACATCGCCAGTCAGCGTGACAACCTCATTCTTGACGGTGTATTTAACACTACCCCGCAGCTTTTCCGTAATGAGAGCCGCATCCAGATTGCTCTCGATACCTTTGTCCAGGTCTGAGTTGACGTTTCTAGCGTCATTTCCGGTACCGGGGGGAATCACTGCAATCTCGTTCGACACGACTTGGGTGCCGGCGATGGAACTCGCGATGGATTCGGCTTGCGACTTGTCGCCGGCTGCCGCCACGTGTCCGCCCAGGGTCACGACTCCCTTATCGCGATCCTGACTTACCGAGACATCTTTGTACCCTGCCTTATCCAGCGATGTTCGGATGCTGGCAGCAACGTCGGCTGTCTTTGTAGACGTAGCCGAACAGCCGATCAGCGCCCCGATGATCGCCACCACCAGCAGGGACAAGCGAAGTTTGAGCGTTTCCGATTTCATTTTCTTCTCCTTCTGATCCATCCATCTCTTGAGACGTAGAGCCTGCCTAGGAAGGGTCTTTTCCCCGAGTGGCTTGGACGCCTTTCAGAATCGCGAGACCCAAGAGCACAATTGCACCCACTGCGATCCAGTGCGCGGCGACATGCAGTATCACGGCGGCATAGATCAGCCCGCCGATCAAAATCAAGAAGCCGACGATGTAAATCCCGAAGGACATGCTATTTCCCCTTCCCGCCACCAGGCGGTCGTTCCGGTAACTTTCTCCCTCTCGCCGGGCTGGGGGCGCGGCTGGCCGCCACCGTGTGACCCTGGAAAAGATGCACTGCGAAGATCACCGGCCGGATTGCTCGTCTTCACTCGAGCCGTCCATTCTTCAACCGTCGAGGCTCATGAGGCTGCCTTCGCCAAGGCCGTCTCTGGCTCGTTGACCAGTTCCTCGAAAAGCGTCCGGTAATGAACCATTGCCTGGCGGAGCTCTTCCGTGCTGGCTTGTCCCCGCGTCTGCCGAAGCGCGATCTCGTGCGCCGTTCGGTAGTTTGCCAGGACCAGCGGATGATCCACGGAGATATCTGCCGCCCGTTGCTCAAAGTCGCTTACCGGATAGCCCCGTGTGGACATCACATCACCTAGCAGTTGGTCCGCTTCGGTGACGGCGCCGGCCGGGCCGTCGACGAAGCGCGACTGGACGCTATTCCAGGACGCAACGAACCGCGCACGATCGCCTGGCGCGAGCGGCCGGACGTGAAACCCCTCAACTCGTTGGGCGCGTTCCTGGAGCCCGGCTTCCGCATGGCGCCGGTCGCGGCCCTTCTCCAGGGCGCGGGCATATTCAGCGTCGCCGAATTGTGCGCGCAGTTTTTCAGTCCGGCGCTTTCGGTGCAGCCGGAACGCAGCGATGCCTGCCAACAGAACCATCACGAAAGCGATGATCAAAGCCCACTCTGTTGTGGTTATTACCGATATATTCATGATCCTGATCTCCCTCCGCTTCTCGCGCCACTATCCACTTCGCCGAGCCAACCACGCGGCCGCTGGGCGCTACCCGCGAAACCACGAGTAACTCCAACCGCCGCCGCCGAGCACAAGCAAGACTACGAGAACTATCAACACGGTCGTCATCTTTCGTGTCTTCTCGTCGCAGTGCAGGTGGAAGGCCAAAGCCGAATGTACGCGAACAGAGGCGAGAGCCCCCAGAACACTGCAAGTTGCCATGTGCAAGTCCTGCGGTTCATGAGGCAAGAAGTGCTCCGTTTGCTTCTGGCCACCGACAAGACTGAGCCGCAGCGCGGCCATGGGCTGGCCAGTTACCTTCCGATATGAGGTGATATCGCTCGCGTGGATTGGGTGCCGCGGCTGGCCACTCGACGGGTTAGCGACATCGCCATAATATGAGATTGGAGATACGATACCTGATGTCAGTACGCGCCGCCCCATATGACCACGCGTGCTCTGAGCACAGTGCGCGGCAATCGCAAAGCCAGCTCTGCGACGTCGGGGATTAGTCTGTGAACACTGCAGACCGGATCGAGGAACTGCGCGAAGGGGCAAAGACAGCGGCTCCCGGCTTGTGATGGCGAAAAGGGAACATCTGATCGGGACCCTACGCAGCCGCCTTCGCTCCTTCGTTCTTTCGGTTCTCCTCAGCTTGGAGCCAGTCCACTTCCGGTGAACCGATGGGACACCCTCTTGCCACCCAGCAGTCATATGCGGAAGCTGTGATTACGTCATGGCCGGAATTTGGCGCTGGCTGGTAATGTTGAAGCCATTCTACAGGGTGAGAACGAATCTGTGAATTCTGCTCAAGGATGTCTGCCCATTTCGGGTCGTCGCCCTTGAGGTTGAGGAAAGTTCCGAGTGTGCCTTCGTAAGATCCTTTTGCGAGAAATACTGCATCGCCTTTTTGAAATGTTGGGGCTGAGACAGGCGCAGGTGGTTGTTGCGTTTGGAAGTGGAGCACGGCGTCCGTCCTTTCTGGCAAGGGGCATCAGGGGCGGACGGTTCAGCGGACCAAATACAGTCTTTGCCGCATGGCTCTTGGTGGGAGATGCCATCTCTATTGTAGCGCTTTCCGCTGTACTGCGACGATTTATCCTCAGATGGGCAACGTCTGGCGGGACCGCTGAGGCCCCTGGAGCATGTGCCATTTGACTCCTGGAGCGGCCTAATTAACAGGTCCAGCGGGCGTCGACTCCCCAATCCATTTCCAATAGCTCCCAGTGTCCTCTGTCTCGGAGTTCAGCCTGAGTTTCGAGCCCCGTGTGAGTATGGCTGCCGGGAATAGGGCTTTCGATTTCAATTGGGCTAACGGCTGCGGCGGCTTTGACGGATTCACTTAAGGTGCTCCGCTCAGACATCACGCCTGCTGTGGCGCTTGACCTTGTTTCCATCGGCAGTTGAAGGGCCGTCGTGTCCGAGCCCATTCCCCTTCCAAGGCTTCGCATGGTTCGCTCCTTTGTCAGCCGAGTCTGTGGTTCTGATGAAGTGCCGGCACGTCTCATGGTTTTCTCCTCCCAGGATGGTGTTTCGTCCATATTGCTTATTCCATTGCAGCCAGGGTCTGTTCTGACCCGGGCGCAGATCTTGATGGAGCCTGCGTGTTATGTCGACCTGCCTCATTGGGTGAGCGGGCAGCAGCGCGCCGGTAGGAATCTGGATTCTGTTCCTCAATCTCGAAGCGAACGACGTCGGGATAGCGATAGCACCCATCGACGTCGTTGACCGGCAGGCGAAACATTGGCTTTGGGAGTGCCGGGCAGCCACAGCTTCAAGCAGGTCGGCCGTAAATGTGGCGATGCCACACTTGCGGGGCAAGTAGTCGCCCAGGAAGGCGACGGTTCGAACGCTGGAATCCGTTCTCACAACTGAACCCACCTTTTCCCCCGCGCTGTGCCCGTCGCAGCATTTACAACTGTGAACCGGGCGTCCGGCTGGGGGAGAACCGCTCAATCAAGCGGCATTGACGAGTGTTTCGTTCGCATCCGTCTTCTCCTGCCGGTCGGCGGCTTCCTGGCACCCAATACAGCGCGGAGCCCATGGTATGGCTGCGACGCGCTTTGGGCTGATCGCCGATTCGCACTCAATGCAGGTTCCGAAACTGCCTTCTTGAATGCGTCTCAAGGCAGCCTTCACCTGGCGCAGCAGGTTGGACTCGCGATCCACATTTCGAATCGCCAGATCCCGTTCCGACGCATATTGAATCTCATCCATCTGGTCCGCGCTCTTCTCTATGGCGATGCCATCCCGCGATCGCAATACCCGGGCCAGTTCGGCCTCCTTGCGCAGCAGGACCGCCCTGAATTCGTTCAACTCAGTAGCTGCTGTCTTCATTCCGGTTCCTCTTCGAGCGTTACTTTCGACTATCCTTTGCACGGGACGGTCCAGATCAAGGACGCCGCCCCTAGAAGGTGGGCCGCAGGACCCCGTGGGTTCGCGGAACTTTTCAACGGAACCGGCTTGGCAAAGCCTGCACTAAAAGTGCGAAACTTGCCGCACAACAACCGGCGGTTTTGGGATCCCCTGCTGTTTTTGAGGTAATGTCCAACATGGCTACCGAGATCCACAAGAGGACCCAACTGACTGAGTTGATTGTCGTTCCGCGGACGAACCACTTGGCACAAACTGGAGGCGCTGATGCTCGAGAGTGTCTCCTCCCGATCGCCAGGCGAGTCGTGACCTCTGTCTCGAAGAGTTTCTCGCTTGGTACAGCATCGAGCCCGGCCCGGCTTCAACAAGGCGACGGTGAGGGCTTGGGCGAATGGCACTGAGGCTCGCGGACTTGGCCCGGTTTCCGTCACGTGCGGATCACCGTCGCAGCTCATGCATGGAAGAGGCCCGCACTGACGGACTGGTGACTCTTGGCCGAGTGCTTCTTCAATGCTCGAGGGACTGGCCTGGGTCGCACCATGCGTGTCTGCCGGCATCCCGCACGACCTGAACGCCGAACTACGCTCGAACGCCATGGGTGGACCCCGGGGCGTCTTCGTTTACACAAGCTAGATTAGTGACGCCCGGCACTTCCGCCACGGGACCCGCCGCCGCCCGCCGGCTGCTGCCGTTGCTGCATTTGCTGGACCTGCTGTGTGTGCCTCTGCTGCAACTGTTGCGTCTGTTGCTGGTGCCGCTGTTCCATTCGCTGCGTGTTCGCGGTGCTCGCGCTCTGTCTCGACTGCTGCTGATGCTCCCTATCCTGCTGCTGCTGGAGTTTCTGCCGATCCTGATCCTGCCTTGCGCCTAGCGTTTCCTGCTGCTTCTGGTATCTCTGGTCCAGTTTCGGGTTGCCCGTATTAGGGGTAACGGGGTGTGCGAGTACAGGCAGGTCTCGGGGATGGACCGCAGTGTTGGAGCGAGCGTTGCTTTCTGAAGGGCCAACTGGCGGCGCACCGTGGTTCGTCGCAAAACGTTGCTGGGGATTGTTGCGGGCAGCCTGGGCATGTTGAGATTGGGCTGCTACCTGCGGAGTGTGGCTTTCATGCCCTGCCGCCTCTTCTTGAGCCGTCGCGTGCGCGTTAATTCCGCCGTTACCGCCGTTGTAACTGACGCGGCCGCCAGCAGCCTCGCTCACCCGGTCGTTGTAAACGTTGTGGGTGGTGTTGACGTTTACGTTATTTACCGCCGTGTTGTAAAAGAACTGTCCATTATTCCAGCGTCCGCCCTCATACCCACGCCCGAAGTAACCGAAACCATAGTTGATTCCGCCATAGAATCCTACTGACATACCCCAGTAACCTTCATTGAACAAGTATCCACCGCCACCCCAACCCCAATAGCCGGGAGTCCAGAGAAACCCAACTTGTGGAGGCATCACCCAGTCCCCTGATACCCAGTAATAGTCGGCATCATCCCAAGCCCAATAGCCGGGCGTCCAGATGTAGCCTTCGCCGGGGCAAATCGGCTGTTGGTAGACGGGTAACTCAGGGGGCGCGATGTTGACTGCTATTCCAACTTGCGCGAAAGATGTCGTGGACAGGCACAGAGCCGCTGCTGCCAACAACAGTGGCCGAACGAGGCGGACACGCAGAACTGCCAGACCGACGGTAAGTAGTCTCATTTTCTCCTTCGATTCTCAGGCAATGGCCGAAACCAAAGCCGTTGCGGCGCCATTTGTCACGCAAGGCGACGCTGAGAGGCTCCTTCGCCGGGGAAAGCAAATTGCTGCTAGCGAGAGGCTTCTATCAGCGCTTTCTCCGACCCCACATATGCATGCCTTGGGCCAAACTTGAAGGCCTCCAATTCAGGCAGAACTGACAGGATTTCGATGGAGGCGCATGGCAAACGCTGCATCTGAAACTGCGAGTTTTGCCGGCCATCACGGCCAAAGCCGGCGACCGTAGTCGATTCTTGTGGCTAGCCGTGGAGGGACGCAGGATACGCACCGGCCTCCAGATGGTTGCTCTTAGCCAGTCCTACCGATGGGAACTTGCCATCGGATGGATTTTGGCTGACGCTGTGAAGTGATCAAGGATGGGCAGACGGCTTTGAAAACTTACTGGATGTCTCCAGGCCATTGTTTCAATCTGATGGCGTTGTGCTGGATCCTGGCAGACCAGCAAAATGGGCCGGCAGATTCGGAGGGCGGTCTGGTCTTTGGATCGCGTAGGCCGCGAACGGGCACGAGGGGAGCGATTCACGAACCCGACGAAGTGGCCTGCTCCTCTTCACGCAGCGCCGAGATCCGGTTCTGCAGCGTCCGCAGGCTTATGCCTAACATCCTGGCGGCAAGTTTGCGATTGCCCCCAACGTGCTCGAGCGTGAGTTTAATGTACGCTTCCTCGAGTCTCATGAGTGGCTGGCCGGGCTGAGGCATCAGAGGAG
>CAZZHN010000190.1:0-9035 GCA_964654065.1 uncultured Solibacteraceae bacterium
AGCGTGTTCCTGAATGACCTGATCTATCACAAGGCGATCAGCTGGAGCCGTATGTTCGCGGACCTTGAAAGAACAGCGCCGTACAATGTGCGCATCACCGCGCTGCATCCGACGATCAATTCGCGCAACCAGGTGATGCTCGACATGACGGCAGCGTCAGACCAGCCGGAGGGAATTGAAGATTTGCTGAAAGCGCTGGAGGCGTCGCCGACTTTCGGCTACGTCTACCAGCACAGCACGCTGCCGCCCACGCAGGCAGAGCCGCAATACCGCAGCCGCATTACGGTGCCCTATGACCAGAAGCTTTGAGTGGGCCAAAATCAAAGAGCCGCGCGTCATCATGCGGGCTCTGATCGGCGTGCTGGTAGCGGCGAACCTGGCGGCGGCGGTGCTGGCATTCCATCCGTTCGGCGGCTCAGCGGAAGATCTCCAGCGGCGGGCCTCCGGCTTGCAGGACCAGCTGGCCGCGGCGCAGGCGCGGGTGGCCATCACCGAGCGGCTGGTGCAAAAAGTGGAAGGGGCGCGGCGCGACGGCGACCGGTTCCTGAAGCAATACGTGGTGGACCGCCGCGCGGCGTCGTCGGCGTTGAATGCGGAACTGTTCCGCATGGCGCAGGAGGCCGGGGTAAAACCCGGACAGATTGCGAACGAATATGAGGCCATCGAGGGCAGCGACACGCTGCAGATGGTGAACATCCAGGCGGCGTTCGAGGGCTCGTACCAGGGCCTGACCCGGCTAGTGAACCTGATCGACAGATCGCCGCGCTTCTTGATGATCGAAAGCATTCAGGCGGCCGCGCCGCAGGGGAGCGCGGCGGTGATGGGGGTTCAGTTCAAAATCCACACGTTTGTGCGGGGCGCGCAGGAGGATGCTCCGTGAAGACCGGCATGGAGAATAAGAAAGAGGTCGTCGCGCTGGGAGTGCTGGGGCTGGTGGCGGCGTACTTCCTCTACACCAACGTGATCGCGCCGCCGTCGCCGGCGCCAACCGGCGGGCGAGCAGCGGTTGCGAGTACGCCGGACGATCCTCCCACACTGAGCGCGCCGGTCCATGCGCCGGCGACGGCCGCTGAGCCATCGCCGCGCACGGCAGCCCGGGCCGCGCGTCCAGCGGCACGCAACGTGAGCGAGGAGTTCCATCCGGTGCTGCATTCGAAGAATCCGGAAGAGCAGATCGACCCGAATACGGTGGACCCCAGGATCCGGCTGGACCTGCTGGCCAGATTGCTGGATGTGCCGCCGGCCGGCAGCGGGCGCAACCTGTTTCAGGCGAGCCTGGCGCCGCCGCCAAAGCCGAAGGGGCCTGAGCCGATCATCGTGCCGAACAAGCCGCTGCCCGGCCCGCCCGACGTCTTTCACGAACAGGCAGTGGCCCAGGCCGGCCCGCCGCCCCTGCCGCCGATCACGTTCAAGTATTACGGCCTCACCACGGTGCGCCCCGACGGCAAGCGCACCGCATTCTTCATGAGCGGCGACGAGATCCTGATCCGCGCGGTGGGCGACATGGTGGCAGGCAGTTACCGGCTGGTGAGCATTGGCCTGACTTCGGCCGTGGTGGAGGACACCAAGTCGAAGCGGCAGCAGACGGTGCCGCTGGCCGAGGAAGCGCAGGTATGAAGCCGGACGCAAGCGCAAGGGGTCGAGTCGCCAACCGTGCCTTGATGGTCGCGGCTCTGAACACGCAACGGAGCCGCGACTCTCAGGGAGCGAGTCGCCAAGCTACCCGCGAAGAGGAACGCGGCTTTGCTCTGCTGCTGGTGTTCCTGATGGCGGCCGTGATCGGCATCGCGCTTTGGGCCCAGATGCCGCGCGTGGCGCTGCAGTCGCAGCGCGCTAAAGAGCAGATGCTGATCGAGCGCGGCGAGCAGTACAAGCGGGCCATCCAACTCTTTCTGAGGGCCAACAAAGGGTCGCGGTATCCGGCCGACATCGACGATCTGGACCGGGGATACAACAACCTCCGCTTTCTGCGCCATCGCTATAAAGATCCGATGACCGGCAAGGACGAATGGCGGATCATCCATATGCAGGGCGGCGTGCTGACCGATTCGCTGCTCACCAAGCCGAAGGACAACGGAAAGCCGGAAACGACCACCCTGGGCCAGAATATTAGCGCGCTGCCCGGGCTGGGAGAGCTGGCCAATCAGGGTCAGGCGCTGCCGAATGCGGTGAACCGGCGGCGGGCGAGCGAGGGTGGCACGGGCGGCGGTATCGGCCCGGACGGGCAGCCGATACAACCGACCGATGTGACGAATGGGACGCAGGAAGGCTACGCGCCATCGGCGGGACCACTGCAGCCGGGTGTCGCGCCGGGCGCAACCCTGCAGTCCGGCACAGGGCCTACGGCGGGAATGTACCAGCCGGGGGGTGTTCCAGGCGGAACGCAGACGCAAACGCTCGGAATTCCCGGCATGCTCGGAGGACCGGGGATGCCCTTCGGCGCCACACCGGGCTCGGGCGGTCTTCCAGGCGTGCCGGGCCAACTCCCAGGGCAATTTCCGGGTCAGTTTCCGGGGCAGACGCCTGGCATGCCGGGGCTTGGATTGCCGGGAACCAACGCGGGCGCGGCGAATGGCCAGAGCGGTGGCAATACGGGCGACGGCGGATCCACAGTGGGCAGTTACGGATCAACCGTCGGTGGCGCTCCGCTGACCGGAGCGGCGGCAAACCTGCCTGGCGTCCCGGGAGGCTTGGTTCAACCGAACGGGCCAATCGGACCAAATGCGGTGAGCGGGGGACAGGCCGCCGGACAGAACGGTGCCGCGGCGGATATGCTGAACCGCATGCTGATGGGTCCCAGGCTGGGTGGCGCTCCGCAGGGGATGGGGCAGTCGACGGGCACGGTGATTGGGGGCGGCATGGCGGGTGTGGCGAGCAAGATGGATTCCGAAGGGCTCATGGTTTATAACGACCGCACCAATTACAAAGAGTGGGAGTTTGTCTACGACCCCACCAAAGACCGGCCGCGGCAGGACCCGCGCAACATGCTGGTCGGAAACCAAATGGGGACGACCTCTTCCAACTCATCTTCTTCGTCATCTTCTTCGTCATCCTCGTCGTCGTCCTTCTCTTCGCCCTCGTCCTCGTCCCTTTCTTCCTCCTCTCCCTCGTCATTTTCCTCGCCAGGTGCAGCGCCTGGCCAGTCAGGCGCTTTTGGCCAGCCGGGTCAGAGCGGGCCCGGAGGATCGACTGGACAGGGCGGACCGGCAGGGCCAGGCGGACCAACTGGAACCAGCGGGCAGTCGGGCACCAGTGGAGCCAATGGCGGCTTTGGCCAGGGTGGTCCGCCCGATATACGGCCGGGCAGGAAGTAACGCAGGCGGGGCGTCGCGCCTAAACCTACATCCGGTGGAACGCTTTTAGGATTTCGCGGGTGGAGTAGTGCATGGCAATGGGGCGGCCGTGGGGGCAGCTCATCGGGCAATCGGTTTCGGACAAGGCGCGGAGCAGCCATTCCATCTTGGCGGCGTCCAGGCGGGTGTTGATCTTGATGGCTGCCTGGCAGGCGATGCCGGCGGCAATCTCGCGGCGCAGGTCGTCGAGTGAGCGCTGGCGCAGCTCACCCTCGGCGATTTCGAGGATTTCGAAAAGGATCTGCTCGAGATCGGCCGCGCCAACGGCGGCAGGCGCGGATTTCACGGCGATGGTGCGGCTACCGAAGGGCTCAGTTTCAAAACCGGAGGCGCGCAGCTCATCGGCGATTCGGGCGTAGTCGATCTGTTGCCCGGCAGTGAGGGTGAGAATCAGCGGCATCAGCAGGCGCTGCGTTTCGACGGCTCCGGCGGCACGCTGCCTGAGCACCTGTTCGAACAGGATGCGCTCGTGTGCCACGTGCTGATCGATGATCCACAATCCATCGCGGCCGGCCGCAACGATGAAACTCTCGTGAATCTGGCCGAGAGGTCGCAAACCGGATAGCACGGAAAGCGACATTTCGGGCGGCGGGACAGCCTCGGGGGGAAATTCGCCGTGGGCGTCCAGACGGCGCGAAAGCTTTCCGGAGGGCCGCGGGCCGGGTGCCACCTCCAGTGGCGGCGCGCTGAAATCGAGATGCGGCGAGGGGCCGGCGGTGGTCCGCAGGGTGAATTCCGGCGGCCGGGGCTCGCCTGCGGCCCCGACCGTCTCGAGCGCGGTCGGGGCAGTCTCGACTGAAGGTGGCCCGACGGGGACAGGCTCGCCTTCCACCAGGCTGGCTGCGCCGGATGCCTGGTTCTCGATCATCTGGCTGAACTCGGAGTACGGCAGCCGCGCGACGGCCAGCCCGGTGGCCGGTTGCGCGGCTGCCGGAAACGAAGGGGCGGGGCGGCTTTCCATCAGACGGTCGCGAATTGTGTCGCGCACGAAATCGTGCACGAACGATCCGTGCCGGAAGCGGACCTCGGTCTTCGACGGGTGCACGTTGACATCCACCTCTTCGGCATCGCACTCCAGAAACAGGAGCGCGAACGGGTAGGCGGCGGGGGGCATCAGGTTGTGATACGCCGACGAGAGAGCGTGCAGCAGGAGACGGTCGCGAATGAGGCGTCCGTTCACGAAGATGAAGACCGAATTGCGATTGGACTTTTGCACCTGCGGCCGCGAAAAAAACCCGGTGAGGCGGAAGCGGCGGGTGGGCGGCTCTTCCGGCCCAGCGCGGTACTCGGCGACAGCCTGAGTCGGCGGGGCACTGGGCTGCGGAAGGAACAGATCCTTCTCGCGGCTGCCGATCTCGACCAGGTCCTCCAGAGTGCGGCCGCCGAAGACCTGGTAGACGCGCTCGGCGAGGGTCGCAACGGGCGTCACGTAGAGTAATTCGCTCCCGTCGCTGATCAACTGAAAGGTCTTCCCAGGGTGGGCTAGGCTGTAGTGGGTGACCAGGCTGGCGATGTGGGCAAGCTCGGTCTGATCGGTGCGCAGGAATTTCTTTCGCGCCGGAACGTTGTAGAACAGGTCGCGGACGGTGATGGCGGTGCCGGCGGCCAGGGCGGTTTCCTCGCAACGCAGCATTTTGCCGCCGGCAATCTCGATCAGGGCGCCGGTGGTCTCCTCCGCGGAGCGGGTTTCCAACACCAGACGCGACACGGAGGCGATGGAGGGCAAAGCCTCCCCGCGAAAGCCGAGCGTCGCGATGGACAGCAGGTCCTTGACGTCGCGCAGCTTGCTGGTGGCGTGGCGCTCGAAGGCGAGCAGCGCATCATCGCGGAGCATCCCGCAGCCGTCGTCGGCGATTCGGATGAGGCGGCGGCCGCCGGATTCGACCTCGACCCGCAGCTGGGTGGCCCCGGCGTCAAGCGAGTTTTCGAGCAGCTCTTTGACGACCGAAGCCGGGCGCTCTACGACCTCACCGGCGGCGATCTTGTTGGCGACCTGGTCGGGCAGGATGCGGATGCGGCCCATGGGAAATCTTATAGTTCACTATAGCCCAGGGGGTGTCGGGCGGTAGCGCCGGCATCACTGAAGTTTCGGGCCGATGCAAGCCACCCATCTCAATTCCCGGACGGCCTCTCAACGTGATCAATCACAACGACTTCGAGCGGACTTCTGTCCTGTACTAGCTTCAGGCCAAGTTGTTCCCGTACTGCAGTGAATATCGACGGCACTGAAGCGCCAACATCTGATGTGCCTGCCGGCGAACCGGGACTGTATTCGCCGTTACGGAGAACCAGCCCAGCGGGACCTTCGCCGCGCACAAACTCCAGGTGGACATCATACTTCCCGCTGAGTCGGGTCTTGTCAACGACGGCGCGATCCACGAACGGGGAGAGCAGTCGGTCGGCAAACTCGGCCATGGTCACGCCGTACCAGTCGCTAACCATATTCAGTCCGGTTGCGCGATTTCCGCCGCTGCCGCAATATTTCGGAACAAGCTCACTCGCCCTGGAAGCCTCTTCCGGAAGGCTCGCCAGGTCCATTGGTATGCAGCTATCTTCTTTCGATGCCTGCAACCTCGGATTGCTGTTTACCACGGTCAGTGCGTAGACAGCGGAATCTCTGGACTCGGTGTGAACCTTAAGTTTGAACCTCGCTTCGAGGAGCGTCCGGAGCATTGGACCCATCATCTGGGCGCGGGGCGGGTCACCTTCGGCCATCGCGGAGATTTCATAGTGATCGGTATAGACCCAGCGCGGTCCACCCAGCACTTCGTCGGCACGGTTCATATTTGCGGTTCCGCTGCCAAATACGCTGTATGCCGTCCGGATGAGACCGCGAAGGGTAGCGCATCTGACATTCACTCTGCCGGGCGAGGCGCCCCCCGGTAAGCCTTCATTGCCGCAGTTCCGGTTGAGTTTAATGGCGGCCACTTCAAACGCAGCACGCCTTGTGGTCGACTGCGCGTGGCCGGCCGGAGCATGCAGCCCCACCCCGACGAGCAAAGTGACTCGAAAGATCCCACGTGCCACTACACACCTCCTTTAGCAGGTACTCCCGCCGTCAGGATCGTCGGCGAACCCTTGGTGGGCGACGAATGCATGATCCGGTCTCAGACTTCCCCGGCCTTCCAGGCCGGATCGCCCGGTGCCTCGCCGAACGCAAGCAGGTAGAGGTCAGCCGCAAAACATTGCTTGTAGAATTGCTGGCTTCGCGGCAGTCTCCGTCGAAGTTCAGGAATGCGGCGGCTTCTTTCATGATGAGCTCCGGATTCGATTGTATGGCGATTCCGCGCCGGGCTTGCGCGGCCGCCCCGCTTTACTTACGCCGCCCTCGGCTTCGCCAGCAGGCCGGCGGCGGTGATGTAGCCGATGGCGGCCAGAGGTACGAGGAAGCCGATCAGCACAGAACTGTGGTCTGCGACCACGCCCATCAACGGGGGCAGGATGGCGCCGCCGACGATCGCGGTGATCATCAGGCCCGATAGCGGGTTGGCGTGTTTCGGCATGGCGTCAATAGCGGTGGAGAAGACGAGCGGGAAAATGTTGGCGAATCCCAGGCCGGTGACGAAACAGGCGGCTACCGCGAGAGCCGCCACGGGCACGAACAGGCCGAGAAGCCCGAGGATGGAAACCGCGCAGGTGAGGGCGAGGAATTTGCCGGGCGCCATCCAGTTCAGGATCACGCCGCCCGAGAAGCGTCCGACGGTAAGGGCGGTGAAGAACAGGCCGGTGCCGAGCAAGCCCTCGCGGGCGATGTCGATGCCGAATTGCTCTTTGAGGAACGATGGAATGTTGGAACTCATGCAGACCTCGGCGCCCACGTAGAGGAAAATGGCGCTCACCATGGCCAGCACGTAGCCATTGCTCAGCAGCGCCAGGCAGGAAGAGAAGGTGGCGGCGTGACCCTCGCCGGAATCGCTCTTCACCTGGAGCGTGCTCACCGCGATCACGGTTACCGCCAGCGCGACGGCATAGATCGGGAACATCACCTGCCAGCTGGCGTGGAAGTAACGGCCGGCTGCCCAGGGGATGATGGGCGCCGAAAGCGACCCGATGGCTTTGACAAACTGGCCCAGCGAAAGATTGCGCGCGAATTTGCCGGGCGCAGAGACGTCGCGCATGATGGGGTTGCCGGCCACCTGCAGGATGGCCGCGCCGGCGTCGAGCAGCAGCACGGTGAGCAGAAAGCGCACGAACGTAGTGAGGCCGAAGCTGGCGTTGAGCAAACCCACCAGGGCCGTGACCAGGCCGAGCATCAGCACGGATTTCTTGCCGCGGCGGTCCTGAAAGACGCCCATGGGCACCGAGAGCAGGCCGAACATGCTGAATCCCACAAACGGGATGAGAGAGGCTACGGCGTTGCTCAAGTGAAACTGATCCTTCGCCAGGCTGACGAACGGGCCGACGGCATCGCCGAAACCCATCGCCAGAAAAGCCAGAAAAACCGGGAAGGTGCGTATCTTCATAGGCTTCGATGAATTGTAGCAACTTGCCGTGCGGGGGACTGAACTGGGAGTTTGAATGGGCAGCGCCGGTGGCCGCATAGGATACCTTGAAAACGTAAAACCTTGTTGAGAGCGCCCTGTTGGAGGGAGCACTGAGATCTTGAGGTCTCTTGAAACCAAACCTACCGATGACGACCAAGAGAAATCGAGTCTCGGCGGTTCCCGCCCAAATCATCGAGCGGAGGATTCTGCTCATCCGCGGCCGCAAGGTCATGCTCGACCGGGATCTCGCCACGCTCTATCAGGTGACGGCGATCGCGCTGCGGCAAGCCGTCAAGCGAAACCAGAACCGGTTCCCGCCTGATTTTGTGATCCAGTTGACCGGGGAAGAGGCGGAGGTGTTGGTATCACAAACTGTGATACCTTCGCGGAGGAGTCTTGGCGGATTCTTTCCGTATGCGTTCACCGAACAGGGCGTCGCCATGCTCTCCAGCGTGCTGCGGAGCGAGCGCGCCATCATGGTCAATATTGCCATCATGCGCACCTTCGTCCGGCTCCGGCACACCTTGCCACCCACAAACTACTCGTCCAGAGGCTTGTTGAGCTCGAGAAAAAATGTGACCGGCAGTTCAAGGTGGTGTTCGATGTTCTGAAACAGCTCATGGAGCCGCCGCAGCCGGGGAGGAAGCCGATCGGCTTCATTCCATCGCCGCGAAGCAGGAACCAGGCGTCCGGCGCGTAGACGCGCAAGCCTCGTTTCGCCCAACTGGTCAGCGACGCCCCGTACCCCAGTTGCGCGGGGTGGACTCGATCTGATACACTGCTGGATGTCCCGAACGTACGGCTCAGTGGGAGGTTCGTTTGCCTATTTGTGAAACGGACCGCTTGCACCAATGAGGTCACATGGCGCATAAACCAGGCAAACACTATCAATCCGCCAGAAAACAGGTGGAAACCCGCGAATACCAGCTCGAAGAGGCTGTGACGCTCATCCAGAAAATTAAGTTCGCCAAGTTCGATGAGACCGTCGAGGTCCACATGCGGCTTGGTGTCGACCCCAAGCACGCCGACCAGATGGTGCGGGGCACGGTGTTGATGCCTAACGGGCTGGGCAAGTCGAAGAAGGTGCTGGTGATCGCCAGCGGCGACAAGCAGCGCGAAGCGACCGAGGCCGGCGCCGACTTAGTGGGCGGCGAGGACATGGTCAACAAGATTCAGTCGGAAAGCTGGACGGATTTCG
>CAZZHN010000191.1:0-8987 GCA_964654065.1 uncultured Solibacteraceae bacterium
GGCGTGCCGATCCTGGTGCGCGATGTGGGCTCGGTGACGCTGGGGCCGGACCTGCGGCGCGGCATCGCCGATCTGAACGGCGAGGGAGAAACCGTTTCGGGCATCGTGGTGATGCGGCAGGGAGAGAACGCGCTGCGCGTGATCGAGCGCGTGAAAGCGAAGCTGAAGGAGTTGGAACCGGGTCTGCCGCCGGGCGTGAAGGTGGTGACGGCGTACGACCGCTCGGAGCTGATTCTGGCCTCGATCGACAACCTCAAGCACACGCTGGCGGAGGAACTGGCAGTGGTGGGGCTGGTGATCCTGATTTTCCTCTGGCACGTGCCGAGTGCGGTGATCCCGATCGTGACCATTCCCGTGGCTGTGCTGATCTCGTTCGTGCCGATGCGCCTGATGGGAATCAACGCCAACATCATGTCGCTGGGCGGCATCGCGATTGCCGTGGGGGCGATGGTGGATGCGGCCATTGTGGTGGTGGAGCAGACGCACAAGAAGTTGGAAGGGGCGGACGCGAGTTGGACTGCCGCCGATTACCAGCGGGCGATTGTGTCGGCGGTAAAGGAGGTGGGCGGCCCGAGTTTCTTCGCGCTTTTGGTGATCGCAGTCTCGTTCTTACCGGTGCTGACGCTGGAAGCGCAGGAGGGGCGCCTGTTCAAGCCGCTGGCGTACACCAAGAACTTCGCCATGATTGTGGCGGCGGTGCTGGCCATTACGCTGGATCCGGCGCTGCGACTCCTGTTCTTCCGCAAAGACGGCTTCCGGCTGCGGCCGCGCTGGCTGAAGGGGATCGTCAACGGTGTGCTGGTCGGTAAGATCCACTCGGAGGAAAAGCATCCCATCAGCCGCGTGCTGATGCGTCTGTACCAGCCGGTGGTTGCGTGGAGCCTGCGCTGGAAGTGGCTGGTGCTGGCGGGCGCGGTGGTGCTGGTAGCGGTGACGGTGCCGGTGTACCAAGGGCTGGGATCGGAATTCATGCCGCCGCTGGACGAAGGCGCGCTGCTGTTCATGCCGACTACGCTGCCAGGGATCTCCGCCGCGCAAGCGGGCCGCCTGCTGCAAATGGAGGACCGGATTTTGATGCGGTTTCCGGAGGTAGAAAGGGTACTGGGAAAAGCAGGGCGCGCGGAGACGCCGACCGATCCGGCGCCGCTTTCCATGATGGAAACGGTCATCATGCTCAAACCGAAATCGCAGTGGCGGCGGGTGGCGACGTGGTACGACCGGTGGCCGGAATGGATCAAACCGCTGTGTGGGCGCTTCACGCCGGATCGCATCTCGACGGACCAACTGGTGAACGAAATGAACGACGCACTGCGGTTTCCGGGTGTGTCGAACGCCTGGACGATGCCGGTGAAGAACCGCATCGACATGTTGACGACGGGCGTGCGGACTCCGGTGGGGATCAAGATATTCGGTCCGGACGTGGCCGAAATCGAGCGCATCGGGATGGCGATCGAGCGCGTGCTGCCGCGCGTGTCCGGGACGCGCAGCGTGTTCGCCGAGCGGGTAAGCGGCGGCTATTTTCTGGACTTCGATTTGAAGCGCGATCAACTGGCGCGCTATGGGATGAGCGTGGACGACGCCGAGGCCGTGGTGATGTCGGCGATTGGCGGCGAGAATGTGAGCACGGCGATCGAGGGGCTGGAACGGTACCCGATCAACGTGCGCTACTACCGCGACTCGCGCAGCTCCATGGAGCGCCTGGAACGGGTGCTGGTGCCGGCGATGGACGGGAAAGCGCAAATCCCGCTGGCTGAAATTGCGACATTGAAGCTGTCGAGCGGCCCTTCTATGCTGCGCAACGAGAACGGCATGCTGAGCGGCTACGTATATGTGGACGTGGCCGGGCGCGACGTGGGCAGCTACGTCGCGGCGGCCAAACAGGCGGTGCGCGAGGGCGTCGCCACGCCGCCAGGTTACACTCTCACCTGGAGTGGGCAGTACGAAGCCATGGAACGAGTGCGCGAACGGTTGAAGGTAGTGCTACCGCTCACACTGTTTCTGATTTTCCTGCTGCTGTACCTCAACACGCGGTCCACGGCAAAGACCGTCCTCATTCTGCTGGCGGTGCCGTTCTCGGCGGTGGGCGCCATCTGGCTACTCTATTTCCTGGGCTACAACATGAGTATCGGGGTATGGGTGGGGCTGATCGCGCTGATGGGAGTAGACGCCGAAACGGGGGTGTTCATGCTGCTCTATCTCGATCTGGCATTTGAGGAGCGGCGGCTGGCAGGGCGGATGCACACGATCGGGGACTTGCGCGAAGCGATCGTTCACGGGGCGGTGAAGCGCATCCGTCCGAAGTTCATGACGGTGGCCACGATGTTTGTGGGACTGGCGCCCATCATGTGGTCGCACGGCACGGGCGCAGACGTGATGAAGCGGATCGCGGCGCCGATGATCGGCGGCATTTTTACGTCATTTTTATTGGAGCTGGTGGTGTATCCGGCAATCTACGAGGTTTGGAAATGGCAATCGGTAAAAAGACAGGCGGTTTGATTCTGGCCTGGGCGGTAGCCGCGGCGGCGGCGCAGTTTCCCATGCGGCACCGGCATGTGCGCGGCGGCTGCGAAGGCACGCTCGATATCAGCGAAAGCGGTGTGCGCTTCCAGGGACCAAAAGGGCACGCATGGCAGTGGAAGCTCGACCAGATCCGGCAACTGGAACTGGCCCCGGACCGGGTGGTGGTGACGAGCTACGAAAACGGCAAACTGCCGGGAACGGAGCGCGGCTACGTATTTACAGGGACGGTTCCGGCGAACGAGTTATATATTCTGTTGAAAGACCGCATGGACCAGCGGCTGATAGCCGACCTGGCACCGGCACCGGCCAGCGCCATCTGGTCGGTTCCGGTCAAGCACGTGGGCCGGGCCGGCTCGCAGGGGGCGCTCGAAATGGCAGGGGAGACGATTGCGTACCGCAGCACGGCGAAGGACGAGTCGCGCACTTGGCGGTATACGGACATCGCGGGCGTCAGCAGTTCGGGGCCGTTCCAGCTGACCATCACCACCTTGGAACGCGCACCGGCGCAATACGGCGGCCGGAAGGATTTCAATTTCGAATTGCAGCAACCCATTTCTGAAGACAAGTACGACGAGCTGTGGCGGCGCGTCGAAACGAAGAACGGGAGGATTCCATCGCAGGCGGATACGGAGCAGAAATGGAGAACGGGTCACTAAGGCGAGGATCAGTACGGGGAGCGATTGGCTTGGATAAGAAAGACGGATGGAAGCATTCGATGCGGAATCACCCCATTCAGGGAGTCCTGGCCTCAATTCTCGTTTCGGCGGCCTCGCTGGCGACGGCCAACGACGGACTGATGGATGCGACGATCACAGACAGCCTCTGCGCCGCTAACCACAAATCCATGAGGCTCAGCTGCGATGAAACCGGCGTCCGGAGCCGCATCAAGGCGGGCGCCAAGTACGTTTTATGGGACGGCAGGAATGCGTATGTATTGAGTGACCAGAAGGCGGCCGATCAGTGGGCCGCCAGGAAGGTGAAGGTGCTGGCCACGCTGGACGCGAAAACCAGGCAGGTTCGCATCATCTCCATCGTGGGCCGCTGAGCGCGGCCAGATTCAGTTGGGAACGGAAATAGAAGAAATCGAAAGGGAGAATTTGAATGAAGAAGATCATCGTTATGATTTTGGCTTCGGCGGCGTTGATGCTGGCCGCCGACCAGACCTATACCGGCACGATTACCGACGACATGTGCGGCGGCGATCACAAGGACATGAACATGGGGCCGGACGACAAGTGCGTGACCGAATGCGTGCGGGGTGGAGCCAAGTATGCGCTGTGGGACGGCAAGCAGACGTATGCGCTAAATGATCAGGCGGGCGCCGCGAAATTCGCCGCCAAAAAGGTGGTGGTGACGGGCATGATGGATGCTCAGGCAAAGAGTATTCAGGTCAAGTCGATCGCAGCAGTGAAATAGGATGAAGCCTGGTTGGGGCCGGGCATGTCCGGCCCGCCGGACGCCCCGCCGAGAGGCAGCTGCTTTGTTGACCGTGACGCGCGTGGCGCCTGGCCGATTCGACAGACGACCAAAACCGATCGTCTGTCCTACTGGCGGTTGATGTGGCGCACTATGGCGTCGGTGAACTCGGCGGTTCCGGACCGGCCGCCGACGTCACCGGTGAGATGCTTGCCCCCGCCGTAGACGCTGGCGACGGCGCTCTTCAGGCAGCTGGCGGCATCGCGCTCGCCGATGTGAGCCAGCATGAGCACGGCGGACTGCATCAGGGCGGTGGGATTCGCGAGGCCCTTGCCGGCGATGTCGGGGGCGGTGCCGTGGACGGCCTCGAAGATGGCGTGATGATCGCCAAGGTTGGCGCCGGGGACGATGCCGACGCCGCCGACGAGGTCGGCGGCGAGGTCGGAGACAATGTCGCCATAAAGGTTCGGCAGCACCAGCACGTCAAACGTCTCCGGCCGCATGACGAGCTGCATGCAGGCGTTATCGACGATCAGTTCGTTGTAGGTGATTTCAGGGAACTGTGCGGCGGTCTGGCGGCAGCACTTCAGAAAGAGGCCGTCGCTCAGCTTCAAGATGTTGGCCTTGTGAATGGCCGTGACCTTCTTGCGTTCTCGCGGCGGGCGAATTGAAACGCTGCCGCCGCAATCTTCAAAGACGCATTTTCGGTGATGATCTTGAGGCTCTCTACCACGCCCGGCACCACTTCATGCTCCAGGCCCGCGTAAAGGTCCTCAGTGTTTTCGCGAAAAATGACCATATCGAGCGCGAGATCGTCGAAGCGCGTCTTGAGTCCCGGCAGCGTGACGATCGGGCGGAAGTTTACGTATAGCCCCAGCTTTTTGCGCAGGACGACGTTGATGCTCTGGTGGCCGCCGCCGATTGGGGTGGCGGTGGGGCCCTTCAGCCCGACGCGCGTCATCTCGAGCGAGGCGAAGACGTCGTCGGGAAGCAACTGGCCCTGCTCGGCCAGGGCGCGCGCTCCGGCGTCGACGCGCTCCCATTCAATGCCGGCGCCGGTTGCTTCCACGGCCCGCACGGTGGCATCGGCGACCTCGGGGCCGATGCCATCTCCCGGGATCAGCGTGATCTGATGAAGCATCATCGCTATTATAAGGTTGAGGCGTAAGCTTGATTCCAGATTGGCCCAGCGAGCGGCGGCGGATGGTGGAAAAGCAGCTGCGGCGGCGGGGCGTGCATGATGCGCGGGTGCTGGCGGCGATGGGCGAGATTCCGCGCGAGGAGTTCGTGCCGCTGGAATCGCGTGTGGCGGCGTATGGCGACGCGCCGGTGCCGATCGGCTACGGGCAGACGATTTCGCAGCCGTACATGACGGCGCTGATGGCGGCGGCTCTGGAGCTGAGCGGCACCGAGACGGTGCTCGAAGTGGGCTCCGGCTGCGGGTACGCGGCGGCGGTATTGGGGGCGCTGGCGAGCCGGGTGGTTTCGCTGGAGATCATCCCGGAGCTGGCCGAAATCGCGCGTCAGAATTTGTTCCGCACCGGCCGCAACGGCAACATCGCAGTGATCACGGCCGATGGCTCGTTCGGATATCCGCCGCTGGCGCCGTATGCGGCGATTTCGGTGCCGGCCGGCGCGAGGGAAGTGCCGATGGCGCTGCTGGAGCAATTGCGAGACCCGGGGCGCCTGGTGATACCGATCGGAGAGTTCGAAGACCAGGAGTTGCGCGTGGTGCAGCGGCAGGAAGGCCGCATCGATTACCGCGTGGCGACGCTGTGCCGGTTCGTGCCGCTGCGAGGCGGCGAGGGATGGGCCTAACTCCATGACCGCGAGATTCGGCGCTCGGGTTGGCAGGCGAAAGCGCGTGCCCCACAACTACGCTGGTCGAGGTGGGACAGACGCTTTCGTCTGTCAACCGGCGGTGTTGTTGCGGTGGCACAACCTTTTGCGTTGATCATCTTGCATGCGCCTAAGGACCTCACACGACCGGCTCAAAGTGGAACACAGCATTATCGATGGAGTGCGGGCGGTGCTCGAAGAACTGCTGCGGGCTAACCCCGAAATCCGTTCGGTGATCCCGGGCGTGATCCGGCCGGTGCGCGATGCGAAGGGCAAAGTGCGGGTGCGCGTGACGGTGCCGACGCAGAATGGGTGGAAAGCCATTGCGCTGAGCGCCGGCGCACGGCAGGAGCTGTTCGTGAGCTGCGCCTGGACGAAGGAAGCCGTGGAAGAAGGCTTTCGCAAGGCGGGCACCATCGTGGAGTAGGCCCGGCTGCGGGTTCGCTTACCTGGATTTACGCGCGGCTGCAGGCCGGCGGGGGCGCTGCGCGGCCGAAATCGATTTGATGACGATCTTGCCGCGGCCGGAGCTGGCCGCCAGTCCCAGGCGCTTCGCCTCGGCATCCAGCAACGCCACCACCTGCGGATCCTGCAGCAGCTCAAGGGGAACGAGCTTGATATGGCGAACCTGTTTGCCTCCGCCCGTCAGCCGCCGGTGCGGGTCGGGCAGAGCGGCGCCCTGGAGGAAAAACAGACTCACCCATTGCGGAAACACGGCGAGCGAAAACACCGCCTCCGAGGCCCTGTCATTGGGGCCGAAGCCGATCGCGAGCGCGGTGAAGTTGTCATACACCAGCACCGTGGCGCCGGGGAACTTGCGGCGCATCCAGGCGAACGCCGATCGCGTCTGCGCGGCCACCTGCGGCGTGAATTTATCGATGAACGATTCCAGTTGCTGTTTGGGTGTCATGCGGGCGCCGTAGTGCGAACCAGTGTACCGCAGGGGCGCGCATGCCGGAACGGATAGAATCGATCCGTTTGCTTTCCGGAAGCAAAGGAGCTATCAGCCGGATTCGTGTAGATCTTACCCGTTTCTAGCAGGCAGGACCCAGTGCGTCAGGCCCGGCGAGCCGTCGGCAGGTCCCGCAGCAGGGCCCGCTGTTTTTCGCCGATGGCCTGCCAGTCGAAATTACGCTTGGCGTGCCAGAAGGCGGCGTCGGCGATGGCGGCGCGGCGGGCGGGATCGGTGATGAGCGTGGCGATGGCGGCGGCGAAGGACTCCGGCGTGTCGCCGATCCAGACGCTGTGGCGATCGAGCAAGCCCAGGCCGGCGCAACCGGAACTGGTGGAGACGATGGCGCGCTGCATGGCCATGGCCTCCAGAACCTTAAGGTTGGTGCCGGCGGAGATGGTGGTAGGCACGATCACCAGGTTGGCTTCGCAGTAGAGCGGGCGGACGTCGGCTACGAATCCGAGCAGGCGGATGCGCGGATCGGCGGCGGGTTCGGGCGAGCCGGCGAACGAGCGCCAGTAGGTGAGGTGATCGGGGCCGCAGACCACGGTCAGCTCCATTTGTGGGAACTTGTCGCGCAGCAGCGGCCAGACGCGTTCGGTGAAGAAGCGGTAGGCAGCGACGTTGGGAAAGTGGCGGAAGGAACCGATGAAGAGCAGACGCTGGCCGGGCGTTTCCGGCGCCGGCTGGAAGCGGGCGAGGTCGACTCCGTTTTCGATCACCACGGCAGCCGCGCCGGGGCCGAGCATCTGCGCGTCCTTGGGCGACATCACCACCACGCGGCGGGCGGCGCGGACGGCGCGGGTTTCGAAGCGGCGCCAGCGAAACCAGTCCCACCAGGCGGCAAGCGAGCGCTCACGGCGCGCGACCTGGGCGAACAGATCGAAGGTGACGTCGTGTTCCACCAGCAGGTCACCGGCGTAGCGGGCGAGCTGCGTGTACTCGACCTGCAGCGCTTCGAAGCCGAAGGAGGCGCGCTCGCGGGCGATGGCGTTCTGCATGGCGGGCGAGTGGAACTCATGGACCTCAGGCGGCAGCAGGGTAGACCAGCGCGGCTCGCGGTAACGCGGCTTGGCGACCAGGACCACGCGCGCGCAGAACTCGAGCACGGGGGCGGCCGGCGGCTCGGCATCATCATCGGTGAAGGCGAACAGCTCGATGTCGAACTCGCGCGCTGCCTCGCGCAGCAGGTGGAAGATGCGCACTGCGCCGCCGTGCGCCAGCGGGTAGGGGAAGTAAGGCGACAGAATGGCGACGCGCCGGCGCTCCGGCGAGCAGGGCCGGCCTTCGAGAACGCGGTCGCCAGCGGGCGTGACCGTTCGGTCGTGTTTCGGCCACGGCCACCACCAGGGACGCAGGTAGATGCGGTCGAGGGGCACGCTGCGCCAGAAGAGAAAAGAGGCCAGGCTGGGGCGGAGGTGATGCCGCTCCAGGCGCGAATTGTAAGCCAGGATCTTGCGCGGCGCCAACCGGTAAGCCGCGCGGCGCAGGGCGTTGGGCTGGCGCGTGAGCATCACCGGGGCAAGCCCGATCCGATAGCGGCGCAGCTGGCGGCGGAGCTCGGGCCAATTGGCGTCGGTGGCCACAAAGTAACGGCGGCCGGGCACCAGGGCGCGCACTTCCTCCGCCATGCGGCGGCATAGGTCGGGGTCGCCCGTCGCGAACGTCACCACCACAGCTTCCGGATCCTTGCCGAGCAGGCCGAACACCCAGCATTTGAGCCGCTGCTTCACTGGATGGACCTTGTGCTCCAGAGGACTAACGAAGCTGTCAGCGGCGCTGCTGCCGCAATAGCCGTCACCGGCTGGTAGCCGTACAAATCGATGAGGCGGCCGAACAGCGGCGAAATGACGGCCTGCACGGCGCCGTAGGAAGCCACCAGGCAGGAGACGCCGAACGCGGCGCGGGCGCCGGAGAAGACGTCGAGCGGCAGGGTGTACATGTTGACGCTGAAAGCGGCCACGGCGAAGATGCTGAGCGAGATTCCGGCCGCGGCCCAGGCGGCCGTGGGAGCGGCAGGCACCGCTGCGGTGACCAATGCAAGCACGCTCGCCAGCAGGCAGACGCGAAGACGCCCGCGCGGCGGAGGAGCGCCGCGGCGGATGAATCGCAGCGAAAGCCAGCCCCCGGCAAATCCACCCAACGTGGCGGCCAGCGGCGGAATCCAGGCATACCAGGCCGCTTGCGCAAGCGTCAGGCGATGCACGTCCACAAGATAAAGCGTAGTCCAGTTGGTCCAGAGCGAGTAGCCGATCATGCT
>CAZZHN010000192.1:0-8960 GCA_964654065.1 uncultured Solibacteraceae bacterium
GCGAACTGGAGATGTTCGTCCATGGGGCGCTGTGCGTGGCTTATTCCGGCCAGTGCTTTTCGAGCGAGGCCTGGGGCGGCCGCAGCGCCAACCGCGGCCAGTGTGCGCAGGCATGCCGCCTGCCCTACGAATTGATGGTGGACGGGAAGGTGAAGCCGCTGGGCGACGCCCGCTACCTGCTTTCGCCCGGGGACCTGTCCGCCCTGCGGCAGATTCCGGAAATTGTCCAGATCGGCATCTCCGCCCTGAAGATCGAGGGGCGTTACAAGGATGCCGACTACGTAGCGCTCGCCACGCGCGCCTACCGGCAGGCGGTGGACGCCGCCTGGGAAGGCCGTGCAGCCGCCATGGGCGCGCGCCAGGAGCTCGATCTGGAGCAGGTTTACTCGCGCGGATCGGGCCCGCATTTCCTGAACGGCACGGATCACCAGGCGGTGGTGCGCGGGCGCGCGCCGCGCCATCGCGGTGTGCTGATGGGCCGCGTGGCGGCCATCCCGGAAACCGGCGTGACCATCGAGCCGGCTGAGGCAAACTCGCTGTCGCCGCTCAAGCCCGGCGATGGCATTGTGTTCGACGCGGCCGGGTGGCGCAGTCCGGAAGAGCCGGAAGAGGGCGGCCGCATTTTCGAGGTGGTACGGCGCGGCGGCACGATCGAGCTGCGTTTTGCCAACCGCTTGGTGGATCATACCCGCATCCGTCGCGGCGACCTGGTGTGGCGCACCAATGACCCCGATCTCGAAAAGCGCATTCGCGCGCTGCCCGCGGAGAGGATGCCGGTACGCGTGCACGCCACCGCGCGCGAAGGCTCGCCGCTGCGCGCAGTGTGGGAAGCAGGTGGCATCCGGGTGACGGTGGAGTCGGCTGAGCGCTTGGGCCGCGCGCACAGCCGGGCGCTGGATGCGGAGCTTCTCGCAGCGCAATTCTCGCGCCTGGGCAACACTCCCTACCGGCTTGCGGGTGTGGAGCTGGAGCTGGAAGGCTCTCCGTTCGCGCCCGCATCGCTGCTCAACCAGCTGCGGCGCGACGCCGTCGAGCGCCTGGAAGCGGCGGCGGTGGCGCCGCGCCGCATGGAGATCCACGATCCGATAGCGGCGCTCGAGGAGATCGCCGGCAGGAAGGGCCCGTCTGAAGACAGCGCCGCCCACCGCTCCCTGACGGTCGCGGCTCCGAATGCGCAACCGAACCGAGACCGTGAGGCCAGCCTTCACCTGCTGGTGCGCACACCGGAGCAGCTGGATGCCGCTATCGAGTTTCGCCCGTGCAGCATCACGCTCGATTACCTGGATCTTTACGGCCTCAAGCCGTCTTTGCAACGCGTGCGCGCGGCCGGCTTAACGGCGCGCGTGGCCAGCCCGCGCATCCTGAAGCCGGGGGAGGAACGGATCGTCGATTTCCTGCTCAGCTGCGATTGCCCGATCCTGGTGCGCTCGGCCGGCCTGCTACAGGCGCTGCAGAGCCGGCCTCACGCGGCGCTGGTTGGGGATTTCAGCCTCAATGCTGCCAACGCCATCACCGCCGCTGAGCTGCTGGCGCTCGGCCTGGAGGCGTTCACTCCCACGCACGACCTGAATGCGGTGCAAGTGGCCGAGCTGGCGCGGACTGCGGGGGCCAGCCGCATGGAGACGGTGGCCTTTCACCATCTGCCGGTCTTCCACACCGAACACTGCGTGTTTTGCCGTTTCCTCTCCGCCGGATCGAGTTACCGGGACTGCGGCCGGCCGTGCGACGAGCACCGCCTGGCGCTGCGCGATTCCGCCGGCCGCGCCCATGCCGTGATGGCCGACGTGGGCTGCCGCAACACGGTGTTCGGGGCCGAGGCACAGCAGGCGTCCGCGCACCTGGAAGCCTGGCTGGATGCAGGCATCCGGCATTTTCGCCTGGAATTCGCGCACGAGTCGGCGCCGCAAGTGGCCGCGGTGTCACAGGCCTTCCAGGACGCCCTCAGCGGGAATCTTGATTCGGGCGAACTGGCGCGGAGACTCACACGCTACTCTCCCGGCGGCGTCACCGAAGGCAGCCTGTTCGTGCCGGCCAACTATCTCGAACTGCCGGTACTGCAATAGAGAGCAAGCATTGCGCTGAGGCAAGCGGATACTGGCACGAAGTTTCGAAGAAAGGCAGCGAAACTCGCGCCAGGAAGGTGTGAAAGAACAGGCGGAAGCGCCTGTCCCACTGTCCCCCGCAAATCGCTCGACCGCAAAGTGGGACAGGCGCTTCCGCCTGTCAACGTCGCAGATCGGCCGATTCTCTCACAACTTCCAGCCCTTGGTTTGCACCAAGAAACGAAAGCGCCAGGGCCGCCCCGGTTGGAGGCGGACCTGGCGCAAGAAGTGCGACTACAGGTTTTCTACTGCCCGTTCTGGCAGACTGTGAGGCTCTCTCCCTGGAACGTGAACTGATTGTTCACCGAAGTCGATGGCGGGGCGCCAAAGTAGGGAAGCGTCACCAGGTCCTGCAGGTTATAGGTGAATCCGTGCAAGACATACGGGTATCCGCCGTAGTTGGTATTGCCTTCCAGCGGGTCGCCCACTTCAAGGATCCCACCGCAAGGGCAGGCGTTGAAACCGCCGATGCCAGGGTCATCCATCCACTCGCCCAACTCATGCGAAAGCGCCGATACATCTTGCGAGAAGGCGCCTGCCAGAGGAGCGTAAGAGAACACCGAGTAGGTCTGTGAGCCGACTGCATTGTGGTAACCGCCGATGCAGCAGCCGCGCGTTCCCGACTCTGTCAAATACGTTTGATACACCATGAAAATCGGCAGCGTACCCGGCGTGATCCCGAGCGAGGTGATAAGGCTCTGAATCTTACCATCAATCCAGGAGTAGCTGACCATTCCCACCGTCTCCCCAAACGCGCTCCCGCTTTTTCCGTCGGCGAAAGGCACGTCCAAAGTGACTTCCGACATCACCGTCGGCGAAAGCGTTACGTGGTAGTTGGGGTTGGAACTGACGATTCCCCAGAAATTGGCGCGCTGGTAGGCGTCTTCATACTGGGTGGTTCCCACGTCCACGCCGCCCTGAGTGTAGGTGGTGGTCGAATCGAAAATGGGCGACTCGACGACGTTTTGAATTGCCGTCAAGCCGCCGGTGTTGGAGGGGATGGTGGACGGATCGTAGGTAGCGCCGCCACGCAGTTTGCTGAGCTTGATCTTGATGGGAATGATCACGGCCGGAATCACCGTGGCGGAATTGGTGGACGGAGCGGCGCCGACCATCTCGTAATTGTAGGTGGTGCCGCTGTAAACAAACGAGCCATTCCAGAGCGGCAGGCTGCCTGCGGGCTGCCCGGCAAGAGGAATGGGGCTCGTGGAACGGAGGAACATTGCCCGGATCGGCAGATCTGGACCGTCGTCCTGTGCGATTGCGACCCCCGCCAAGCAAGTGATCGCCAGCGCGGACACTCCGAGTGCAGAGAGACGCCGAAGATGGGTGTACTGATCTAGTGTTTTCATAATGGTTTTCGTCGTATTGGCTTCATTAACGAGGGGGTCCCCTTGTGTGTCTATTCCCCTCGCGCCTAGCTAGTCTACTACAAGTTTTTTGGAACTCACGTAAAAGATATGCAGGAAAGTACTAGTCACCCACCGGCGGGAGGGTCGGACTTCGGCAATTGCGTCCGGAGGCGGTGCCACGTCCCGGAATTCTATAGGCACGAGGGGATTTGACAGGCCTGCCCGTCGCAGCGCTAAATGTCTTCGGTCAGATCCGGCTCAGGCAGCCGGTCATGCTCTCGCGCCACCCAAACATAAACCGTGGGAAGCAGGAAGACGTTCATGACCATGGCCACCATGAGCCCGCCCACGATGACGATGGCGAAGGGGCGCTGGGAGTCCGAGCCGATGGCGTGCGAGAGTGCCGCGGGCAGCAATCCGAGCGTGGCGACCAGGGTCGTCATCATAATGGGGCGCAGGCGCAGCACGGCGCCCTGAATGGCGGCCTGCTCCACGGAGTAGCCTCGCGCGCGAAGCTGGTTGATATAATCCAGCATGATGACGCCGGTCTGCACGCACACCCCGAACAGCGCCAGGAACCCGACCCCCGACGACACCGACATGTGGGTGCCGGTCACGAGCAATGCCAGCAGCCCGCCCAGCGGCGCCATGGCCATGTTCAACAGCATCAGGCCGGCCCATTTGAAGGAATGGAACATCGTGTATAGGATGATGAAGATCACCAGGATGGTGACCGGCAGCACCACCATCAGCCTTTTTTGCGAACGCTGCTGGCTGGCATACTCGCCGGCCCAGTTAATGGTGTAGCCCTTGGGCAGCTTCACCCGCTGCTTCACGCGGCGGATCGCCTCTTCGACGGTGCTGCCCAGGTCGCGGCCGCGCACGGAGTATTTGAGCGCGACGTAGCGGGAGTTCGCCTCGCGGTAAATCTCGGAAGCGCCGTCCAGCTCCCTGACATTGCACAACTGTGCCAGGGAAACGCGTTCGCCGGACGGACTGAGCAAGCGGATGCGTTCGATGGCCTCCTGGCTGTCACGATAGGCCGGCAGATAGCGGGCCACCAGGTCGAAGCGCTGCTCTCCCTGCAGCACCTGGCTGACGGCGTTGCCGCCGACAGCTGTCTGAATGGCGTCCTGCACGTCCGCGACGTTGATGCCAAAGCGCGCGGCGAGATCCCGGTCCACGTGAAACTCGAGGTTCGGCTGCCCGATCACGCGGAACAGGCCCAGGTCTTCGATGCCCCGGACGCCGCGCATCACACTGACGATCTCATCGCCCTTGGCTTCGAGCAGTTTCAAATCGGCGCCGTAAATCTTCACGGCAAGTTCGCCCTTGACCCCGCTCACTGCCTCCTCCATGTTGTCGGAGATGGGCTGCGAAAAATTCCAAAGCACGCCGGGCAGCTTCTCGACCTCGCGGTCCAGCGCGGCGATCAGTTCGTCTTTCTCCTGGTGAAACACCGGCCGCCACTTCTCCTTGGGCTTCAGGTCGACGAAGTATTCGGTGTTGAAAAAACCGGTGGTGTCGTTGCCGTCGTCGGGCCGGCCGACCTGCGAAACGACTTGCGTGACCTCGGGGAACGACGCGAAAATCACCCGCGCCTGGTTCATGAGCCGGGTGCCCTCGGTGGGGCCGGTCGACGGCGCCAGCGTGCCGCGCGCCCAAATGGCGCCTTCGTCCAGGTGCGGCAGAAACTCGGAGCCGATGACGCCGCTGGTCAACAGGTACGCGGCCGCCGCCACTGACAACACGGCCGCACCGACCGGCACCCAACGATGCTCGATGGCCCACTTCACGGCCTCCCGGTACCGGTTCGTCAGGAACATCAACACCGGGTTGTGCCATTCCCGGCTTTCGCGGCGGAACAGGAAACTGGAAAGCACCGGCGCCAGCACGATGGAAAAGAGCAGGGCGCCCGCCAGGGCGAAAGCCACGGTCCACGCCATGGGCTTAAACAGGCGCCCTTCCACGCTCTGCAGAGTGAAGATAGGCAGGTATGCGGTGATGATGATAGCGATGGCGTAAAACACCGGCCGCTGGACCTCGTGCGCGGCCTCGCGGATGCGGTCCAGAGCAGGCTTGGGCGTTTGGCGCTCGCCCAGATGCCGCACGATGTTCTCCACCATCACCACCGCTCCGTCCACCACCATGCCGAAGTCGAGCGCCCCGAGCGAGAGCAGGTTGGCGGGGATGTGGCGCAAGTCGAGACAGATGGACGCGAACAGCAGCGAAAACGGGATGGTCAAAGCGACGATCAGCGCGCCCCGCGCGTTCCCCAGAAAGAGGAACAGGATGATCAAAACCAGAATGATGCCTTCGGTGAGATTGTGCAGTACGGTGTGCGTGGTGTAGTGCACCAGATCGCTGCGGTCCAGGAATGGAACCACTTTCACGCCGGGCGGCAGAATGTTGTTGTTGAGGTCGTCGACTTTGGCGTGAATGTCTTTCAGTACCTGGTCGGAATCGGCGCCCTTGCGCAGCAAGGCGATGCCTTCGATGACGTCGTCGTTGTCGATGATCTTGCCGTCGGCGCGGTGAATGGCCTTGCCGATCTGTCCCAGCCGGATCTTGGGCCCCTGCTCGACGGTGGCGATGTCGGAAACGCGAACCGGGGTTCCGCTTTGCGACTTCAGGACGATCTTGCCGATGTCCTCGACGCGGTCGACCAGGCCCACCTCGCGTATGTTGACTTGCTGCAGCCCCTGCTCAATGAAGTTGCCGCCCGCGTTGACGTTGTTATTGCTGAGCTGCTGCTCCACCTGCCCGATGCTCAGGCCGTAGTCCACCAGCTTGTCCGGGTCAATGCGCACCTGGTATTCCTTGGTGGAACCGCCAAAGCTGGCCACGTCGACTACGTTTGGCACTGATTTGAACTGCTTTTCGAGAACCCAATCCTCCAGCGCTTTCAGCTCCAGCAGGTCGTACTCGGGATTGTCGCTGTGCAGCGTGTACCAATAGATCTGCCCGACCGGGCTCCAGTCGGTGCCCATCTGCGGCTGTAGACCCTGCGGCAGAGTGACCTCCGACAGACGCTCCAGCACTTTGGAGCGGTTCCAGTCGTTATCGGAATCGTCGTCGAACACCAGCATGAGGCTGGACAGCCCGAACAGCGAAGTGGAGCGCAGGTGTTCCAGGTGGGGCAGGCCGTTCATCACAATTTCGAGCGGGATGGTCACCTGCTGTTCGACTTCCTCGGCCGCGCGGCCCGGCCACTGCGTGATGACCTGGACATAGTTGTTGGCGACGTCGGGGTAAGCCTCAATGGGCAGGTTCTGGAAGGAAATGACGCCCCAGAAAAACAGCAGTGCGGCCACCACCAGCACCAGGAAGCGGCGGTTGAGCGCAAAATCGACGATCTTCCGGATCATGTTCCGCTCTCCCCGTTACTGTTCAGCGGTGTTCTGTAGCACGAGGGCGTTGGAAACCACGCGGTCGCCCGGCGAGACCCCGCTTAGCACTTCCTGAAGATTCGGGGGCAGCATCTTGCCGCCTTTCACTTCGACTCTGCGGAACGTCTTTTCGCCCGCCGGGACATAAACCCAATCGCGGTCATGCAGGTGCAAGATGGCCGAGGCCGGCACCACGGCGCAGGATTCCTTGCGCGGACTGTGGAAGGTTGCGGTGACGAACATGCCGAGGCGCATGGTTCCCGGGTTGGGAACCTGCAGCCGCACCTTGGCGGTACGGATGTTGGGATCCATGATGGGGCCGATGTTGTCGATGCGCGCGCGCACCACCTGCCCGGGATAGGCGCTGAGACGTATCTCGGCGAACTCGCCAAGGCGCACGCTCGCCAGGTCTTTCTCATACACGTCGCAAATCACCCAGACGTTCGAGAGATCGGCGATTGTGAACAAGTTGGGCGAGTTGTCGAGAGTCTTGACGCCGCCGGCGTTGGTAATGTTCTGCTCGACGATCACGCCGGAAATGGGCGCGAAGATGTCCACCAGGGCGCTGGGGCGATTGACGTCGACGCCGAGCACTTTGAGCCGCTCCATCGCCGTATCTACATCCACCTGCGCCTTGTCGGCGGCATCCTGCGCCACTTCGAGGTCCTTCTGCGCCATTGCGCCCTTGTCGTAAAGCAGCTGGGTGCGGGAGAGCTGCGCCTTGAGCAGCGTCAGATCAGCCAAAGCGTGGCGGTAATCGGAGAAGGCCGAAGAAATGTCGGAGCTCTGCACCCGCATCAGCAGCTGGCCTTTGGTCACCGTGTCGCCGAGCTTGGCGTGGATCTCGACCACGCGGCCGGAAGCCAGCGAAATCACCGGCACATTGCGCGAGACATCGGCGCTGACCACGCCGGTCACCTGCAGCTCGGGTGCGGTCTCACGCAGTGCGGCGGAGGCGAGCGGGAACTGCTCCGGATGATCCACCTTGATGACGTTCACGTCGGGCTCGTTTTCAATCTGGGCCGGCGGCGGCGCCTCGGCCTTGGAATCCGGCTGGCCCTTGGCTTTGCACCCGGCCAGCGCCAGCAGCAACAGCGCCAGCAACGCCAGCATCGCGCCGCCCGCTCGCCCTGCGCGTTTCATAAAATCACCTCGCGCCCGACCGCCAGGTTCAACTGTCCCGCGGCGGTCAGGTAGCTCGCGATCAGGTTGAGGTACGCCACCTGTACAGCCCGGTAATCGTGCTGCGCATCCAGAAAGTCCACCAGGGCCGCTCCGCCGTGCTGGTAGGAGAAGGAGACGGTGTCGCGCACGCTGGTGGCGCGCGCCAGGAAGCCGTCCGCGCCGCGGTACGGGCGCAGCAGGTTGATCGCCGACGCCAAGGTGAAGTAGGCCGAATCCACGTCGCTGAAAATCTGGTTCCGGGTGGCGTCGCGCAGCCGCTCGGCGTGCGTGATATCGATCTCGGTGCGCGCTTTCTCGCCCTGGTTTCTGTCGAAAATGCGCAGCGGGATGCTGATGCTCACACCCATGTAGACGGGAATCGGCGGATTGCGCCCGAAGTCCACGGCGAAGGTCGGATCGGTCGAGCCATTCGCCACGGCCAGTTTGTGGTCGGTTTGCGCCTTGTCCACGGCCTCCGCGGCGGCCTTGAGGTCCGGACGGCTGGCCAGCGCGATGGAATGAAACTCCTCGAGCGGCGTCAACTGCTCGGAGAAATCGAACGGCCCCGCCACATCGAACTGGTCCACCGGCGACCGGTCGCTCAACATCGCCTGCAAGGTGATCTTGGCGGTGCGCAGACTCACCAGCGCCGATTCGTAATCGGATTGATACTGCGGCACCTGCAATTCGATCCGGTCCAGGTCCACGCGCGCGATGTCGCCGGCCTTGAAGCGGTCGCGGCTGATACCGAGCTCTTTGTTGAAGTACTCCAGGTTGTCACGGGCGAGCGCCAGCACCTCCTTGGCCTGCAGGGCCTGCACAAACGCCGCGCGCAGCGTGAACAGCAGGGTGCGCTCCAGGTCCGCCTGCTGCGACCCGGCGATGGCGGTGCCTTTCTGCGCGCTTTCCAGGCGCAACTCGCGCTTGTGCTGCCGCTCATGCAGGTAATCGAA
>CAZZHN010000193.1:0-8926 GCA_964654065.1 uncultured Solibacteraceae bacterium
AGGGGACGACCGGAATCGAATAGGATCCCATCGCTGGAAACATCCACGGTCCGGCCCTCACCGCTTTCCAGCACGCGTCGGCGCCTGATCAGCTTCCAGCGCAGATCCAGTTCGAGCTCATACCGTTTACTCCGACGCCGATCTCCGGTGATCGCGTCGAATTCTTGAAAGGCGTCTTTCCAATCCGTTGCTGTACGCATCATGGTGTGACTAGGCCAGATTCACCGAGGCCTGTCTTCAATTATGCGGACCCTCGGACGCAACTCTAAAGTCGTGCACGTACGTACGGGGTAACAGTAGTTTTTCATCGTTATCAGCAGGCTCTCCTGATCGAGTCGGTCAATCGCTGGGCCACGCAGATCCTTGGAGACCGCTCGGCACTGCAGTGAGACCCACACAACATCCGAGTACCGTATACTTCGATAATCATAGCCGTACTAACCGCCGCCTGGACCCTCAGTTAACCTTGGATAACTTGGCGGCGTTACCCCTCACTGTTAATCTCAAACCCGAGGAGCAAATCTGATGTCTTTATTGACTTCGCTTTGGAAAGATGATCAAGGGCAGGATCTGATCGAATACACTCTGCTCATCGCTTTTGTAGCGCTGAGTTCTGCCGCGCTGTTCATCGGCACCGGCGGCAGTGTTCAAGGCATCTGGAGTTCGACCAATTCTCAGCTAGTCGCCGCCAACGCCTCGGCCTCATAGTTGTCTAGTCCAGAGCACTCCTTTCCGTGCGGTAAATGGAGAACAGCAGCGCTGGACGGCTAACCGATTGGGTTCGCTCCCCTAGTCAGCACGCCGGCTCAGCGCTGATTCTCCCCGCTCCTTGGCGAGACGGACGCTCCTGGCACAATCGAGTTGCCAGCGTCCTGACCTGAGGCTGGGACGCGCTTGGAGATCACAACTCACTCTCTGCTGCTCAAGGATGCGAGCCCTTTCGGGGCGACAAGTCCCTTGTAACCCCTGTTTTGCCCCTGATCCGCGCTGTTTTGCGGCTTCATCCCTGCGGAATCCTCCCAAAACACGATTAGGGCCTCTGTTCGGGATCTGTTTTACAGAAAATCACAGCGTATAATTGCTGTTTTCAGGGAGATCCCTCGTCGAGAACAGCGTGGACCTGGTTTCCGTCGTTATCCCGTGCTTCAACCCGGGTGAATGGCTGCTCGATGCCGTCGCTTCGGCGCGCGCTCAGACTCATTCCCGAATCGAGATCGTGCTGGTTGATGACGGCACCGACCAGGCAGAAGCCCGGCAGCATCTGCGGTCGGCCGCGACGAAAGCAGACCTGGTGGTGGAGCAGGCCAACCTCGGGTTGCCGGCTGCGCGCAATGCGGGGATGCGTGCGGCTCGCGGCCAGTTCGTTCTTCCACTCGATGCCGATGACCTTCTCGAGCCGGATTACGTGGCAGAATGCGCGGCGGCATTGCTTCCGGACGCGGCCTTCGTTTACACCGATTGCCGGGTGTTCGGCGAGCGGCGTTACGTGGATGCCCTGCCCGAGTACAACCTGTACCGCCTGCTGGACCGCAACTTCCTCACCTATGCGTCCCTGATTCGCAAGCGCGATTGGGAGCTGGCTGGCGGCTACGACGACTCGATGCGGCTGGGTTACGAGGATTGGGAGTTCTGGCTGCGGCTGGGCGCTGCGAACCGCTTCGGACGGCGCGTTCCGAGACCCTTGTTTCGCTACCGGAAGAGAAAAGGGTCGCTGTACGATGTTGCGCTGGCCCACCACGCGGAGATTGTCGGGTACATCGAGGCCAGGCATCCCGAGCTATATGACGACCAGCACAGGGCCCGGATCAAGGCCTTGTGGGCGCCGGCTGTCTGCTTCGCCGGATCCCGACCGGCGGAGCCGCAGACGATTGAGGATGTCCGCTTTGCCGAGGAGGTGGAGGTTGCGCCGCCCGCGGGGGCGGACGAGGCGCCTGCCTGGCTGATGCCGGCGTCTGGGGCTCTGGACCCGCAGAGCTGCGAGCTTGCAGCACTGGCGATGTGGGCCGGGCACGAATCGCTGCCGCTGGCCGATGGTTCGACGGCGATGTCGCGCGAATCCGCCGCGAAGCACAAACAGCGCCCGGAGGGCTGGGATTCGCCAAGCCAACCGCGCACGCCGTCGCCTCGCGGAACGGCCGGCTGGAACCTCATGCACCGCCATCTCGCGAATGCGGAGCTTCTCTCGTGGAAAGCCTGGGCGATGCATCCGCTGCGGTCCGTGCTGCGGCTGCTCCCCCTGCGGTTCAAGGAAAGGATCAATCTTGCCCTGGGACGCCCCTACTTCGACCTGAGCTTCTACCTGCGGTTTCAGCCACAGAGCCTGTTGCTCGAGAACACGCTGAGCCAGCCGCTGCGGTATTGCCCGCGGATTACGCCCGGCCGGGCACGCGTGGCGCTGATCACGCCTCATCTTGGTCCCGGCGGCGCGGAGCGCGTGCTGCTGGAGGTCGCCGGCGCCTTGCCCGCGGACCGATACGAGATTCTGCTGCTGGCAACCCAATCCACCGACAACCGGTGGAGCGGGGAGTGGCGGCAATCGGCGGCTCATGTGTACGATCTCGCCGCTCTGGTTCCACCGGAGAAGACCGTCGCCGCCGTTTACTCTGTCATCACGAATTGGAAGTGCTCTGCGGTTCTGATTCAGAACAGCCTGGCCGGTTATGCCGCCCTTCCTCACATCCGGCGCGATCTGCCGCAGGCCAGGTTGATGGACATCGTCCACTCCGTGGACGAAGCTTGGGACCTGATTGCCGTTACCGCCGAACTGGCGCGGCAGATCAACGCACGCGTGGCGGTTTCCGACGCGGTGCGCTCCCGCATGATCGCCTGCGGAACGCCGGAGGGCAGCATTTCCGTGGTGAGGAGCGGTGTGGACCTCGAACAGTTCCGGCCGGCGCCCGGTTTGAAAAAGGGGCCACGCAAACGGATCCTATTCGCGGGACGGCTCGATCCTGTGAAGCGCCCAACCCTGCTGGCCGGAATCGCGGGCGAGTTGGCCGCAACCCGAAGCGCGAAGGACTTCGTGTTCACCGTTGCCGGCGACGGTCCGGAGGCTCCCGCGCTGCGCGCCGGCGTGCGCCGCCACGGCCTGGAGGAATTCTTCGAATTTCTAGGCCACGTGGACGACATGCCGTCCGTGATGGCGGCCGCCGAGATCCTGCTCCTGACCTCGCGATCGGAAGGAGTGCCGCTGATCGTCCTGGAGGCGCTGGCGTGCGGTACGCCCGTGGTGGCGTCGAAGGTGGGGGCCATCGCGGAGGTGCTGGATTCGAGCTGCGGTGTTCTGATCGATCCCGGCTCTGGCGAAGCATCCGCCTTCGCGGCTGCCCTCGATCGACTCCTCAGTCACGCCAACCTTTGCCGGCAGATGGGGGAAGCCGGCAGAAAGAAAATTGCCTCGGAGTATGACCTGCAGCGCACCCGGCGGGCCTACGCGCAGCTTTTCGGATAAGGCTTGCCGCGAGGAACGGCGGAGCCCGCATGCTAGAATCAAGTCGCGTACAAGCAGATCCTATGTGGAGCGGCGAATACAGTTTTCTTCTGCCCAATCTCATCCAAAAGGATTTCAAGATCCGCTACCGGAACATGTCTTTGGGCATCTTCTGGTCGCTGCTGAACCCTCTGGTGATGATGGGCGTGATGACGTTCGTATTCACCAAGATTTTTCCCAACAACAATATTCACCATTTTGCCCTTTTTGTTCTCTGCGGCCTGGTGCCCTTCAACTTCTTCACGGTGGCGTGGATTTCGGGAACTACCTCGCTGATCGATAACGCAGGCCTGATCAAGCGTGTCGCGGTTCCGCGCGAGACCGTGCCGATCGCAGCGGTCCTGTCCAATGCGGTTCACCTCCTGATCCAGATCGGGCTGCTGATTACGGTCGCGCTCCTGTCCGGCTCATTCCCCAACCGTTACTGGTGGCTGCTTCCGTTCATCTGGGGCATGGAAATCGTATTCGTGTGCGGGCTCAGTCTGGTCACTGCCGCGCTCAACGTTTTCATGCGCGACGTGCGATACGTGGTGGAGTCCATCAACGTCATCCTGTTCTGGCTGGTGCCGATTTTTTATTCCTTTGAGGCCATTCCGGCGAGGTACAAGGATCTGTATGAGTTCAACCCGGTGGCCGCGCTGGTGTTGGCTTTGCGGAGAATCTTACTGCAGGACTCCCCGCCGCACGCGGTCCTGCTGATCAAGTTGACCGCGTCATCGCTGGCAATGCTGCTAGTTGGCTGGCTGGTATTCCGGCGCGCCAAGAGTCAATTCTACGATTACCTGTGAAGATGCATGACGGCGATTGAGTTTGAGGGCGTATCGAAATCGTTTGGGCGCCACGGAGGCCGGCTCTTGCTGCGCCAGCGTCTGCTTCACTGGGCGCGGGCGAAGAGCAGAGAGCGTTTTTACGCGTTGAAGAACGTGAGTTTTCGCCTGGAGGCAGGCGAAGGGTTGGCGGTGATCGGTTCCAACGGCGCGGGAAAGAGCACCCTGCTCAGTCTGGCGGCGGGGCTGGCGAAACCCGACACGGGCCGCATCCAGGTCAACGGGCGGATGGCGACGCTGCTGGAATTAGGCACAGGGTTTCACCCGGATTTAACCGGCGGTGAGAACATCCGCATGAATGCTTCGCTGATCGGCCTGACGCGCAAGCGGACGGCGGAGCTGTTTGACGATATTGTTGACTTCGCCGATATCGGCGATTTCATCGACGAACCGGTGCGAACCTACTCGACCGGGATGACCATGCGCCTGGCATTCTCTGTGGCCGTCTGCATGGATCCGGACATCATGCTGGTGGACGAGATCCTGACGGTTGGAGACCAGGCATTCCAAAAGAAGTGTTTCGCGCGCGTGCAGCAAGCGCGCCGCCAGGGCAGGACTTTTCTTTGCGTCTCGCACGCCGCGGGAATGGTGCAGGAGCTTTGCGACAACGCGATCTGGCTGGATCACGGAGAGCTGATGATGAGCGGCCCTGTAGGCGAGGTCGTGGACGCGTATAAAGGCTTCCGCACGGCCGGCGCCTGATACAGCGTGGCGGTTCGGGTGCCAGCCTGATCGCGACAGGAGTGAGACTTCAGGCGCGCGCCTCGCCAGTCCCTGGCAGATACGTCCGCAGAAGCGCGGCGGCGAAATCACGCACCAGCGGCAGGACGCGGCCGCGGTCCAGTTGTCTTGAAAAAGTCCACAAAACGCGCCAGGCTTGGCCGGCCAGGCGGAGGCGGATCAACTCCAGAATGGTGCCCCGCGCCACCTGCTCGAGAAACCATCCCTTTCCCTGGCGCTCCAGTTCCATCGCCGCTTCCTGACGGACTTCGTCGAGGCTCCGTTCTGGGTCGCGGTTGGAAATGACGGCCATCCGCGTGTACAGCGCCTGCTCCCACTTGCGGCCGAGCGTCATGCCATCCACCGAGAATCGGTACCGCAGCAAAGGCTCGGGAAGGTTCGCCAGCCGTGAGACCCTGGCTACCCGCAGCCATAAGTCGTAGTCCTCCGAGTTGCGGAACTCGGGGCGGTATCCCCCCAGGCTCAGGATCTGCTGCCGCCGCATGATCACAGAAGGATGGTAAATGCAGTTCTCCCGCTGCAGAGTGGACACGATCTCGTCGTGCCCGGTCGGCAACTGAACCAGGTGATCGTAAGCGGGGGACGCGCCCATATGGTAAACGAAGGTGCCCGCCACGGCGACTTCAGGCCGCTCCCGCATGAATGTAACCTGGGCGCCGACTCGCCCGGCCAACGCCACGTCATCCTGATCCATCCTCACCACCAGATCCGTGCGTGCTTCCGCGAGGCCTTCGTTCAGCGTGCCTGCCAGGCCGGCATTCCGGCGGTGATAAATCGCTCGGATGCGTACATCGGATGCGGCATAGCGGCGGATGATCTGGGCGGAACCGTCGGTGGAGCAGTCATCGATGAGAAGCAACTCAAAGTCGGGATCGTCCTGCTTCAGGATCGAGTCGACAGCCAATCGCAGAAGCACGCCGCCGTTGTAGACCGGGAGGAGTACGGAACACGTCATCGAGCGGATACGACTTTATCGTGAACCGGGTCGTGCCAGGCGGACATCATCGCGCGAATCCCGGCGTTGAGGCTAACGGCCGGATGCCAGCCGCACTCGCGCGCGGCTTTGGAAATATCCAGCACAGCCCAATCGGTCAGCCACCGGCCCTGACCCGGATGGATCTCCGTCCGGATGGGGCTGCCGTGGCAGTCCTCGACGATTTTCAAAACCTGAGCCACGGAATAGCCTACGCCCGAACCAACGTTGAGGATGGTGAATGGCCCGTACGGGACCGAGACTTGGTTCGCCAGGACGCAAATGTCCTCGAGATGGACATAGTCGCGCACGTTGCTCGTCTCACCAAACACGCGGATTGGCGCCTCTTTCAGAAGGCTGCTCAGCGCTACGCCGATCAGGCCCTGCATCCGGTGACGGGGCAGCAGGGCGCCATAGGCATTCCCAACCCGCAGAACGGTGGCCGTCAGATAGCCCCTGTCGGCTGCCAGGCGCAAATACTGTTCCGCCGCCAGTTTCAGAATTCCATAAGAGGATGACGGGCTGCACGGATCGGTTTCCCGGAAAGGGATCCGGTCCTGCCGCCTGCCATATACGGCGCCGCCGCTGCTGAAATAGACGATCTGCGGTCTGGTGCCGGCCTGCTGGACGGCTTGCAGCAGATTCAACAGCGGCTCGAGATTGACCCGCACATCGTTCGGCTGATCGAGGTCCGAATTCACTGGGGTGTTTTCGTGGGCGAGATAATAGATGACTTGCAGGCCTTCGACGAACCGCTCGCAGTCGGCGCGCGAGTGCAGATCGCCCTGGCAGAGTTCCGCGCCCTCCGGCTCAGAGCTGACGGTGTTTCTGACCAGCAGACGCAGCGAAGCACAGCCGGACGCGGCCAACCACCGGGTCAGGTAAGATCCGATAAATCCGCTCGATCCAGTGATACCTGTTCGCATGTTTTCACGCAACACAACAGATCCGGCCGGTGCTTTGCTTGCTGTGTCTCGATAGTAGCGTACGCCCGGCGGTTGTCGCAATACGGAATGTTTCACCGGTCGAATGCCGCAGCGAGCGGCGGATCTGGCTTGTATCAGCGCATTTCCACCGGACCTAAGAGAACCGTGCACCCATTTTGGTCGAGTTCGAGAGATCGCCCCCCACTTACCGGCAGGCGCATCTTCCTCGCCGGGCTCCACACCCCGAGCTGCAGCTGGTAGGTGGCTCCGAGATGTTCTTCCGCGATCGGCACGCCATAGGAATACATCACGAAGCCCCATGGATCCTGCCGGTGGACGCACAGCCTGTGGTCGCCCTGCATGCGGGTGGCACCGCTCTCATCCAGAAAATGGAGGAACACGATCCAATCCGGGTCCACGTCTGCGGCGTGCCACTCGAAATCGAAAGTGATCTGCCGGCCAAGATGGACGCGCCGGTCGCAGCGCAGCAGTGTCAGAGCGTCGCCGAAGCTGGCGCCGAAGCGGGCCCTGCGGAGCGATTTCAAAATCCGGCCCCAGGCGAGGGGCGCGTACGGCAGGTAGCCCGGCCGGCGCGATTCTGCACGGGGGTTCGCCGAGTAATCCCCTTGCAGACGGCTGTAGATCGCCAGCATCTCCCCGGCATTCTCGTCCATTGTCTTCACGGCGGGCATGCCTGCGCGAAGGCGTTCGAGCAATTCCGGATCGCCGATCAAAATTCGCAACTGCTGCGCCAGACTCCCGGCGTCACCCATTGTGAACAGCAGGCCGTTTCTGCCGTGAACCACCAGCTCCGCCAGGCTGCCCACACGCGAAGCCACCACGGGCGTTTTCAGCGCGAATGCGGAGAGCAGGACCAGGGGAGAATTCTCGTGCCAAAGCGACGGAATCGCCAGCACGTCGAAACCGGCGAACACCTCCGGCAGTTTTTCGTTCGGAAAGGTGCCGCGGAACGAAATATTCTCGAGACCTGCCGCCAGCTCGCGCAGCCGTCCGTCGTATTCAGGGAAATGCCCCGGGCTGCCGTACACAGCGAGCTGGACTCTGTCGGGCGGCAGCTGCCGCATGGCCTGCAGCAGAATGTGGACGCCTTTCGACTGGCGGAACGTCCCCACGTAGCCCACCCGCAGCACGTGGCCGTGTTTCTGCCGGGGCGCCGGCCGTAACGCATGGCTCTCCAGGCCGAAGGTGGATTCCTTCATCTCCGCGGGCTTGAATCCGGCTTCGGCCAGCAGGCGCGCGGTGTTCGCGGTGGGCGCGATCAGAACGTCTGCCTGCGCGAGCGTCTCTTTCATCCACCTGCGCCGATGCGATAGCCACAGCATGCTCGCCAGCCATGGCGGGCGGAACGGCGCCACCGCCGCCAAAGCGGAGGCGACCGTCGACAGAATCGAGCTCAGCACGCTGTTTGCGGTCAAGCGTCGAAGCCAGGCGCCGGGCATCCCAGGGGTAGTGCAGGCCAGACAGCTCAGCGCGTCAGGCCCGCGGCAAAGCGATTCGTCCCACTTCACCAGCTGGAAGGTCGGGCAAATGAACCAGAAGTCCGTCGCCGTGGCGACGACCGGCAGGCTCAGCCGCTTCGCGGCCCAAACAGAGGCGGTTGTGAGGTGCATGGCGTGCACTACGTGCACCACGTCGGGCTTCGCAGCGGAAAGGTAGCGGAACAGATGTTCCTCCACGTCCGGATCGTAATAATCGGTGAGGTGCGCCGACTCGTGCTGCTTATGAAATGAAATTCGGAATACCGGCAGGCCCTCGTACACCGTGTCGATGACCCGGATGCCTTCGAACGGATCGTCCGGTGAGGGCGGCTCGTAACAGACGATCAAAGCCTGATGTCCGCTCTCCACCACCTTGCGAGCCAGGCTCCTGGCATACACTTCCGTCCCCGCGTGCCAATTCGGAAAGAAGGTGTGCACCACAAATACGATCCGGATGTCACACCTCCATC
>CAZZHN010000194.1:0-8853 GCA_964654065.1 uncultured Solibacteraceae bacterium
GATAAACGCTGAATGCATATAAGCGTGAAACCTTCCCCAAGATGAGATCTCCCAAGCGTAAGCTTTGAAGGGCACAGGTAGACTACCTGTTTGATAGGACGGATGTGTAAGCTGGGTGACCAGTTGAGCTTACCGTTACTAATCGCCCGTTCGGCTTGACCATAAAATTTACTGCGCACACACGGCAGCAAGCTTCAGAAACTTGCATTCCGTTAACGCCGCTTTTTCCGCTAGCCCGTCAATATTCAGCGCCTTGTAGGCCGGCTAATCGCCCGGTCCTCGGCGTCGGTTGTCATCCGCTTCTGGGTGACCTTAGCGAGAGGGACCCACCCGTTCCCATCCCGAACACGGCAGTTAAGCCTCTCAGCCCCGATGGTACTGCACGCGCAAGTGTGTGGGAGAGTAGGAAGTCGCCCGGTTTAATTCAAAAGCCTCCGCTTGACCGCGGAGGCTTTCTTATTTGGGCGACCGGCGGGCCGGGCATGCCCGGCCCCTGCGGATTGGGACGACTGGGAAGACAGGCGAGGGAAAACGATCGCCTGTCCTACTCGCTGTCCATCACACACACCGCGTCCAGATTGCGGTACTTCTCGGCGTAATCCAAACCGTATCCGACCACGAACCGGTCGGGAATCTGGAAGCCGACATAGTGCACATGAACCGGCCGCAACCGCCGCTCCGGTTTGTCGAGCAGCGCCGCGATCCGGATCGAGTGCGGCTTGCGCTGGTCGAGCACGTGCATCAGGTAATTCAGCGTCACGCCGCTGTCGACAATGTCTTCCACGATGACCACGTTGCTGCCCTCAATCGAGATGTCGAGGTCCTTAGTCAACCGCACCTCGCCCGAACTGGTCTTCTCCTTGCCGTAGGTGGAGATTCCCATAAAGTCCACAGACACGTCGCGCTTCATGGCGCGCGCCAGGTCCGTCAGGAAGAAGCACGCTCCCTTCAGGATGCAGACGAAATACAGGTCGCCCTGCGGATAGTCGGCGGAAATCTGTTCGCCCAACTCGCGAATCCGTGCCTGGATTTTCTCGGCGGAGATCAAAACTGGCAGCTTGGGGTCGATCATAGTTTGCGCCGCCAGGCCCTGAACGCGGCCCACCGGTCCCTACATTATGGCGGAATCTCCGTGCCGCCGCTGAAGCGCCGATCCCGCGGCGCCGCCTCGATTGCTGAGCCTTGGGACAGCGGGGACTACTGCTATTATGGCGGTGGGTAGACCACGTGCCTTTCGGGCCCGTAGCTCAGGTGGATAGAGCACCTGCCTTCTAAGCAGGGGGTCGCTGGTTCGAGTCCAGCCGGGCCTACCATTACAATCCTTTTTCCCCCGCCGAAACTCTTGCTGCGAGACGGTTAGAATTGCAGGATGGCGGGAGCTTCGGGGTTGACGGCAGCCGGCGCGCTGCGCGGCATTCTCTTTGACCTGGACGGTGTGATCTACAACGCCGAGCGCCCGATCGCTGGCGCGGTGGAGACGGTCGAGTGGGTGCACGCACAGGGTATTCCGCATCTTTTCCTGACCAATACAACTTCAAGATGTCGCGCCGCACTGAGCGAGAAGCTTGCGGCGCTGGGAATTCGAGCCGCGGAACAGGAGATTCTCACGCCGGCTGCCGCGGCGGCGGAGTGGCTGCGCACCGCTCCTGCGGGGCCGATCGCGCTCTTTGTGCGCCAGTCCGCGCGCCGGGAGTTCGCCGGGCTGCCGTGCCTCCCGGACGACGCCGAGGACGGAGCGGCCTACGTGGTGGTGGGCGATCTCGGCGAGTTGTGGGACTTCCGAACCTTGAACCGTGCCTTCCGCCTGCTGCATAGCAATCCGAAAGCGGAACTGATCGCCCTGGGCATGACTCGCTACTGGCTGGCGCCGGATGGCATCTCGCTGGACGCGGCGCCTTTCGTGGCGGCGCTGAAGCACGCCACCGGGCGGCAGGAACTCCTGTTCGGCAAGCCGGCCGCCCGGTTCTTGCAGACGGCCGCTGGCAGGCTTGGGCTCGATGCCGGCCAGGTCCTCATGATCGGCGACGATATCGAGGCCGATGTCGGCGGCGCACAAACCGCGGGGCTGAAGGGCGCGCTCGTAAAGACCGGCAAGTTCCGTCCGGCGATCTGGAAGGGGCCATCCGGCCCGATGCGCTTTTCGATTCCGTGGCCGCCCTGCCCGCCTGGTGGACCCGGCCGTGAGCCGCCGGCGCGAGAGGTAGCGCCCGCGGTCAGACGCGCACAAACCGGAACAGCCCAAGGCCGGCCCGCGGCGCCGCCTTGGACTCGTCGATGCCCAGGAATTTGGCCACCAGCTGCCGCGTTTGCTTGCGAAGGGGCAGGCGCTCATCCAGGAACTGCCCGTTCCCGTAGGATTCGTGAAGCTCGCTCGAGCAGTCGTTGAGCATCGCGCAAACGCCGTAACCCAGGGCACGCTCGAAATCGCCGGCACTCGGCGCTGCGCCTTTCGGCAGCCGGTTGACAATCAACTGCGTCCGTCCCCCTGTGACTCCCGGCTCGACAAGTTTCTTTAAGACATTGCCGGACTCGTACAGTGAGGGTATCTCCGGCGTCGTAACCACAAACAGTTCGTTCACCTCTTCGGTCAGGTTCAGGGAAAAGGTGTTGAGGCGTCCGAGGTCTACCACGATGTACCCATAAAGCGCCCGTGCGAACCGCAGAACGTGCCGGACGCGCTCGCCGTTGAGCGCTTCGTGAAACTGCTTTGTGCCCGGCGAGCGCAGAAGGTCAACTCCGTAAGACGTGCTGCACACGAGGTTATTCCAGAAGGATGGGTCCAGGCGGTGCAGGTTCATCGATGCGTCTGCGATTGTGTACTCGGAGTGCGCCCCCATCAGGAAAGAGGCCGATGCGGAGCTGATGTCCAGATCGACCAGCAGCACCTTCTTCTTGGTTTGCCGCTGCAGCTCGATCGCGCAGTGGCACGCAATTGTCGTTGTACCGACTCCTCCTTTGGCGCCCAGCAGACCCACAACAGTAGCCGATTGTTCCCCGGGTCCGGAGGCGCTGTGCCGTCTCACCATCGCGTATTGCAGGGCGCGAACCAGCGAATCGGTCGTCAGTGTGCCCTTGACCAGGTAGTCCTGCGCGCCTTTTTCCACGGCCGCCAGAGCCATGGCTTCGCTGTTCAGGCCGGTCAACGCCACGATCGGCAGGCCGGGCGCGTGCCGCTGGACGGTTAACAGCGTCTCCAGTCCATCAGAATCCGGTAGGGACAGGTCCACCAGCGCCACGTCGAATTTGCCGTGCGCCAGCTCGTCCAGCGCCGCGACCAGGCAGTCTGCCGTGCGAACCCGAAACGGGTTGGTCGCGGCGTCCGCCAGCATCTCCTGCACCAACCGGGCGTCGCCGGGATTATCTTCGATGAGCAGAACCTTGCATTCCTGCATAATCCACCTGATCCTTTTCCGCTACGAGGGTAGCCGGACAACCGAAAACCAGAACTCCCCAATCGAACCCACCACTGTGATGAACTGGTCCAGGTCGACGGGCTTGGTGATGAAACAGTTCGCGTGCAGATTGTAGGTGCGCAGAATGTCCTCCTCGGCGCGCGAAGTGGTCAGGACCACCACCGGGATGCGGCGCAGGTCGGAATCGGCCTTGACCTCGGCCAGCACCTCGCGCCCGTCCTTCTTGGGAAGATTGAGATCGAGGAGAATCAGGTCCGGGCGCGGCGACGCTTGATATACGCCCTCTTTGTGCAGAAACGCCAGGGCCGCTACTCCGTCCGGCGCAACGCTCAGGTTGACCAGCACTTTGCTCTCCCGCATGGCCTCCATCGTCAAACGAACGTCGCCGGGGTTGTCTTCCACCAGCAGGACCTCAATGGGTTTGGTGTCTTGGCTTGTCACCGCGTGCTTACTCCGTTCTTGTGTATCGTGAAGTGGAAAGTCGCGCCCTGACCAGGCTGCGAGGCGACCCAGATCCGGCCTCCATGGCGCTCCGCGATTTTCTTGCAAATCGCCAGGCCGATCCCGGTGCCGGGGTATTCCGTTTTGGTATGCAAACGCTGGAAAACCTGAAAAATCCGATCCGCGTACTTGGGGTCGATTCCGATGCCGTTATCGCGAACCGAGAAAGACCACTCCTCCGGACTCTCTTGGCACGCAACATCGACTTCGGGCGCATTGCCGTTGCGGAACTTGATCGCATTTCCCAGCAGGTTCTGAAACACTTGAACGAGCTGGACCGGATCCGCATGGATGGTGGGCAGCGTGGAGTGCCGAATCACTGCGCCGCTGTCTTCGATAGCCCCACGCACATTCACCAGGGCGCTCTCCAGCGCGGCTTCTGCATCCGTTGACCGCAACTCTCCGCCCCGCGTTCCCACCCGCGAATAGGCCAGCAGGTCGTTGATCAGATTCTGCATGCGCCGCGCTCCATCCACGGCAAATTCGATGAACTCGTCGGCGTCCTGGCCCAGCTTGCCCTTATAGCGGCGGGCGAGCAGCTGGGTATAGCTGGCGACCATGCGCAAGGGTTCCTGCAAGTCATGCGAGGCCACGTAAGCAAATTGCTCCAATTCCGCGTTAGATCGCGACAGCTCTGCGGCCTGGGACCGCAAAACGGCGGTTTGGGAACGTACGCGGCGCCGTAGGACGATGACCCACGCTGCGATCAGGGCAATGACCACCGCAAGCGCGGCCAGCAGCACCAGAATCCGCGTCGTCGACCACCACGAGGGCAGCTCGGTTACGATCACGTCGGACACCGAGCGAAGCAGCACCCGAAAGGACGTGGGCCGGCGCAACTCATCGGTTTCGATCGACCAGACGCCCGTGATCTGCAAAATGCTGCCAACCGGAATCGATTGCATGCGCGCGTAGGACTGCTGGTTGCTCAGCATCGCGTTGAATGTCGCGCCGTGCGTTTCCAAAGCCAGCACCAGATCCTCGCCCTGAATGGAGCGGCCGAGCAGTCTGCCCTGGATCCTGACCAACTCGGCGTCGTGGTCGCCGGTCAAGCTGGCGGTGCGAGTCAGGTCGAACGGCGCTGGCTTGGTGGCCGATGCGCCAAGCCGGCGAAAATCACCGTCCTCCAGAACGGGCGCGTATTGGCCGGCAGTGGCAAACCCGACCGCATCGACGCGGTCGCCAATCTGCACCAGCGCGGTTTGCGGTCCCTCCACCTTGACGCCCCCGGATGCGTCCTGAATGTAAATGAACCGGCCGGGTTTGTAGAGAGTCACGGCCCCCTGCACGCGGATTCTGTGCCCCGAAACCGTTTCCGGCGTGAATTGCATTAGATTGCTGGTGGGGAGGATCGGAAGCCGGTAAGGGTCGGCACGCGCAGTGTCTACGATTTGCAACTGGTCCCGGCTCGGGACGAAGAGCTGGATGCCGACCAGCTGCCGCTTCTCATTGAAGAGCGATCCACAGGCTCCGCGGACCGCGACGTGCGCATCTACCAGGGACGAGAAGTCGGCCGAGGGGTCGATACTGGTGATCCATGCCTTGAACTTGTATCTGCCGGTGGCAATGACGAGCGCCAGGGCCGGCTGGCTTTCCTGCCTGTGAAATAACAGCATGCCTTCCACGCGGGCGGAGCGTACGATGCCCAGCACCTCGACAAACTGACTGTCCTGCTCACCGCTGAGCAGCGCTTCCAGCGGGAAGCGGCGCGCGGCCGGAAGCTGCGACTTGGCGAGCACGCGTATTTCGGGGTGTTCGACCTCGGGGGCAAAGAAACCCGCGCCAGATACGCCGCGGACCTCGACCAGATCTCCCGTGTGCGCCGCCGGAGGGGCATCGAGAACGTTGACATAAATGCCTGCCGTGGAATCCTGGAAAAAAGTCAGGCGCAGGTCTGGCATGTAATAGGTCAGCACACCCCTCAACCGGACGGGATATTGGTGCTGCGCCTCTCTGGAAGTGAGGCTGCGAACTTGAGCCGCTTCGGTGAGAACCGGCAGATCCGCCGACGCCCCGGCACAGACCCGCGGGAAGCACCCGCTCACCAGCATCAGGATGACGGGAGCTGCCGTCCGCAAGCCGGAGCGCCCCGGCATGAGTCCGCAGGAGTGACCCGTTGCGGTGCTCGACATCCACCGCAGCCCCTCTTTGTGCCCAGCCATGGCCAAATGACAACTCCCTTTTTGAGTTGCATCGTTTTCCGATGCGGTGGCCGGAACGGCGTTCTGTACGCCTGTCAGAGGTACGGAAACCGACGGTGGGATCTGGCCACGGCGCAACCAGAGGCCAGGAGGCGCATCTGCCCCATGTGAGCACACGAGGCTGACCCAACGGTAAAGCCGATCCCAATTGGTTGCAACGCTGCTGTTGGGGATATTACCGTTAACCCACCAACGATATCAGAGCGCCGGTCGGCGATACGGCATCCAGGTCAGGCCGGGCTGGCCGCGGCCGTTAGAATACACGGCGTTTGAGTCGCTCCAAGGTGAATTTGGCGGTATCGGCGACCGCCATCACCGCCATCACACCGGCCTGCACGGGGTCGGTGACCACCAGGTCGGCCGCCTCCGGGACGCTGCCGGCCATATTCAGGCTGATCACCAGCAGGCCCCGCTCGCGAACCTCGCGGACGGCGGTCTCAATTTCGCCGCCCATTAACGATCCCGCCAGCACCAGCGCTTTGGCGCGCGGCAGGCGGGCCACGGCGCGAACGGCATCGGCCAGTTTCTGCTCTCCCACCAGCGGAATCGTGTCCACCGAGATATGCTCCCCGCGGATGTTGTGCCGGTCGGCCTCCGATACGGCGCCGATCGCCACCTGGCCTACCTGTGCGCCGCCTCCCATGATGATGATGCGCTTGCCGTACACCGTCTGCAGAGTCTTGACGACCTCCACCGCGCGCACGATGGGAAGCGCCCGGAGCCCCTCGATGAGCGGCTCGAGGCCTCCCGGCAGATTCACTTCGAAATACGTGCGCGCCTCGTCGGGCCGGTTCGCCAGGATTTCGACGGACGTGATATCGCCCTGGTGCTGCGCGATCACGCCCGTCAACTGGTGCAGTACGCCTGTGGTGCCGACTGCGTGCACCACGAGCCCTATGGTCCGGATCTCCATGAGCTCTTAGTGTAACCGGCGCACGCGTTCCTCATTGGACCGGCCGCCCCGGCGGCGCCACTCCTACGCTCTCTTGATCAGCCGGATCAGGAACAGCAGTACGACCGCCCCGATGGTGGCCGTCACCAGGCTCCCGATCAGCCCACCGGCACTGAATCCCAGCGCTCCCAGAAGCCAGCCGCCGATAAAGGCTCCAATCACGCCGATCACCAGGTCTCCGATGAGGCCGTAGCCGCTGCCTTTCATCAGCTGTCCGGCCAGCCAGCCGGCAACAATACCAATAATCAGAAACCACAAGAGATTCATATCGCCTTTCCTTTAGAGTCGCTTTTGGGCACTGGCACTTTGTCGCGCACTCGTCGAATCATAATGCCTGAAATTGGCGGTGTGCGCAACGGCGGTTCCTGCCCGCCCGAAATCTCAATTCGATTGCTAAGATCAATAAGCGCCGGCCATGCCGGAAGGCTATGGGGAGGGTCATCTAATGTGCCAGATAAAGCGACGTTCGTTTCTTAGCTCGTCCGCAGCGATCCTGGGAAGCGGTCTGATTGCCGGTCAAACCGGCCGCGCTCAGGACCACGCCGCCAGCCCGCCGGCCGCTATGCACAATCATGTTCATACCGCGTCGGTGATGACCGAAACTGCCAATCGTCTGCTGGCCGCGCTCACCACGGAACAGAAAGCCAAAGCGGTGTTCCCGTTTGAGGACGAAGAACGCATGCACTGGTTCTACGTTCCGATCGACCGCAAGGGGCTCACGCTGGGCGAAATGAGCCCGTACCAGAGACACCTCGCCAGCGCGCTGCTGGCGTCGGGGCTGAGCCAGGCCGGGTACATCAAGGCGGTCACCATCATGAGCCTGGAAGATGTGCTGAAAGTGATGGAGAACGATAGCGGCGCGCGCCGCAATCCCGAAAAGTATCACTTCACCATCTTCGGTACGCCGTCCGACACCGGCGCCTGGGGCTACCGCGTGGAGGGCCACCACATCAGCCAGAACTATACCGTGACGAGCGGGCAGGTGGTGGATGGGCCGAGTTTCTTCGGCTCGAATCCCGCCGAGGTCAGGAAGGGGCCGCGCCAGGGGCTGCGCGCGCTTCCCGAAGAAGACGACCTGGGCTTCGCGGTGATCCACGCTCTGGACGAGCCGCTTCAGAAGACCGCCATCGTCGACCCCAAGGCGTATGGTGACATCCTGACCACGAACACGCGCGCGGCCGCTCTGAAAGGCCAGCCGTCAGGCCTTGCCGCGTCCAAGATGAATGCGAAGCAATTCGACGCTCTGCGGGCGATCGAGGAAATGTACGCCCGCAACCTGCCTGACGATATCGCCCGGCGGCGCACGGACCAGATCAACCGGGCCGGCCGCAACGTGTGGTTTGCCTGGGCGGGAGGCACAAAGCCGGGCGATCCTCACTATTACAGGGTGCAGGCGCCGTCATTCCTGATCGAATTCGACATGACCCAGGACAACGCCAACCACATCCACTCGGTGTGGCGCGATCTCGACGCCGATTTCGGCGGCGACCTGCTTAAAGCGCACTACGAGGCCAGCCACGGGAAGCAGCAGGGCTAGGGATTTGTCGGTGCGGTGATGTATTGCCGGCGGTGGCCGAAGCCGGGCCGGGCATGCCCGGCCCCTACACTGGTGGCTGAGCCGGGAGTCATCTCGGCTTTTCCTGGTCGCGTCTTCGCAAGGCACGACAGACCACGAAAGGCGATGGTCTGTCCTACCAGAGGAGCTACTCTTCTTTCGCCACCACCACTGTAACCTCGGCGGTGACATCTTTGTGAAGCTTCACCGGGACCTTGAACTCGCCGAGCT
>CAZZHN010000195.1:0-7488 GCA_964654065.1 uncultured Solibacteraceae bacterium
GGGATTCGTTTCGCCGACGGCACGATTGAAAACTTTATGGCCCATGGTGTTTTCGCCTCCATTTTGCGTCAGGACCCCCGCTATTATCAGCTAGGAAAAGGGGGATATGGCGCAGAGGCTTTTACGCAGCAACGCGCGTCCTCATCACCAGGTCCGATTCCGGGACGCGGCAATTCAATTTCTCCGAGATCTTTGGCGCGACGACGGCTGGCGCGCTATCCACATATACCTATCATTCGCCATCCGAGAGATGTCCGGCCACGGTGATGACCGTGGCGACCACCCAAATGGGTTTCGATGCCCTGGGTTTAGTCGTCAAGGAATTCTGGCCTGACATTCACCGGAAGTTACAGAGGAAGCAGGCGGGTCAAGCCCAGTAACTCTAAACGGCGGAAATTGGCCTGTGCCAGCACGGCGCTTTCACCCCGCTGCTGCTTGGCCGAACGTGGATTCTTGGCTCGTCTTGTTTCATGTGGTTGTTCCTTCTCCTTCGCTCAGTAGCCTACGGTAAAGCGCGTCCGGATATGAGTTAGGTTCTCCAATTCGTCGATCAGCGCGACGGCATGATCTTGCACGGAAATCGCGCTGGCGCCCGCCCAGCGGGCCTTCACACCAGCCGTGATTCGTAGCCTGTCCCTGCATCCCCCCTACGAAAGCCCCCGTTCAGACGCGAGCACTGGTACGATCACGCTAGGCGTATGTTCACTCGTTTGTTCGATGAGGAAACTCGAGTTGTCAGGGCAAAACCATTAGGAGACAGAATACGAAGATGCACAATGTTCTTTCACTTTGCGCGGCAATGACGATGCTTGGCGTAACCGCTGCAACGGCACAGCAGCCCGCGCCGCAGACGCCTGCCCGGCCCGGAGTGCCGTTGCAGCCCGCCCTGGCAATATTCGGGATGACCGGCCCCAAGTCGCCCGAGGTGGCCGCCGATGGTGCGGTTACTTTTCGACTGAAGGCGCCCGATGCCAGCGCCGTGGGAGTGAGCGGAAACTGGCAACCGGGCATGATGGCCGCGCCGCTGCCCATGACCAAGGGCGACGACGGCGTTTGGCAACTGACAGTGAATGGCCTGAAGCCGGAAATCTACACGTACAACTTTGTTGTGGACGGCGTGCGCACGCTCGATCCGGGCAACGTCAACGTGATGCGCGATGGAATCCGCTTCCTGAGCGCGGTGACGATTCCCGGCGCGGGGAGCAATCTCTTCATGGTGAACAATGTTCCTCACGGAACGGTGGAGCAGGTCTGGTATCCTTCGCCCAGCCTGGGCATGGCGGCAAGGAGGATGTACGTCTATACGCCGGCCGGCTACGAGAGCAGCCACGATCGCTACCCTGTCTTCTACCTGTTGCATGGAGGAGGAGGCGACGAGGACGCCTGGGATAATCTCGGACGCGCGCGAGAGATTCTTGACAACCTGATTGCGGCAGGCAAGGCCAAGCCCATGATCGTGTTGATGACCAACGGCAACTATAACCAGACCGCCGCACCCGGAATCGTGCCCCAGGTCGAGACGCCGCCTGCTACGAGCTCCGGCATGGGCCAAATGCTGAAGTTTAGCGACAGCATTGTGGCGGACGTGATTCCTTTTGTGGATAAGAGATACCGCACCATTCCCGATCGCGACCACCGCGCCATCGCGGGATTGAGCATGGGCGGCGCACAGACTTACGACGTCGGCTTCCACCACATGGACCAATTTGCTTATGTGGCGACATTCAGCGCCGGGGTAATTATGTTCCCGGGCGCGATCAAACCTCCGGCCGGTCAGTCCGGACCACTTTCGATATTGCAATTGATGGGGTCGCCAATCGATCCCGCCGCTATGACGGCTGAGTTTCCGAAACTTGACGCGAGCGCGAACCAGAAGCTGCGCCTTTTGTACATCACCTCGGGTGAAAGCGACCCACTGAACCACGCGAATCTGCAGTTCATGGACTGGCTGACGAGCCGGGGAGTTCAATACAAGAAGATGATCCTGCCCGGGTACGGGCACGAGTGGCCTTTCTGGAGGATTAGCCTGGCGGATCTGCTGCCACAGTTGTTCAATTAGGACGCTTTTTCCCCGGATATGGGCCGTTCAAGATCCAAGCGGGAACCTGAGCAGCAAACAGGACTGCGCGCGCACCATTGACCCGCTCCCATTCTTTCGAGAGCAAATTGAGAGCAAATTCGGGGACAGGCTACGAAACTCCGAAAACTGGCGGTACGCTAAAAGGGGTTTCGTATCCCCCCGAAGCGCGATGGTTCAGTAGAGTGTTGATTCAGGGCGGTAGAGGCGAAGTTTTGGGTTGAAAGGCAAGCCGCGGGTGGAAGAGACTTAGATTCGGGTGTCGCCATGTTTATGTCGTGCCCCGGGAGGCGATGAAGTGATGGAACGGATCGCAGAGGCGCAGCCGCGTCCTAATGCGAGGGTTACCGGCGTCGTTTATTTGCTCTACTTTCTGACGGCAATATCCGGCGAGGTCTTCGTTGGCAGAGGCCGGCTGGTTTTATATGACGCCGTCAACCTCATCTCCCACGCTTTCTACATCGCCGTAACGCTGTTCTTCTACTACCTGTTCAAGCCAGTGAACAGGAGCCTCTCTTTGCTCGCGGCGTTCTTCAGCCTCGCGGGATGCGCCAATGATGTAGTGAGCCTCTTTAAGCTCGATCCCTACAAAATCAACAGCCTGGTGTTTTTCGGGCCGTATTGCCTCCTGCTCGGCTACCTTATTTTTAAGTCGACCTTTCTGCCTCGGATACTGGGTGTGCTGATGGCGCTTGCTGGTGTGGGTTGGCTGATCTTTCTGACACCGCTCGCAAGCCATCTGTCCACTGGCCTTAAGATCCTCGGGATCCTCGCGGAAGGATCGCTGATGCTGTGGCTCATCGTGATGGGTGTCAATGTCCAACACTGGAAGGAGCAGGCCAGCACGGCGCCGTCGCGTGGGAGTCCACCCGGAGACTGAAACCAGAGGCCACACCGGACATTTTCCTGATTCCTGAGAACGGGTCTGCGGCGTCGGCGCGGATGGGCAGTATTGTGTCGCCCGGCGCGGAAGGCCGCGCCGAGGTCGTCCTGGAGTCCCGCGTGGGTTGCGGTGGCGGCTGATTAGCGGCTGCGTTCGGCGGAGTCGCGATACAGTGCGTGCTCAAACCGGGCTGCAGCAGCCGGACTCTTGAAGTCGCCGGTGAGAATTTCGCGATTCGTGGCGTCGCGGCCGTAGAGTTCGCGGTTGGTCTCCTCGTCGGGACGAAGGGTTGCGCCCTCCAGCGAAATGCCTGCGAAGAGGCCGCGCGAACGGGAATAGGACAGCATCTCGGCGTTCATCATGGCGTCCGTTTGAGCGGCCGCGTCGCGGCCTACCGGGCCTGCCGCCGCCGTCGCTTCTCCACCTATGGTGAACTTATCCGACAGAAGGTGCCGCATTCCGCCCTCGTTCATGACCAGGAGCAGAACGTCGGTCTCCGAAGCGCCGATCTGAAATCCGACACTTCCGCCTTCCACGCGCATCGCGGCGGGAGCGCTCCAGCCGGCGCCGCCGTGCCCGCGGCACACCGCGAACCCGCGGCCGTACTTGGCGCCGAGGATGAATCCGGCCTTTTTCATGCCGGGCACGACAACGACGCAGCGCGCCTTATCGAGCAAATCCTGGGGGATGCCTCTGTCGGCAGCGTGCATCATGTCGTGCAGCGTGTCAGCGGCAGCATCCAGCCTGTCGTCGACCTTGACTTCTCTGTCCGCCGCGAAACCGGCAGTGCTCATGGTACCGGCAATTGCCAAAATGGCTACAAGTGTCTTCCTCATCCGCAGTTCTCCTTCTCGGCTTACTAAGCACGGCGGGCACCAATGTGTTGGCAACCACCGGAACGCGCCAAGTCCTTGAAGCACAAGCCTCGAGGCGCCTTATTTTGCGTCAGCAATGACGACTTCGTAACATGCGATGTGAAGCGACGGCAGTCAGAGCGGCAATATTTGCATGGCGGAGGGCGAATCGGGTCGCCGGCCTAAGCCGGGTTGTCCTCTCTCCACGCGAGCGGCGCACGGGCTTTGTCCTTGCCCGCCCCGGGGGTATTTAGTTAAATGAGTGGGAGCGGCGGTATGCTGCTCGGGGCGGCCGCATGGAGGAGGGGAATTGCTGAAGAGGTTGCTGATGATCGTGGCCACGGCGCAGGCGCTGCTGGCAGGGCCGTACGGCCATGTGACGACCGGGCCGGGCTGGATCTATACACGGCTGGGCAATCAAAACGACGTGCAGACTTCGACGACCCCGGGAATCATGTTTGAAGGCGGGGGCACCGACGTTGACGCTGCTTATCAATGGATGTGCCAGAAGGCCAATGGCGGGGATTTCCTGGTGATTCGCGTCAGTGGCGATGCCGATTACAATCCCTATATTTATCGCCTGTGCCCAGGCATCAACTCGGTTTCCACGCTGCGCATCTACGACCGGGGAGCGTCGCAGCCCTTCGTCTTCGACACCATCATGCAGGCCGAGGCCCTGTTCATTGCCGGCGGCAACCAGGCCGACTACGCCCGGTTCTGGCAGAATACGCCGGTGAACCAGGCGATCAATGCGCTGGCCGCGAAGGGCGTGCCGATCGGGGGAACCAGCGCCGGCAACGCCATTCTGGCGCAGTTCGCGTACTCGGCGACGCATGGCGGGTCAGAGACATCGTCGGAGGCGCTGGCGAATCCGTTCAACTTTCTGATTACCATCGACGATGGATTTCTGAACCTGACCCCGCTGCTCGAGAATACGATTACCGACGATCACTTCGTAACGCGCGATCGTATGGGCCGGTTGATCACGTTTCTAGCGCGGATCGTGCTGGATGGCAGCCCACCGCTAGCCTCCGGAATTGCGCTGGATGAACAAACGGCTTTTCTGATGGAGGCGGATGGATCCGGCACGGTGGTGGGAGTCAGTACCGTATACTTCCTGCGCACGCCAGGACCGCCGCAAGTGTGCCGGCGCCAGACTCCGCTGACGTTTCTCAGCGTCCCCGTTTATCGAATCTCGGCCGGCGGCACATTCGATATCGCTGCCTGGAGCGGAACGGGCGGAACCGCCTACACGCTTTCAGCCGTCAACGGCGTACTGCAATCCACCCAACCGGGGGGCGGGGTTTACTAGGGAATCGCAACGTCTTAATGCCGGTCAATACGGCATGTAAATATATCTTCGTATTTTCTTCGCCACTAGTTGCCTGTTCCCCGCCTGTTAGCAGGGCATTTCATTACAAAGCCCATAAGCTGCAAACGATGAAGCTTCGATTCTGCTGCCGCCGACTGTTTTTCCGCGCCCGGCTCCGGCAGCGGCCGCGCTCGCCTGCCAGGCAAAGCGGGGACGAGCACGAAATCTCGCAAAGGGCGGCGAAATTCGAGCCAGTCCCCGGTTTGCCCGCTTTGCGGAGAATCAGCGCGGCAGGGTCACGGTGAACGTGGTGCCCGCGCCCGGCTGGCTGGCGAAGGTGACGGTGCCGCCGTGCGATTCGGCGATCCACTTGACGATGGCCAGGCCCAGGCCGGAGCCGCCGCGCTCGCGGTCGCGGGATTTGTCGGCGCGGTAAAAGCGGTCGAACAGGTACGGCGCCGCATCCGCCGGAACGCCCGGACCGCTATCGGAAATCGTGATCCGCAGGTCGGGGCCGGTGTTTTCCACGGCGGCTCTGGCCTTGCCGCCCGGCTCGGTATAGCGGATGGCGTTGTCCAACAGGTTGACCACCAGGCGGCGGAGCAACTCGGGATCGCCATGGATCGGCGCGTCACTCGCAGGGCGGCACTCGAGGTCGATCTGGCGTGCGGCCGCCAGCGAATGCAGGGACCGGCAGCATTCCGCGACCAGATCGTTCAAATAGAATTCCTCGCGGCGCAGCTTGACGTGGCCGGCATCGGCGCGGGCGAGGTGGAGCAGGTCGTCCACCAGGCGCGAGAGCCGGCGCGATTCGTCCAGGATGAGCCCTAAGGAAGCCTGATATTCGGCTGGCGTGCGATCGCGGGAAAGGGCCACCTCGGCTTCACCCTGGACGATGGCGATAGGGGTGCGCATTTCGTGCGAAGCGTCAGCCACGAAGCGGCGCATGGAATTAAAAGAGTGATCGAGCCGCGCCAGCAGCTCGTTGAACGATGCGGCCAGCAGGCTGAGCTCCCCTGCGGCTTTGCCGATTTCCAGGCGCTTTTCCAGGCTGCTGCCGCTGATGGCGGCGGCCTGCACGGCCATCCAGCTAAGCGGTGCTACGTTGCGCGAGGCCAGCCACCAGCCGCCCAGGGCGGCGAGCGCCACCAGCGGCGGCATGGCGAACCACAAGATGCGGCGGACGGCGGCAAGGTCGGCGGCGACGGTGTCGAGCGGGGCCGTCACCACCAGCCGCAACGACTTTCCATTGCGCTCGAACCCGCTGGCCACAGCGTGGGCGCCATGCGGACCCAGTTTCGGCAGATCGAGCACGCCCGCCGAAGGCGACGGGAGCACGGAGTGTTCCGCGGCTGACAAGGGCGTGGACGATGCCACCAGGCGGTTTCCTTCGTAAATTGCCAGATGGCCGGCCGCCAGGCGGACCTCGGTGATGGTGACTCGCGCCGCCTCGGACGCGTCGCCCTTGGCTTCGTCCAACTCGTCGCTGAACACCGTGGCCAGGGTGGCGCTTTCCGAGCGCAGTGTTTCGTCCAGCCGGCTCAGAGCCGAGCGCGCCAGCACCTGGTAGAGAAAAACCGCGAAGGCAACGAAGAGCAACGAAAAGAAAGCCGTGTACCAGGCCGTGATGCGGAACCGCAAGCTGCTAAACATGGTGGGTCACCAGTGGCCGCCCGCCCGACGAAAGCGTCGGGCCCACGCGGCTCCGCAGCTGGAGCGCGATAGACAATGGCCGCGTTGCGGGCCGGTTGCCCGGCGGCGCGGATAGGCAATCGGCGCGCAGGTTATCAACCTGCCCCATAGTTGCCCAGAGAGAGCCCTTACTCATGACCGGCTCCTGGCGCGGCGCTCAGCATGTAGCCCTCGCCGCGGCGGGTGTGAATCAGCGACCGCGAAGAGCCTGCGTCGAGCTTTCCGCGCAGACGCTTGACGTACACATCGATGATGTTGGAGAGCGGGTCGAAGCTTTCGTCCCACACGTGCTGCCCGATCCCGTCGCGGCCCATCACCTGGTTTTCGTTCAGCGCGAGAAACTCCAGCAGCGCGTACTCCTTGGCGGTCAGGCTGATGACTTTGCCGCCGCGCTCGACGGCGTGGCTGCCGGTGTCCAGAGTCAGGTCGGCGATGTGGATGACGCGCGGCCGCACTTCCGCCGGCCGCCGCAGCAGGGCGCGGATGCGGGCCAGCAGTTCCTTGAAGTCGAAGGGCTTGGTGAGGTAGTCATCGGCGCCGCAGTCGAGCCCCGCCACGCGGTCATCCACGGTGCCGAGCGCGGTGAGCATCAGGATCGGCGTCCGGCTGCCCCATGCGCGCAATTCGCGGCACACCGCCCTGCCGTCCTTGCGCGGCAGGAGCACGTCCA
>CAZZHN010000195.1:7498-8810 GCA_964654065.1 uncultured Solibacteraceae bacterium
CACCAGCACATCATACGAGTTGACCGCAGCCTGGTAGAGGGCTTCCTCGCCGTCGCGCGCCACATCCACCGCGTAGGCTTGTTCGCGCAGGCCTTTGCCGATCACGCCGGCCATTCGCACATCGTCTTCAACGAGCAGAATTCGCAATTCCCAAAACCTCCACGCACCCGGCCGTCCGCTCCCTACGGTCGCGGCTCCGATGCGCTTTCAGAGCCGCGACCGCAGGGAGCGGTTGACCGGCGGGCATTCGCAATCCATATCTACTGTTTCTCCGGCTCCGGCGGCGGCGGCTTGCACGCTTCCAACTTCACCGCGAACGCCGCAATCGAACTCCAGCCGTCGCCCTGGCGGTGCTCCACGTGATAAGCGCGCGAAGCGGCGTCCGCCCGCACTCGCCAGTCGGCGGAGGGCGAGTTTTGCTGCAGCCGCAGCGGCTTCCCACTCTCCTGGCGGATGGTCCAGCTTTGTCCGCCGGTCTCCGATTGAAACAGCGCATACCGCTCCATCCCGCTGCCCTGGCCCCGGTCCAGAAGCAGGCTGCCCGTACCTTTCGAGGTGAAGAAGAATTGCATCACGGCACCGAAGCGGTTCTCGGCGGACTCGTGGAGCACGTCGCGCTCGGTCCAAGTTTTGCCATCGTCTTCGGTGAACAGCAGAAAAGGATTCTGCGGAATGGGGAACAACTCTTCACCGCTAATCCATCCGGCTCCCGAATCCAGGAACTGGATGTGATCGATGGCCGAACCGCGAACGCGCGGATAGGCCTCACTCCAGGATTGTCCTGCGTTGTCGGTGGCCAGCAGCACCGAATAGAGGGTGACGGCCTCACTGTGGATATTGCCGGAGACGACGGTGCGTTCTCCCGAGCGCGCCGCGGCAGAAAGTTCCAAAAAGATTGGGCAAGGCTCCTCTTCGCTGCAACTCAGGCCCGCCCAGCGGACGTCGTCGGCGGTGCAGCGGAAGGGGACCTCGATCGGCTTGCCGTGGTTCTCCAGTAGAGGAGGCGTTGGCGCTGGCTCGGCCGGCCGGTCCTGCGCCGCGATAACCAGCACGGACGGCAAAACCAATAGCACAGCGGCGAATCGCATCGTTGCATAATTGTAGCTCAGGCCCGCTGGCCCGGCTCAAAGCGCGCATGCGCGCGCGCTGCGCGACGCACTGTGATTCACGTCACTGGCCCTTAAGAGCCATCGGCGCGTGCCTGATTTGCGGCGCGATTTTCTGCGCAACTTGTAACCCGGCGGCTGGGTTGAAGCGTCTAGAAGGTAAATCCCCGTTACGACAGCGGGCGCACTCACCCCTATCACCCAAA
>CAZZHN010000196.1:0-8805 GCA_964654065.1 uncultured Solibacteraceae bacterium
GGACTGTCAGGCCGCGCCGATGCGCGACACCCCTGACAGGCGACAAAAACCGATCGCCTGTCCTACCCGAGCTGCGCGCGTGATTGACGCAGTTCCCCGACCTGCCGACCGCCGGGCGCAGCGACCCCACAGCCAAGACCGCTCCCTCACGGTCGCGGCTCCGATGCGCCTTCAAAGCCGGCGCCACGAGGTTGGACCGCCTTACGCCCGTCTCCGCATCTCCGCGCGGGCCTCGGCTTCGGCCGTGCGGGCGCGTTCGGTTTCGCGCTTGTCGTGCAGCTTCTTGCCTTTCGCCACTGCCAGCTCGCATTTGATGTGGCCGTGCTTGATGTAAATACGGGTGGGGATCAGGGCCAGGCCCTTCTCCCGCGTGATTCCCAGCAGCTTGTCGATTTCGCGGCGGTGCAGCAGCAGCTTGCGGTTGCGAACCGGGGGATGGTTCTCGCGGTTGCCGTGCGAATACTGGCTGATGTGCGCATTCAGCAGCCAGGCTTCGTTCGCGATCACCGCGCCATAGGCGTCCTTCAGCTGAATTTTGCCGTCTTTGGCCGCCTTCACCTCGGTTCCGGTGAGCACCATGCCGGCTTCGAAGCGGTCCATCAGGAAGTAGTTGTGACGGGCCTGACGGTTATCGCTGAGGACCTGGAAGCGCGCGTCTTTCTCGTCCGCCAATTTTGTTCTCCACGCCCGGAAGCCCAAGCGCGTCAATGCTTTTAGATGCCCCCGGACCGCGAAGTGCGACTTCATCTTAGCACAGGGTTCCCGAGCAGCCGTACGGAAGCAGGAACATGCGCTTTTTCAATCGTTTAACCGCAGTCTCGCTGGCCGCGGCGATGCTCGCGCCGCTGGTCCCCCTGGAAGCCAAAACCCGCCAGGGCGATAAGTTCATGGCGGAGGGCCGTGTCGCCGAGGGGAAGAAAGACTGGGACGCCGCGCTGGTGGCCTACGAGAAGGCGCTGTCCGAAGACCCGGCGGATCTTTATTACCAGATGGCGGCTCAAAAGGCCCGCTTTCAGTGCGCCCAGATGCACATTGATAAAGGTCTGCGCCTGCGGGGCCAGGGACAACTGAACGAGGGCCTGGTGGAGTTCCAGAAAGCCTACGCCATCAGCCCCGGCTCGGCGGTCGCCGCGCAGGAAGTCGACCTCACCCAACAGATGCTGGAGCGGGAGCGCAAACACCAGGATGCCAGCGGCGCCGAGGCTCCGGCCGCGGAGCGCGCCCTGACGCCCGTGGAGGAATACAAGAAGCAGGAAAAGGAGCGCCTGGGCCGCCTGCAAGGCGTTCCCGAGCTGAAGCCGCTCAATCCCGCCCCCATCAATCTCAAGATGAACAACAAGACCAAAGTCTTGTTCGACACCGTCGCCAAGTACGCCGGCATCAACCTGCTGTGGGACCCTGAGTACCAGGTTCCTCCGCACGACGGTTTCAACGTCGAGCTGAACGACTCCACCATCGAGCAGGCGCTCGACTACCTGTCGGTGCTCACCCACTCCTTCTGGAAGCCGCTGTCGCCCAATACCATCTTCGTCACCAACGAGAACCCCAACAAGCGGCGCGATTACGAAGAGCAGGTGGCCAAGGTCTTCTACCTGCAGAACATTCAGAGCACACAGGAATTGCAAGAGGTTGTAAACGCCATCCGCACCGTGGCCGACATCAATAAGGTCTTCCCGTTTAACGGGCAGAACGCCATCATCGTGCGCGCCGAGGCGGACCGTGTGGAGCTGGCCGAGAAGATCATCAACGATCTGGATAAGCCGAAGGCCGAAGTGGTGGTGGACCTGATGGTCATCGAAGCCAGCAGCACCTTTAGCAAACAGGTCACGGCGGCAATCGCCTCCACCGGCTTGAACCTGCCGGTTTCGTTCAGCCCGCGCAGCACCATCCAGGTGCAAAACAGCAGCACGAGCACGAACAATACCAGCAGCACGACGGGCGTCACCCCGACCACCGGCACGACCTCCAGCACCGCTACCGCGGCTGCCATGATTCCGCTCAACCAGCTGAAGCAGATCGGCAGCTCCGACTTCGCCACCACCCTGCCCAGCGCGCTGCTGCAGGCGGCCTTGAGCGACGCCGGATCGAGGATTCTGCAAGCCCCGCAGTTGCGCAGCTTGGACAACGTGAAGGCCACGCTGAAAATTGGCGAAAAGGAGCCGATCGCAACCGGCAGCTTCCAGCCCGGCGTGGCCGGCGTAGGCATCAACCCGCTGGTGAACACGCAGTTCACCTATCAGGACGTGGGCGTCAACGTGGAAATCACGCCGCGCGTGCATGAGAATGGCGACGTCACCATGCACATCGACCTGGATATTTCGACGGTGGCCAGTTACGTCAATGTCGGCGGCATTAACCAGCCGGTGATCGGCCAGCGCAAAGTGCAGCACGACATCCGCATGCGGCAGGGTGAAGTAGGGCTGCTGGGCGGGCTGATCAATACCGAAGACGACAAGACCGTCACCGGGATTCCGGGCTTGTCCAGTATTCCGCTGCTGGGCAACCTGTTCAAGGGGTCGAGCGTGAACCACAACCGCGACGAGCTGATGATCGTGGTGATTCCGCACGTAATCCGGCAGCCTGAGATCACCGCCGACAACCTGCGCACCATCGCCGTCGGAACCACTACCGTCACCCATCTGAGCCACTCGCCGCGGCCGCAGGAAGCGCCAGTCGCGCAGGCTCCGGCCCCGGTGGAGACCCAGCCCGCTAACGCGGGAGGGATGGCAACGGCGCCGGCGCAGAACAATCCGCTGCCCGCGCCGCCGGTCACGGGCCTTCCGCCGGCCACCGCGCCGCCGTTCGCGCCCGGAGCCGAGCCCCCGCCCACCGGCGGATCTCCCAGGGCGGACTTCAACGGCCCGGCACGGGCCTACTTTAAGCCGGGCCACGTGGATGCGGCAGCCGGCAGCAGCTTCACGGTGGACGTAGCGCTCGATAACGGCCTGGATGTCGCGTCTGCGCCGATGGCTCTGGAATTCGATCCCAAGCTGCTGCGGCTGAACGACGTTACGGTGGGCGGCCTGTTGTCCACCGGCGGCCAGAAGCCGGTCTTCAACAAGAACATTCAGAACGATCGCGGAGCAGCCAGCGTGATTCTTAACGTGCTCCCCGACAACCCAGGCGTTACCACGGCCACCGGAACGCTGGTAACGCTCAGCTTCCAGGCCGTGGCCGCCGGCAGCGGCACCGTCACCATCCGGTCGCTGGCGGTGAAGAATTCGCGCGGCAGCATCGTTCACACAAGCAGCCCGCAGCTCACCGTCACGGTCAAGTAAGAGGCAGTATGCGGCGGCGGAAGCAAAGTGGACTGACTCTGGTGGAGCTGATCGTGGCCTTCACCATCATGCTGATCCTCACCAGCATGGCGGTGCCGTTGGCGCGCGCCAAAGTACGGGCGCTTCGCGAGCGCGCGCTACGAGATTCGCTGGACGACATGCGCCTGGCCATCGACAAGTACAAAGACTACTGCGATCAGGGCGTCTTCGGACCGGTCAAGCAGGGCACCAACTGCTGGCCGGAGACGTTGGAGTCGCTGGTGGAGGGAGTGAAGATCGGCAGCTCCGCCGACGGCAAGAAGATCAAACTGCTGCGCCGCATTCCGCGCGATCCCTTTACCGGAGCCGCCGAGTGGGGCATGCGCAGCGATCAGGACGACCCGAAATCGACCAGCTGGGGCGGCCAGAACGTGTTCGATGTGTACACCAAGACGGACCAGAAGGCACCCGATGGAACGCCGTATGCAGAGTGGTGAGGGCGCGCCGCGGCCTGCGGCGTGGCGCAAGAATGCGCGCGCCAGGCGCGGCTTTACCTTCGTCGAGCTGATGGTGGTGATCACGATCATCGTGATCCTGATCAGCATGGCCATCCCGATCTACCAGAAATCCATCATCCGCGCCAAGGAGAGCGTGCTGGCGAACAACTTGTTCACCATGCGTACGGTGATCGACAACTACACGTACGACAAAGAGAAAGCGCCGCAAACTCTCCAGGACCTGGTGACTGAGGGCTACCTCAAGGACGTGCCCGTAGACCCCATGACCGGCGACAACCAGAGCTGGAAGATCGTGATGGAAGACGCCAGCCAGGCCCTCAACCAGGCCGAACCGGGCATTTTCGACGTGCACAGCGGCTCCGACAAGAAAGGCCTGGACGGCGTAGCTTATTCGGATTGGTAGGGCGGCGGCTCCTTGCTCCGGTCGCCCCGCCGGGCGGGTTGACAGGCGGAAGCGCCTGTCCCACATGCTTGCAGCCCGCGAAAGCGGATGCCGTAGCGCCGGCGGTCTTTGCCACCGGTGTCTTGTCGGAAGCTCCAATCACCGGCGGCATAGACCGCCGGCGCTACAACGCTTTGTTTCCGTACCCCCCCACAAGTGGGGTAACTTCTTCGACCCCGTTACGCCGCAGCTTCAGCCACTCTCTCACAGCGCGCTGGCATAATTTTCGTTATGGTGTAAAGGGCGACTGCGGTCACTCCGGTTGTTCCATGACGGTGCCGCGCCCTCGAACCAAATGAGCGCTCCCATTTCTCCCCCCGGCCGCCGCGAAGGGCTACTGCGCCTCGCCTATTGGCTCATTCCGCCCGTCTTCTGCCTGGCAGTCTATTTCTGGGGGCTGCGAGCCTGGTATCAGCAGGATGACTTCGTCTGGCTCGGCCAGCGATTCAGGACCGAAAATCTGCACGATTTCCTGCAGGCCATCTTCGCGCCGTCGGTCCATGGAACATTCCGGCCGCTCAGCGAGCGCCTGTTCCTGCTGGTGGTGGGCCGCGCCTTCGGAACCGACGCTTTCCCCGCTCATCTGTGGGTGTTCCTGACGCAAGTCGCCAATCTCGCGCTGATTTCGTCGCTGGCACGGCGGATGTCCAATTCCCGCATCGCCAGCTTCGCCGCCCCCATACTCTGGACCGCCAACGGCGCGTTGGCGTTCCCCATGGCCTGGAGCTCGGCTTATATGCACATCCTTTGCGCCACGTGCATCCTGCTGGCACTCCACTTTCTGCTGCGCTACATCGAGACCGGCAAGCGCTCCGACTACTGGCTGCAGTGGGCGGTCCTGATCTTCGGCTTCGGGGTGATGGAAAGCATGATCGTGTATCCGGCCATCGCTGCGGCGTATACGCTGCTGCGCGCGCGCAAGCAGTTCCTGAGCACACTTCCGATGTTCGCCGCATCCATCCTGTTCTGGGTCTTTCATTCCCTGTACGTGCCCAAACAGCAGGCGGGGACATACTCGGTTCATTTCGATTCCTCGCTGCCCCACACGTTCGTCACCTATTGGAAGTGGGCCCTGGTGCCGTGGAACTGGACCGAGTGGCTCGGTTGGAGGCCGCGCTTCGTGCTGGAAGCGAAGGTCGCGATGGTTGTGTTGACGGTGGCGATTCTGGGCTATGTCGCATACGCCGCCCTGCGCAGGAATCTGGCGCCGGCGTTCGGATTGATTTGCTTTTACCTTTTACTGCTCCCAGTGCTGCCGCTCAAGGAGCATGTGTCTTACTACTACCTGGCCCTCCCGGTGATGGGGTTGTCGCTGGTGGGAGCCTTCGGCCTTGCGGCCGCGGCCCGCGCCGGATGGTGGGCTAGGCTGCTTGCCGCTGCGCTGTTGTTCCTGTTCCTCAACGTGCAGGTGTCTTACGCGGCCTGGTCCTGCAAATGGTGGTATCGCCGCAGCCAGCGGATTGAAAGCGTGGTGGTGGGCGCGGCGGCAGTACGCCAGGCCATGCCGGCCAAGACCCTGGTCCTCACCGGCATTGACCAACCCGTCTTCGACGGCACTTTCGTGGACGGCGCCTTTGCGGCGTTCGGCGTATCGGGCGTGTATGTCGATCCGGGCCAGCGTGCTGAGCTGACCGCCCATGCGGTCGCAGCGGGGGTGGATCTTTCTTCCGTTTTCCCCGACCCGGCGGACTTTCAACGCGGCCTGCTGCAGCACACCATCGAAGTGCTCGCTACCGTCGGCCCGGTATTGATCGACGTCACCCCCCGGTTTGAGATCCAGGCCCAAGCCTCGTCTCCTCTCTGGCCGCGACGCGTCGATGTGGCCGGCGCCGCCTCCGCGGACTGCCTGCGCGGGGAATGGCGCGAACCGGAAGGCGACCATCGTTGGATGGGGAAGCAGGCGGGCGTGATTCTAGCGGGCCCGGCGGCGCCCGGCGAGCAACTGCATCTGGCCGGTCACTGCCCCGGCCAGCAAGTGGCGGCGGGGCCGGTCGGGGCAAAGGTTCTGGTGGACGGCGCGCAGGTTGGCGAACTGCGTCTCACGCGCGGCGACGCCGACTTTGAAGCCGCCTTCCCTTTGCCGCCCCAGGTAGTCGGTAAGGCGTCCATCGAAGTCACGATTCGGCTGGATCGAACTTTCCACGCCGTAGGAGATGTGCGGGAGTTAGGGTTGAGTTTCGGCACGTTCGAGGTTCGCTAGTCCGGCTCTGCCGCGCTGCGGCGCCCGCGCGACTGGCGCCAGGTGGTGATGGACGTGACGCCGTAATTCCACACCGCGCCCACGGCCAGGCCGCCGGCGCCGGCCAGGTACCAGGGCACGCCGGCATCCTTGCTGAACTGGGCGATCCGGATGTTGATGAGAGCGCCAATCACGCAAGCCGCGTAGAAGGTGAGCAGGCCGGACAGGACGCGCCAGCCGCGCAGCCGCCGGTCGCGGTAGGTCAGGGTGTTATTCAGAAAAAAGTTGGCCGTCATGGCAATGAAAGTCGTGATCGCCTGCGCCGCGGCAAACTGCATTTTGAGAACGGTGAACAACAGGAAGAGCACGCCAATCGAAAGCACCAGCCCCAGTGCGCCGACCATGCTGAAAATGAGGAAGCGGGGAGGAATCAGGTTGCCGATGGCTTTATCCAGCAGCAGCTGCAGGTACTCGATGCCGACCAGAATGTCCAGCTTGCTGGAGCCATGGATCCTTTTGCGGAACGTGTAAGGTACTTCCGCGAAGCGGACCGGGCGCGGCGACGAAGCCACCAGGTCGAGCAGGATTTTGAAGCCTGCGCCGGAGGCGGAATGAACCACCTCCTCCAGAAAACTTCGTTGAACCACGAAGAAGCCGCTCATCGGATCGCTGAGGTCGTTATGCGACACGGTCCGGCTCAGCCGGCGGCCGAAGTGGCTCAAGCGGACGCGCCGTCCGGCGAACTCGCCCATCCCGCCGCCTTCCAGGTTGCGCGTGCCCACCACCAGGTCGAGCTTCCCGGCGTTGAGCCGGCTGAACATGACAGGAAGAATCCGCTCATCATGCTGGAGATCCGCGTCCATGACCGCGATCGAGGGCGCGGCCGTGGCCATCATGCCTTCCAGGCACGCGGAGGCCAGCCCCCGGCGGCCAATGCGCTGCAGGACCCGAACCCGCGGGTCGGTGCGTGAAATGGCCCGGATCGCAGAGGCTGTGCCGTCCGGCGAATCGTCATCCACGAAGATGACCTCGTACTCAATTCCCGCCAGCGCCTGCCGCAAATTCGCCAGCAGTGGCTCGATGTTGGCCCGCTCCTGGAAGGTGGGAATGACGATGGCGAGATCCACGGGAACCGCCATCTCGCTGTGCGGGCTCATGGCCTCATGAAACGCTAATAGCTGAGAGTGCCGGTACGCGATTCCTCGTCCGGGTTAGGCAGGTAGAGCGTCTTGCAGTGCTCGCAGCGGTAGATTTCCACGTCGGCGCCGAACTTCTGCTTCACTTCGTCGCCAAAGAAGTACCAGCGCTTCAGGTGGCCGGCGCACAGCTTGCCTTTTGCGTCCTTTTCGCCGCAGGCGCGCATGCGGGCGAGACGAAGTTTCACCTTGGTCCCGTCGCTCAGCGTGTCAACCAACTCTGCCACAGGTACTGGCTTGTCGGAGGTGGCGTATTTCGGATTCGCCATAAGAGGAAGGACCAATATAACATTCGGGGCGCTGGGGGGCTCTCTTCATAACGGCCGCTTATGCCGATATAAAAAGTGTTGAAGGTCTGTTTAGCTCGATTTATAATGGTGATGGACTGATAGGCACCTCTTCTTCGTGGTGCATGATTATGAACAAGCTATCTGATTATAAACAAAAGACCACTACGGCAGAATGCGCGGTCGAACTGGTCCATTCCGGCGACCGGGTTTGGGTGCAGCAGGGGTGCGGCGTCCCCGTCCCTCTGCTCGACGCCCTGGTGGAACGCGCCGCAGAGCTGCGCGACGTCGAGATGTGCCATATGCTGACTCTGAGCACGCTGGCATACACCCGGCTGGAATTCACCGGCCATTTCCGGCACAACGGCCTGTTTCTAGGCGGCAACGTCAGGGAGGCCGTGTCGGAGGGGCGGGCCGACTACACGCCGATTTGCCTGAGCGAGATTGAAGGCCTGTTCGAGCACCAGCTGCCGATCGACGTCGCTTTTATCCAGGTGTGCCCGCCGGACGAACACGGCTTCGTCAGTCTGGGCGTGGGTGCGGACTGCACTTTGACGGCAGCGCGGCGGGCGCGCATCGTGGTGGCGGAAGTGAATGACCGGATGCCGCGTGCGCTGGGAGACGCCTTCCTGCACCTGAACCAGATTACGGCGCTGGTTCCCACCTCCCGGCCGCTGGTGGAATTCCAACAGACGCCAGCCACAGAGGCGCACGGCCGCATCGCAGATCAAGTGGCGGCGCTGATCCCCGACGGAGCCACCCTCCAGATGGGGATTGGCGGCATTCCTAACGCGGTGCTGGCGCGCCTCGCCAGCCATCAGAATCTGGGCGTCCACAGCGAGATGTGCCCTGACGGAGTGGTGCCGCTGATGGAAGCGGGAGTGATCAATGGCGCGCGCAAGACGCTCCATCCGGGCAAGGTGGTG
>CAZZHN010000197.1:0-8773 GCA_964654065.1 uncultured Solibacteraceae bacterium
GCTGGCGGTGGCGGCCGACGCCACGCGCGACGAAACGCTTCGCCAGGCCGGCATCCAGCATGCCCGCGGCCTGGTAGCGGCGCTTGCCACCGACGCCGACAACCTCTTCGTGCTGCTTTCGGCGAAAGTCTTGAACCCGAACCTCTATCTGGCCGCGCGCGCGGCCGAGGAAGGCGCGGAAGAGAAGATGCGGCGTGCCGGCGCCAACTCGGTTTTCGCTCCCTACGCGCTCACCGGACACCGGCTGGCGCAGGCGCTGCTGCGGCCCCACGTGGTGCAGTTCCTGGATTTCACCACGCAGGACATCGGGCAGGACATCACCATCGAGCAGGTCTCCGTTGCCGCCGATAGCGAAATGGTTTCCAAGACGATCCGCGAGATGCAACTGGGCCGCGATCTGGGAGTGATTGTGATGGCGATCCGCGACCGCGACGGCAAGATGCTGTTCAACCCGCCTGCCGATACGGCCGTTCGCGGGGGCGACTTTCTGATTGTGATGGGCCGCCAGGAGAGTCTGCGCACACTGGAAACCCTGCTCGCCGGGCATAATCTGCCGCGTACGGTTTGATGGGCCGCGGCGGCAGCGACCGCCTGTCTCCGGCAGCGGTGAGCGGCCGGAAACCCTCGACCGCCGGGGCAACGGTTGAGGGGGGAGTACAATTCTATTGATGGGTAAGCTCCGGCGCTTTTTCGAATCCCTGGCTTATGCGGGCCTGAAGCCGCAAAGCCCGGGCGCCGCACCGGACAAGCCGAAAGACGGCTGGCGCGAACGGGTGGAGCGCTGGATTAACGGGGAAGCGCCCACGGACCCCCTCTACCTGAGCAATCGCACCATCTGGCAGCGCATGCGCGTGGTGGTGGTGGTGCTGGCGCCGGTCTTACTCTTAATAGCTGTGCTGGGCCTGGTATTCAGCGGCGCTTTCAAGGGAAAGGACACGCCTAAACCAAAGGAGCTGACGGTGGCGGAAAAAGCCGCCCGCATCCTGCCGGGCTTCGACAAACCGATCCAGCTGCCAACAAATCATGACCTCGACGTGCAGGATGTTCACGTGGAGCACAGCTCTCCCAGGCAGGTAGCGGGGCAGGTTAAGAACAACACGGACCACATGATCTCATCCGCCGAGATGGTGTTCGACCTTACCGACGAGCGCGGCTCGCGGCTGGGCGCGGTGAGCACACGGCTGGAGAAGCTGCCGCCGCACAGCACCACGCCGTTCCGGTTTGCCGTGGCGCAGAATGACGCCGACCTGGTGATGGTTCGCGACTACCAGATCCGTTAGGAACGCGCGACAAGGCGCGTCAAACCTTCTTGCAATTCCCCTGGTGCGGTGAGCAGGCTGGCGACCAGGAACGCCTCGTTTTCGAAATCGTAAAAATACCCGGGCTGGACCAGCACGTTGTCCCGTTCCAGCAGATCCAGACACCACTCTTCCTCCGTCCGGATGCGGGGCACGCGCAGGGTGACGGACCAGCCGCCCTCTACGTCCAGAATGTCGAGAGCCGTTCCCTGCAGCGCACGCCGTGCGAACCCCAGGTTGGCGGCAGTGCGCTGCTGGATCTGGCGCTGCACGGATGCGCCGAGCTCGAGCAGACGCCCCGCCGCGCATTGCACGGGAGTGCTTACGGACAGGTATGTATCCGCGATCCACTCCAGCTTCTCGATGGCCTTGGCTCGCTGCTGCCGCAGGCCAGCCACCACAATCCAGCCCAGCTTCATCTGCGGCAGGCCGGCGGTTTTGGAGAGCCCGCTCATCGAAAATGCGGCGCAGTCCTCCACTCCGGCCAGCGAAGTCACCCGCTCCGAGTCCTCCGCGAAAGCATAATCGGAGAATACTTCGTCGGAAATCAGCGCGATATCGTGGCCGGCCGCGATCCGTATCAGCGCCTCCAGCTCGCGGCGTTTGACGTAGCTGCCGGTGGGGTTGTTGGGATTCACCAGCACCACCGCCCGAGTGCGCGCGGTGATTGCGTTGGCGAGTGCGTCCATATCGATCGCCCATCGGCCGTGGTATTCGAGCGGGTATTGGCGCACTTCCACCGTTTCCATCTTTGCCAGGTACTCGAAGAGTGGATAGGAGGGCCGCGGCACCAGCACCTCATCGCCGGGGTCCGCCAACAGCTTGAACAGGTAAGAATAGGCTTCGCTGGTGCTGGCGGTGAGCAGAATGCGGCCCGGTTCGACGTCGTGCCCGCGATCGCGGTAGTAGCCCGCTACTGCCTCACGCGCCGCGGGCGACCCAGCCGGCAACGGGTCGTAGCGGAGCGCCTCGGGATGGTCGAAGACGAGGCGCAGCTCCCCGGGATATTCGAATCCGGCGTGCGTGGGATTCGACTGGGTGAGATCCAGAATTCGCGCATCTTGCGCGCGTTTGGCCGCGAGCAGCTCCGTGAGCCGGTTGCGGCGTGCGTCCCATTGGAGGCGCGAAGAGAACATGGCGATTCACCAGAGTAGCGTAGGGCCGCAGCTAGCGGTGGCGGCCCTGGAGCCCGCTGTGAGGCGCCTGCGAGCCTGCGTCGCCCGATGGATTCTACCCATGCGAAACGATCGCCTTCGGCGCTGAGATATACGCGCGTGTGTTCATCGCAGCCCTGGGTAGGACAGACGATCGGTGTTTGTCGTCGGTCAGGTTCTCGCACTTTGGAGACGCATGACAGACCACGAAAGGCGATGGTCTGTCCTACTGGTTCTACTGCGCGGCTTCGCCTTCGGCTTCGTCGGCGGTGAAGTAGGCGCAATCGGGGTGATGGAAAACCAAGGCGCTGACGCTGGCTTCGGGCTCCATCATCATGCCTTCTGTGAGGTGAACGCCGATGTCCTCGGGCTGCAGCAGTGTCCAGAGGCGCTGCTGGTCGTCGAGGTTGGGGCACGCCGGGTAGCCGAAGCTGTAGCGCTTGCCGCGATACTTCGAGGTGAAGCGGTCGTGCATGGTCATGGTGGGCCGGTCGGGAAAGCCCCAATCCTCGCGGATGCGCCGGTGCAGCCACTCAGCGGTGCCTTCGGCAGTTTCAATGGCGAGCGCCTGGATCGCGTGGGCCTTGAGAAACTCGCCTGCCTGCTTCCACTCTTCGGACCGCTCGCGTACGCACTCGCCGGCCGTCACCACGAACATGGCCAGGTGATCGCGGCGTCCTTCTTCGGCTTCCAGAATATAATCGCTGAGGCACAATCCGTCGGTTCGCCGTTGCCGGCCGAAGCGGAATGTGTGGAGCGGTGTTTCGTTCCCCGGCGCGAACAGGTGAATCGAGTTGCCGCTGCGCTCGGCCTCGAAGAACTGCCAGACTACCCTGACCTTCATGAAGCGCGCCGCTTCCTGCTTCAGCTCTTCCACCTGCTGAAACAGTTCCAGCGCCTTGGACTCACGCTCCGCCAGCGCCTGTTCGAAGTTGCCTTTGTAGCCCAGGTGGCGGCCGTAGAGCATGAACGGGTTGATGTAGCTCCACACTTCGGTGAGGTGCGGCACGTCGCGGACCTTGCGGTCCAGGTAAGGCACGGCGGGAATCGGAATGTCGGTGCGCACCTTTCCACTCCGTTGATCCGTGGCCGGCGGCGCCGCTTCCTGAACCGGAGCGACGACCGGCGCCTCGGCTCCCTGATGGGCGGCCAAAACCTCGGCGCGCGCCGCCGGATCCATCAGCCGGTTCATCAGGCTCAGCCCGGTCATGGCGTCTTTCGCGTAACAAACGCCGTTGCCGTAGGCCGGCTGAATGCGGGTGCGGGTGAATTTGTCGGAGAGCGCGGCGCCTCCCACCAGCAGCGGCACGGTGATGCCGGCCGATTGCAGGTCGCCCGCCGTGATCACCATCTGCTGCGTGCTCTTCACCAGGAGACCGGACAGGCCAATGGCGTCCGGCCGATGGTCATGAAAAGCCTGAATCAGCTGGTCCGGAGGCACCTTGATGCCCAGGTTGACCACCTGATAGCCGTTGTTGGCCAGGATGATTTCCACCAGGTTCTTGCCGATGTCGTGAACGTCGCCTTTCACCGTGGCCAGGATCACCTTGCCGCGCGATTGCGACTCGGCTCCTTCCATGAACTGTTCCAGGTGGCCCACGGCGGCCTTCATGGCCTCAGCCGATTGCAGTACCTCAGCCACGATCAGCTCATTGTTGTTGAACAGCCTGCCCACTTCGGTCATGCCTGCCATCAGAGGTCCGTTGATGATGTCGAGCGGATCAACGCCCTCGGCGCGTTTGCGCTCCAGGTCTTCGATCAGGCCGTCCTTGCTGCCTTCGATGATGTAATTGGCCAGGCGCTGGTCGAGCGGCAGATCGGCGGCGCGCTGTTTCTCGCGCTTTCCGGTCTGGCGGAAGTGCTCGGCGATGGCCGCGATGTGGAACTGATTGATCGCCGCCCTTTGTTCCGGCGATTGCTGACGCCAGTCCTCCGGAGCCGTGCGCAGCGGCTCGTCTGCGGCATCCACCGCCGGCGAATTGAACAGCAGACTCTCCGCCAGCCGCCGTTCGTGCTCCGGGATCGAGGCAAAACGCTCCAGCTTTTCCGCATTGACGATCGCCAGGTCCAGGCCCGCCTTGGTGCAGTAATAGAGGAAGACCGAATTCACCACCTCACGCGCAGACGCTGGAAGGCCAAACGACACGTTGGATATGCCGAGAATGGTCTTCGAATAGGGCAGCTTCTCTTTCAGCAGCCGGATGCCCTCGATGGTTTCGACGGCGCCGCCGATGTAATTAACGTCGCCCGTGGCGCACGGGAACACCAGAGGATCGAAAATAATGTCCTCCGGCGCCACGCCGTACTTCTTCATCAGCAGCCCGTAGGAGCGTTCCGCCACCGCCAGTTTGCGCTCGCGGGTGAACGCCTGGGCCTGTGCCTTGTCTTCGTCGATCGCGCCCACCACCAATGCCGCTCCGTAACGGCGCGCCAGGGGGCAGACCCGCTGAAACTTTTCCTCGCCGTCTTCCAGGTTGATGGAATTGATGATGCTCTTGCCCTGGCAGAAGGTGAGTGCCAGCTCCACCGCTTCGGGATCGGTGGTATCGATCATGACCGGCGCCTTGATCTTCTGCAGCAGCTTCTCGAAGAACGGCGGGATGTCCTGGAATTCGTCCCGGTCCGTGCTCTGCAGGCACACGTCAATGACCTGCGCGCCGTTCTTGACCTGGCGCCTGGCGATTTCGCTGGCCTCCTCCCATTTTTCCTCGGCGATGAGGTTTTTGAAGAGGCGCGAGCCGATGACGTTGGTCCGCTCGCCCACGATCAATGGCCGGTTGCTGTCCTCAGATTCCACCAGCTCAACACCGGAATAATATGCGCGGTGCTGCGAGGCGGGTGTACGCCGTGGCGGCTTGCCCTCGATCATCCGCGCGATAGCCCGGATGTGATCAGGAGTGGTGCCGCAGCAGCCGCCGAGGATGTTCACCCACCCCAGATCGACGAACTTCTCCAGCTGCGCCGCGAGCGATTGCGGCGTCTCGGGAAACCGTCCCTCCGAGTCCGGCAGGCCCGCGTTGGGATAGCAGGAGATCGGAAACCGGCTCACTCCGGCCAGGGTGCGGATATGATCGGTCATCAGATCCGGCCCGGTGGCGCAGTTCATTCCTACCGCCAGCAGGTCCTGGTTTTCGATGGATGCGTAGAGCGCGTCGATCGCCTGCCCGCCCAGCATGGTGCCGGTTCGCTCGATGGTGGCGGATGCGATCACGGGAACGTCGATCCCAAGGTCCCGCCGGACCTGCTGGGCCGCGAGCAGCGCGGCCTTCAAACTGCCGGTATCGAAAGCCGTTTCCACCAGCAGAAAGTCGGCGCCGCCTTCCACCAGCGCTCTTGCCTGCTTGTAATAAGCGGCTTGCAGGACGGCAAACGTCACCGTGCCGGTGATGTTGATGTCCTTGTTGGTCGGCCCCATGGAGCCGGAGACGAAGCGCGGCTTGTCGGCGGTGGAAAATTCGTCGGCGACTTCACGCGCAATCCGGGCCGCCTGAAAGTTCAGCTCATGCACCCGGTGATGCAGGTGGTTATCCGCCAGGGCGATACTGGTCCCGCCAAAGCTGTTGGTCTCGACCGCATCTGCTCCGGCGTCGAAATAAAGCCGATGAATGTCCTGGATGACGTCCGGGCGCGTGACGACAAGGATTTCCGGACAGTTCTCGTGCCCCTCATAATCGACGTTCACCGACAGCGGGACCTGATGAATCATGGTCCCCATGGCCCCGTCGAGCAGAAGGATGCGGTGATCTAGGATCTGCCGGAGCGCACGCTGGCGCTCCTCCGGTGAGGTCATCGCTATCAGTTTAGCAAGCGCGGGGAGTGGGCCCTGGTTCAGGCCGCGGGTTGGATTGGACCGTGAAAGGGAGGGGGGCTTAGGGCACGATCGCCGACGCAATCACAGGCTCAAACCGCGCCTGGAAATCGGTTAGCTCCGAGACGGGCACGCGGCCGACAAACACGACCCGGCTCTTCTCGCCATCCACCCAAGTCAGGCATTCGACCATGTTCCGTCCGGCGCTAACGTAGTCGGCCACCGCGCGCAGCGCGGGCCTGCCGCCGATGTTGGCGTGCTGCACGCTCTCCGGACGATACTTGTAGCCCTGAAAGTTGTTGCGCTGCACGATCTTGTCATCCAGGCGCCCGTTCATCAACGGCTCCAGATCGGCCGCATCCGCGTTCCGCCGCTTCATCCAAACGGTGGCGATCTCATTCGACGCGGAGCTTCTCAGCTTGATGAACTCGGCGCCTTGTGATGCCGGCCCCTGGCTGGCGACGACCCAGTCGGTGGGCAGAGTGAACTCGATTCCGGTCAGATTGTGGTGATAAAGGCCGTTCGCCAACGTGCCCAGCGATGGGGACTTAACTTGTTCCCTATCAGAGGTTTGTGCCTGCACCGGCAAAGTGACCGCGATCCAGCAGGCGGCGGATAAAATCAAGAACCACTTGCTCATGAGCCATCTCCCGTCAGGTAGTTGGACGCCGGATCTCGCCCGGCCGTTAACAGTAACCGCTCAGGAGACCTCGAGCTTATGGTGCAGGGCCCAACCCTTGCGGAAGGCTGGACGCAGGTACTGATTGGCCTCCTGGTTGTTGGTGATGCGCATCTTGACCGGATCGTATTCGATCTTACCTTCCGATCGCAGCGCAATCACGCCCAGCAGCATCCACTCCACGAATGGCGCGGCCACATTGAAGTTGGAGCAGGCCGGTTCGCCGCCCTTGCAGGCGCGGATCCAGTCACGATAGTGACCCGGCGAGCGCGTCAGCAGCTCAGGCGGGAACTTGTAGTCGCGCATTTTCTCCACCGGAACCAGGCGCGTCTGTTCGCCATAGGTGCCGGTGGTGATGATTCCCTTATCGCCGATGAAAACACTGCCGTTGGGCGTGTCGGGGACGGCATCGGGATCGTTGCGCACCGATTCGAACTGCTCCCAGTTAAAGACCGGGCCTACGAAGCCGGTGGGGTCGACCCGGGGACGCGGCGGAGGCGGAGCGCCGGCGGGCTGTGCCGACGGCCGGCGATACGGACGGTGGGGAAGGTCGCCCAGCAGCTCGCCCTTGGGAACGCCGGGGATCTCGGGCGTCTCTTTGCAGCCATCGTGCCAGAACAGTTTCACCGGCGGCATGTTGCCGCGCGCCGGGAAATCGTAGCGGATCACCGACTTCACGGGGAACATGAAATCGCTCGTGCCTTCCTTGCTGATGCACTCGACGGAAGACGGAATCCCCAGTTTCAGCGCCATGTTGGGAGCGCCCAGAATGTGGCACGCCATGTCGCCCAGGGCGCCGCAGCCGAAATCGTAAAAGCCGCGCCAGTTGAACGGCTGGTAGAAATAGCCGCCAAAATCGTTTGGATATCCCTTGCCGCCGAGTGTAAACGGGCGCGAATTGGCGATGCCCAGCCACAGGTCCCAATCGAGCGTGCCTGGAACCGGATCGGACGGCGGAATCGCGGTCAGTCCCTGCGGCCAGATGGGGCGATTGGTCCAGGCATGCACCTCGGTGACGTTGCCGATTTCACCGGCCCAGATCATCTCCGCGCATTGCCGCGTGCCTTCGTTCGAGTAGCCCTGGTTGCCCATCTGCGTGGCGACCTTGTATCGATTGGCGGTTTCCAGCATGAGCCGCGCTTCCCAGACGGTGCGCACCAGCGGTTTCTGGACGTAGACATGCTTGCCGCGCTCCATCGCCCACACGGCGGCGGTGGCATGCATGAAATCGGGGATGGTGACGATCACCGCATCGATTCCCTTTTCCTCATCCAGCATTTTGCGGAAATCTTTGTACTTGGGAACCTTGTCGTACTGCTTGAACTTCTGCGCGGCCTGCCGGTCATCCACGTCGCACAGAGCGACGATATTCTCCTGGCTGCAGCCGTCAATGTCGCTGTTGGCCTTGCCGCCCGCTCCGATGGAAGCGACGTTCAGCTTCTCATTGGGAGACTTGTAGCCGAGAGTGCGCAGCGAGGCGGTGCTGCCGAATCCTCCCCGCGGGATGGCGCCCGCCAGGAGCGAACCAAAGAAGAAATACCGCCGGCCGAATTTGTGTGCCATGGAAGTCCTCTTGTACAGGGCTATGCTAGCGCGAAGCACTCCGCCCGACAAGCCAAGCGTGACCGGGGGTGCCGGGACGAGGCGTCCTTATTTCTTACCGGGGGCGGCGGGAGTTCCCGGGTCTTTTGACTCTTTGGTTTTGTCGTCGGAAAGCGGGGGCAGGGGATCGGCGTCGAACTTGATTTCGGAATCGGCCGAGTACTTGCGGTAGAGGCGGAATTCCTGATCCAGGCGATTCATGAAGTCCATCCCGGTGAGCAGCACCTGCGAC
>CAZZHN010000198.1:0-8733 GCA_964654065.1 uncultured Solibacteraceae bacterium
TGGCCGGCATGCACTTCATGGATTCGTACAACTACGACGTGGAGCGCGTGAAGCGGTGCGTGATCCACTACGCAGCGCCGAATGGCCTCATCTACCCGTTCTGCGCTTACAATTCGGGCCCGGTCTATCGGGAACGGATCGAGAAGGAGTTCTCGATCCCGCTCGAGACGGCGGCCGAGTTGCGGCGTCTGACCGTGCGGGCCAAGAAGAGCTGCGGCACGCACGCCAGCGAACCGGAACTGGTTGGGTAAGGCGGAAGCGACAAACGGCCTGCTGAGCCCCGCGCAACCGGAGCGGCTCCCGGCTGCAACGATTGCCGATCGGTACGTAGGTAATCTACCGCCCTACAAAGCAATGCGCGACCTTCGCGGGTGGGGCGCGGGCCGGGCATGCCCGGCCCCTACGGGCGGGTACGGCTCCGACCATCAGGTGAGCGGTCGGCAGCCTGGGCCAACGTCTACGGGCGGACGCGGCTCGAATCCTAGTGCCAAGCTCCGACATTCCCGCCGTATGCCCGATGTAACATACGGGCGGCATACGGTAGCGGCCTAGATCGAGTTCGTGAATCGGCTTAGAATCATCGGGTACACTTATGCCTCAACGACGAAATTCGCTCATTCTTTTTGCCGCCACGCTGCTGACGGGCGCGCTGCTCGCCCCTATCGGAGTGGCCCAGAACGGGTCCGCTCCGGCCGCGGCGCCGGCTCCGCCGCCCCGCATGATGGGGCCGCAGGGGCCGGTGGTGGTTTCGCCGGAGGTCACGGCGGATCGGCACATCGTCTTCCGCATCCTGGCACCGAAGGCACAGATCGTCGCCCTGTCGGCTGGCGACATGGCCGGACTGGATAACGCGGCCGCCAACTTCACCAAGGCAGACAACGGCGTTTGGGAAGCGACCATCGGACCGATCGATCCGGGGGCATATCGGTACACGTTTATGGTGGATGGCGTGAGGGTGATGGATCCGAACAATCCGGCGGTCAGCGAATCGAACGCGAATTCCTGGAGCCTGGTTTACCTTCCCGGCGCCGAGTTCATGGACACACAAAAGGTGCCTCACGGCGCGGTGGCATCGGTCACTTACTTCTCGACCGCGCTCGGCAGGGACCGGCGGATGCACATCTACACGCCGCCGGGCTATGAGAACGGCAAAGAGAAGTATCCGGTGTTCTACCTGCTGCACGGCGCGATGGATTGCGACGACTCGTGGACGTCGGTGGGCCGCGCCGGGTTCATCATCGACAACCTGATCGCGGAGCACAAGGCGAAACCGATGGTGATCGTGATGCCGGCCGGCCACACGTCGAAGACCTTTACGATGCCGCGCGCCGGGGAGCCCGCACCGCGCGACGAGTTTGCCGACGATTTTGTGACCGACATCATGCCGTATGTGGAAGCGCACTACCGCGTGCTGACGGATCGCGGCCATAGGGCGATGGCAGGACTCTCCATGGGCGGCGGACAAACGCTGAACATCGGCATGTCTCACCTGGACAAGTTCGGATACCTGGGTGTGTTCAGCTCGGGCGTCTTCAGCATGCGGCGGCCCGACCCAGGCACGGCGGCGCCTCCGCCCGGCCCCTCGCCGGAATGGATTTCGCAACACGCGGCCATGCTAGACGATGCCAAACTAAAGCCCGGCCTGAAGGTGTTCTGGTTCAGCACAGGCGAAAAGGACTTCCTGATCTCCACCACGAAGGCGACGGTGGACGCCCTCAAACACCACGGTTTTTCGCCTGTGTTCCAGGAAAGCCCGGGCGCCCACACCTGGATCAACTGGCGCAACTACCTGCAGGAATTCGCTCCGCTGCTGTTTCAGTAAGGCGGTCTACCAGAAGTGCGTGGCGACAATGCGGGGCATGGCGTCGCTGCCCTGGATAACTCTGGTGGCCAGCACAACCTGGAAGTTCCGGCGCTCCCAATTGGCTGGGGCGCGGTTGGCGAGAGCTTCGGCAAGGCGGTTGTCGGTGACGAACTCACCCGCTGCGAGGGTGCCGATGCCGGTGATCCCGGCGATGGCGACGACCAGCCTGCCGGTGTTCGGGTCGAAGAACCGGGAAACGACGGCGTAGTCTTCGGCAACCTCCGGACCGGCCGCGGTCCAGTGAATCGACCAGTCCCTGCGGTCGGGGTGCTGATTGTCCCGGATCCAACTGGTTGCGGTCGATCTGTCGAGAGCGAGGACGAAGCGCAACCGGTTGGTGAGCCTCACGGTCCAGGCGTTATTGAAGCCGCCGATGAGGACGACCGGGCCAAGCTTGAGGTCGGCCAGGTCCAGATAGCTCTGATCGCCGATGCGGTACTGGCGGCCCTTGGCCTGGAGCAGGCCGGTGATGCGCGCGAGCGTGATGGCGTCGCCGTAGCCGATGGTGCCGGTTCTTCGCGCGGAGGCATCATTCGATTCCTGTGAGCCGCGCTGGGCGGCGCCGTCGGGGGAGCTGAAGCTGGAGACCAGAACCGGGGGGGCGAGGCAGATGGAAACCGGGTCGTTGGAGCTAAACACGGGAGACCAGAAGCGATCGAGCGCATTCCTGCTCTGCCACGGCTTTTGCCAGAGCAGGAAAGCGGCAATCGCAGCCACACCAACGGCGGCGGCAAGCACCCAGCGCGGACGCGAGGGAGCGCGAGAAGCCGATTGCGCGATGGGCGCGGCCGGCGATGGCGCCGCGGCCGGGAAATGGAACTCGGGCACGTAGGAGCCGGAAGGGAGATCGATCCGGAGTTCGCCCTGGTGCTCAGGCAGATGATAATACTGGGCGATCCGCTTGCGAACTTCGCCAGCGGTATAGCGCACGATCGGGTCGAGGTTGGTATCGTAATCCGGTTCGCGCCCAAAGACCTGCACCCCAAGCTGACGTTCCTTGATGGTATCCGGCTGACCCTGGAGCGCGGACTCGACCACGAAGCGGAACAACGGGGGATACCGTTTGCTGTTGCGGAACAGCGAGTGCGACAGCATGCGCTGCATCTGCTCGCGCACCGCAGCCTGCTCCGCATCGGTGCAGCGGTGCGAGCCATTCGCCGGAAGCGGGGTAGGCTCTCTATCTTTTTCGATCAGCATCCGGGCTGCCTTGGGCGCGCCAACGCGGGGCGCGACGGTGAGCTTATCTTATCATCGGGCTCGAAGGCCTGTATGATCGCCGAGCATACATACCGGCCAGCCCCCGCAAGCCATTGATACTAATCATTTCGCAAATTTACCTGTGTGCATACCGTAGACCCCTAGAAGCGGCTGCCGGCCACCAAATAAACTTGGTCAGCATCGCCCGGAGGATTGGTGTGTCGAGACGGGCGGTGAGTGAGAAGGAGTGATTCCTTGAACTGCAATCGACGACGAGACGGAGCGCGGATGGTATTGGGGTGGGCAGGCAGCGCGCTGATGACGCTGGCGGCGTTTGGGCAGACCCCATCTGCCATTCCGATGGACGACAAGGCGGTGGAGAAGCGGGTGAACGGGCTGCTGAATCAGATGACACTGGAGGAGAAGATCGGGCAGCTCAGCCAGGTCTTCGTGTTCGCGCCATCCCCGCAGGTGGACGAGCAAGTGGCGAAAGGGCAGCTCGGCTCGGTGTTGTTCGTCACCGATCCGGCGCGCATCAACGTCCTGCAGCGGCTCGCAGTGGAGAAATCGCGCCTGCACATTCCGCTGATTTTCGGCTTCGATGTGATCCACGGCTTCCGCACTATTTTCCCGGTGCCGATTGCGATGGCGGCCTCATGGGATCCGGCGATGGTTGCGGGAGCGCAGGCGATCGCGGCTAAGGAAGCGAGTGCGGTGGGCATCAACTGGGCGTTTGCTCCGATGGTCGACATTGCGCGCGACCCGCGCTGGGGAAGAATCGTGGAAGGCGCCGGCGAGGACCCTTGGCTCGGTGCAGCCATGGCCGCAGCCCAGGTGCGGGGATTCCAGGGTGAATCGATCGGCTCGCCGGACCATATCCTGGCTTGCATGAAGCACTATGCCGGGTATGGCGCGGCCGAGGGCGGCCGCGACTATGACGCGTCCTATATCCCCGAAACGCAGATGCAGAACGTCTACCTGCGGCCGTTTCACGCGGCGGTGCAGGCGGGCATTGGGTCGGCCATGAGCGCGTACATGGATCTGAACGACGTACCGGCCACGGGCAATCGCTGGCTGCTGCACGATGTGCTGCGCGAGGACTGGCATTTCCAGGGATTCGTGGTCAGCGACGCCAATGCGGTAAAGAGCCTCGCGACTCACGGCTTTGCCAGGGACCTGTCCGACGCCGCGGTGCGCGCGCTCGATGCCGGCGTGGACATGGAGATGGCGATCGGCGCCACCGCTTACGCCCAGAATCTGGCGGCGGCGGTCAGTTCCGGCAAGATCACGGTTCAGCGGATTGAAGAGGCGGACCGCGCCATCCTAGCGATCAAGGTCCGCCTCGGGCTCTTCGAGCACCCGTATGTGGACGAAGCGCGCGCGGCGCGAGTGCTGGCGAGTCCGGAACACAGGACGGCGTCGCGGCTGGCGGCGGAACGGAGCGCGGTGCTGCTGCGCAACGAAGGAAATCTTCTGCCGCTCAAGAAGGGCGCCTACGCCAGGATTGCGGTGGTAGGACCGCTGGCCGACTCGCAGGTGGACACGCTCGGCTCGTGGGCGTTTAACGACGATCTGGCCGAAACGGTGACCGTTCTCGCCGGCTTGCGCCGAAAGGTTGGCGCGCAGGCTCAGGTCAACTTCACGCCCGGAGTGGAGATCAGCCGCAAGTTCCCATCGCCGTTCGACCAGATTTTCCCGGCTAAGCCGCGGACTCCCTGGACGGCCGACCAGGCGGAATCCGAGGTGAAGAAGGCGGTGGACCTGGCCAGTTCCTCGGATCTGACGATCCTGGTTTTGGGTGAGGCGCAAGATATGAGCGGCGAAGCGGCATCGCGGGAATCGCTCACGCTGCCGGGCAATGAGGAGCAACTGATGGAGGAGGTGACAGCCACCGGCAAGCCGGTGGTGCTGGTTCTGTTGAACGGGCGGCCGCTGGACATCCGCTGGGCCTCCGAACACGTTCCGGCCATTCTGGAATCGTGGTATCCGGGCACGCAGGGCGGCAACGCGGTCGCCAACCTGCTTTTCGGCGACGCGGTTCCCGGCGGCAAACTGCCGGTGACCTGGCCCCGCAATGCGGACCAGGCGCCGATCTACTATGCCCACAACACCACGCAGTCGCCGGAGAGTCAGGGCAGGCGCTATTGGGACGAAGAAAGCACGCCGCTGTATCCCTTCGGTTACGGCCTCAGTTATTCCGCGTTCCGCTTCTCGAACCTGCAGGTCAGCCAGGCGCAAGTCAAGGCCGGCCAGACGGTGGAAGTGGCGGCTGACGTCGAGAATACGGGAGCCTCCACGGGCGATGAAGTCGCCCAGATCTACGTCCATCAGCAGTACGGCAGCTCCTCGCGGCCGGTGCGCGAGTTGAAGGGCTTCGAGCGTATCACCCTGGCCGCGCACGAAAAAAGAACGGTCCACTTCAAGCTGGGCAGCGGCGAATTGAGCTACTGGAGCGCGGCCAAGAGGGCGTGGGTGGTAGAGCCGGCGCGGTTCGACGTTTGGGTGGGACCCGACTCAAAGGCATCCCTCCACGGCAATTTCACGACAACGCAATAGCAAACGAATTCATACGGAGACACGAACATGCGGAATCTTCTGATGACAGCGGCGGTTTTGACCTCTGCGCTGGCCGCTGGAGCGGCGACAGCCGACCAGGCGAAGGTGGATAGCGGAACACTCGAAGGGGTGGTCAACGCGGACTCGTCGGTTCGAATCTTCCGGGGTGTGCCGTTTGCGGCTCCGCCGGTTGGGAAGCTGCGATGGCAGCCGCCGCAGCCGGTCGAGGCCTGGAGTGGTGTGCGCAAGGCCGACGAATTTGGCTCGGCTTGTATGCAGGGCAAGGTGTTCGGGGATATCGTTGCCCGCGGCAAACCGATGAGCGAAGACTGCCTGACCCTGACAGTTTGGGCTCCGGCAAAAGCCACCGGGAAACGCATGCCGGTGTATCTGTGGTTTTACGGCGGCGGATTCGCGGCAGGCTCGGGCGACGAGCCTCGCTATGACGGCGAGAGCTTCGCGAAGCGGGGCATCGTCGTGGTCAACGCGAATTACCGGCTGGGTGTCTTCGGCTTCCTGGCCCACCCCTGGCTCACGGCGGAATCCGCGCACAAGGCCTCCGGCAACTACGGCATGCTCGATCAGGTGGCGGCGCTGGAGTGGGTGCGGAAGAACATCGCGGCGTTTGGCGGCGATCCGCACCGGGTGACCATCGGCGGCGAATCGGCGGGATCGCTTTCGGTGAGTGCGCTGATGGCTTCGCCGCTCTCGCGGGACTTGTTCCAGCAGGCGGTGGGTGAGAGCGGGGCGTTCTTTGGAGCGGTGGGCGGGCGCGGCTCGAACTCGCTGGCGGAAAGCGAAAAGCAGGGGGCGGCGTTCGCGGCCTCGCTCGGCGCGGCATCGCTCGCCGAGATGCGCGCAAAGTCCGCCGCTGACCTGCTTGCCGCGGCGACGAAGACCAATAATGGATTCGGCTTCTGGCCGAACGTGGACGGGTACTTTCTGCCCACCGAGGTGCAGGCCATTTTTGCCGCCGGGAAACAGAGCCAGGTCCCGCTGCTGGCGGGGTGGAACGCGGACGAGGTTCGCATGCAGGTGTCCATGGCGAAAGTGAAGCCGACTGCGCAGGTTTTTACCGGGCAGTTGCGCGAGCAGTTCAAAGACCACGCCGCCGCCGCCTTGAAACTGTATCCGGCCTCGACCGACGAAGAGGCGGTCCGATCGGCCGGCGATCTCGCGAGCGACAACTTCATCGTGGTCGGAACGTGGAAATGGCTCGAGATGCAGGCCAAGACCGGCAAGCCCGTGTACCGCTACCAGTTCGATCGCACCGTGCCCATTCCGGACGCGATGAAGGGCACAGGGCTCAAGACCCTTGGCGCGGCTCACGCAGCGGAGCTGGAGTATGTATTCAATATGCTCCTGTCCAAGAAGGCAGACTGGCAGCCGGAAGATAAAAAAGTCGCGGAAACGATGAACGCATACTGGGCGAACTTCATCAAAACGGGCGATCCGAGCGGCCCGGGCCTGGCGAAGTGGCCGAATTTCACCCAGACGCACGAGGTGATGCACATCGATGTAGAGAGCAAGGCGCTTCCCGAAGCGCATCGCGACCGGTACGAATTTCTGGACTCGCTGGCAGCATCCACCAGCTCCAGGTAAACGCCGGGTTCCGCACCCGGAACAGCGGTCGGCAATCCGAATTCGCGGCAATTCGGGTCAGACAGGCTACGAAACTGCGAAGCAGGCGGTACTCTAATTGGGGGTTTCGTAGCCTGTCCCGTATCTCCTGTAAAATTTCAAGAGCTTGTATCGGTTCAGGAGGTTCATGCAGCCGACTATTCTCGCCGTATTCCTTGCATTCTCGGGCCCCGCGTTGTGGATGTCCGCCGCCGGCCTCACGCTGCTCGCGATTGGGCTCTTGGCCGCGAAGAACGATATTGCTCAGGCTCGCGGCATGGACAAGATCGTGGCCCTGACCCACTTGTGCTTCGCCATCCCGTTGGCGGTCTTCGGCGCAGAACATCTTTCCAGCCCACAGGCCCTGCTTGCCGGGGTGCCGTCGTACATGCCGTGGCGTATGTTTTGGGTTTATTTCGTCGGCTTCGCGCTGATTGGCGCATCGCTGAGCATCGCCACCAAGCGTCAGGTGCGGTGGTCCGGCCTGCCGTTCGGGGCCATGATGTTCCTCTTTGTGGCGATGTTGCATCTCCCGGGAGCGGTAACCGCAGGCGGCCGACTCCCATGGACGATCGTTGTCCGGGAAATGTCGTTCGGGGGCGCCGGCTGGGTTTTGGCAGGAATTGCGATGGGCGGGAATCGCGCAGGGCCAGGTAAGGGTCTGATCATTGTGGGCCGCGTGGCGATCGCGATCGCGGCGATCTTTTTCGGCGTTCAGCACTTTCTGCATCCGCTGGGACTTCCCGGAGTTCCGCTCGTGAAACAGATGCCCCCCTGGATTCCCGTTCGTGCTTTCATCGACTATGTGACGGGTGCGTTTCTCATGGTGGGCGGCGTCTGCTTTCTGCTGGCGCGGAAGACGCGCGTTGCGGCCACATACCTGGGCGCGTGGATTGTACTCCTGGTTGTGGTGATCTACGGGCCTGTCCTGATCGGGGCGCTGGCAGACCCGAATGCCGGCGTGCAGGTCGAAGGGGTCAACTACTTCGCCGACACGCTTCTGTTTGGCGGAGCGATTCTTTCGCTGGCTGGCGCCAACCGAGAGTAACCGGGCGTGGTCCGGGATCGTGCGCGGATGGCCGAAAAGCCGGTCACGGACGGTCCGGGTTATAAAGGTCTGTGGCGTTAGCCGGGAGCGACGCTTCCCGGACAAGAAGGACTGTTCCAGACGAGGGACCATGTTAGAGGAAAAGTGAGGGTGCTGCGCAACCACAAATTTCGAAAACAGAAGGTGGAGCAGCAATGAGAACGGAGTTGCTGCGATTCAACGGCGCTGTCGAGCGGGACCCGGCCATCGATGCGTGGATGAAAGAGCATGCCGGTGAACTGGGTGCCATCGCGCATCAGTGGTTTGAGGTGATGCGAAAGTGTGGGGACGAAGTCCGGGAGCTGTTACATGACGGCTGTCCGGTTGCATGTTTGGGAGATGCGCCCTTCGGGTATGTCAATGTATTCACCTCGCACGTCAACGTGGGGTTCTTTCACGGCGCATCGCT
>CAZZHN010000199.1:0-8487 GCA_964654065.1 uncultured Solibacteraceae bacterium
GAAGAAACGGAGTGGCACCGCTGCGTGCTGTGGCGTTCCGAAAACCGCGCCAATTACCTCACCAAGGGCACTAACGTTTACATTGAAGGCCGCCTGCAAACGCGCAGCTGGGACGATAAGGACGGCCAAAAGCGCTACACCACCGAAGTGGTTTGCGAGGAGTTGATCCTGCTCAGCAGCCGCGGCGGCGGTGAGGGCGGCGCTGCTGGCGGTGAAGGCGAGCGCGTGGTCTCTATGCCTCGCGGCAGCGGTCGGCCGCAAGCCGGCGCTCCGCCGGCTCCGCCCGATGACATGAACCAGGGCATCACCGACGACGACGTGCCGTTCTAAGCCGGATCCTGCCCCGCAGCTCTGAGAACGCTACCGGACCGCGATGCGGCCGCTCTCACTTACCCAGGACGCTATCCACAAAAGGATCGATCTCCGGGTCGCGAACCGCCGCCGGGATCTGGTGGCCGAAGTCGGGGTAAATGATCGCACGCGCTCTGCCCCCGTGCGCGTTGATTTCTTCCGCCAGGCGGCGGGCTTGATCCGGATTCGTGCGGTCGTCTTTCGCGCCATTCAGAATCAATACCGGCATCTGGATGTACCGCGCGAGATTCAGCACGGATCGCGCCCGCAGCGCATCCATCGTTCCGCCGGTCTCATTCTTGATCGAGTTCACGATCTCTCTGGCTTGGGCAGATCGGGCGTCGCGAGCGAACTGCGGCAGATCGTAGAGACCCGAGATCAGCACAACGCCCGCCAGCGGCGTGCCTTGCCCGGCGATCAGGCCCGCCACCAGAGCGCCGCGGCTGACCCCTTCCAGCACGATCTTGTTTGGAGACACGTAGCCCCTGGCCTCGAGGTTCGAAAGAACACCCAACACAGCGTGCTGCGTGACCGAACCGCAGAAGTCGGCCGGACCAGTCGAACCGCCATACCCCGGCTGCGAAACCGCAACGGCGAGATAGCCGCGTCGGGCGAACCGCTCCAGCACGCCCCAACTCACGAAGTCCCTGCCGCCCGCCGAAGGCGGCGATTGATGGCCGTGCAGAAAAAGCACCGTGGGCCAGGGTCCGTTGCCCTGCGGCTTCACGTAGAACGCTTCCACTTTCTTGGTGGCATCGTCGGGGTGCGGAATCGTAAGCACCACCGCGCCGTCGCCCCGTACTGAGCACGCCGCCAGGCTGAACATGGTCGTGAGCAGAATACCGAAGAGATGAATTTGGCCGCGCTGCATCAAAGCCAGTTTATGACTCCGCGGGGAGGGCAGCGCAAGCCCTCGCGAAACGGCATGGCGTGCTGGCAGCCGCCTACTGCATCACCCAGAGCATGCCGAGGAAAAACAGCACCATCACGACGCCGATCGCGAGCCAGACAAATACGTAGAAGCGTTCTTTCTCGGGAGGGGGTGTGCTGATGCCGATGGTGTAGTGCAGGCCGTGCATCAGCTTCACCAGAAATCGCATCAGCAATGCGCGGCTCCTTTGGTCGGCCGGCGGTGGAGGGTCGAGACAAATCTCGACGCGGCACGCGCCACGCCGTGCGCCCCGCTACAGCTTCTTGAACAATTTGTCGAAAGCGCTGCGAGCGTCTTCCGGGTTGCGCGGCGCGGGCGGTCCCGCCGGCCCCATCAACTGCGCGCCCAATCCGTTCGACGTTCCTTCGCGCGCCACCGTCACGCGCGGCGTGAACAGGCTGCATTCATTGGCCGCGTCTTTCACCGGAATGCGCACCGGAATCGGCTTCAGGCACTGAAAGCGGGTGGAAGGCTCGAAGTGCGAGCACTGCTTGCAGCAGTGCAGCGCGACATTGCACTTCGGGCAGGTGCCGTTGAAATCCGTGCCCTCCGGCAATGCCGTCGAGCAGTTGTAGCAGCGGGAGGCCGCCACGTGTTGAACCAGACGCGGCAAGCGGGGGCCGGTCACATCGATGGGCGGACGCGGTCCTTGCGGCTTGGGACGATCGTCCCGGGGAGCTTTGCCGTCACGGTCCGTGTCCATGTACCCGTGTTGTCTGTATTTGCGATCGCTGTCCATGGAGGAGTACTCCGTTTGTGCGGGAGAAGAGACTTTCGATTGTGTAATTAACTATACCGGGCGTTGACGAAAACCAACACGCTCCACGTCTGCCGCAGGCCGGTCCATGGGCCAGGGGGGCGACGTGGGATCACTAAGAGGGGCTGGGGCGGGATCTCCGACTACATGCCGAACGGGCTCGGCCTCCCGCCAGTGCCTAAACTCATACATACCACGGAACGGGGTACAAATGCATCCCCCTTTTATGACGAGACCAATGGTGATGAGAGTAATAGTATCGTTTTCAGGCTTACCACCGCTACCCGCCGGAACTCCATTTCAACAGGTTGGTGCACGGACGCGTCAGCGGATCGTCGAAATGGTTGGGGCTGACCCTCAGGGCGTAGCCAAGGCGTCCCGTGCGGTCCGGCAGAATCTCCTTCCCGAACACGGTCGCTGTACCATGCTGCTCGAACACCGGCAGCACCATCACTTCGGTCTCTTCCAGATGTCCGTTGCTGCCCACGCGGCCCATCACCAGTTCCACTCGGACATCCTCCGGCTTCAGGCCGGCCAGGTCGATCGAGGCGCGCACCGGCACAGGCTTGCCGCTGATCCAGGAACCGGTCGGACCGTCACCTGACTCGAGGAACCGCACTCGCTCCCAAACCTCGCGCACCCGCGCATTCCAACGCGCCTTGTCGTGCGTCAGGCTGAACTGTCCCGCCACGGCGTGCAAATGCTGCTCATGCGCCGGTTGGTACAGCTGATCCATGTATTCTTTCACCATGCGCCGGCAGTCGAACTGCGGGGTAATGTACATCAACGACTGTTTCATGCGCCGCACCCATTCGCGCGGCGCCTGCTCGCGCCGTTCGAAGAACATGGGCACGATCTCATTTTCGAGGAGGTAATAGATCGCGCTGGCGTGCAGCGCATCCTGGTCTTCGGAGTACGGTTCGCGCTCGCCGATCGCCCAGCCGCCCGAATGCTCGTAAGCTTCGTCGAACCAGCCGTCCAGGATGCTGAGGTTGAGCACGCCATTGATCGCGGCCTTCATGCCGCTGGTGCCGCATGCTTCTTCGCCGCGGCGCGGATTGTTCACCCATAGATCCACGCCCTGCACCAACTCGCGCGCCACCTTCATGTCATAGTCTTCCACGAAGACCACGTGCTTCCAGAGCTCCGGATCGCGCGAAAGCTGGACAATCTCGCGAATGAAGGTTTTGCCTGGCTGATCCTTGGGGTGCGCCTTGCCGGCGATGACAATCTGCACCGGCATCTCTTTGTGGAGCAGGATTCGCTTCAGCCGCTCGACATCGCGAAACAGCAGCGTAGCGCGCTTGTAGGTGGCGAAACGGCGCGCAAAACCGATGGTGAAGGCGTTGGGGTCCAGCACTTCGCTCGAATGCCGCACCTCCGCAACCGCCGCCTGGCGCCGCACCGCCGAAGAGCTCTGCCGCTCCCGTACAAACGCCACCAGCCGCCGCTTCCGCCGCCGGTGCGCTTCCAGCAGTTCCTCGTCGGGAATGTCTTTCACCTGCTCCCAGATCGAGACGTCGTTAAACCGCTCCCGCCATTCCGGCAGCAGGTACTGGTCGTATAGCCCCGCCAGATCGCCGTTCAGCCAGCTCGGCGCATGAACGCCGTTGGTGACCGACGTGATCGGGACTTCCCAAACCGGCAATTGCGGCCACAAGTCGTGGAACATCTCCTGCGAGACTTGCCGGTGCAGCCGGCTCACCGCGTTGCGGTAGGCCGAGGTCTTCAACGCAAACACGGCCATCGAGAAACGCTCGTCGCGGTCGAACGGGTTCCGCCTGCCGAGTCCCATCAACTGGTTGAAGTCCACGCCGATCTCGCCGCAGTAGGCAGAAAAATAGTGGTACATCATGCCCGGATCGAACAAGTCGATGCCCGCCGGCACCGGCGTGTGGGTGGTGAAAACGTTGCTGGTGCGTGCGGCCTCCAGCGCCTCCTCAAAGCTGAGCTTGTCCTCGCCCATGTATCGCCGCACCTGCTCCAGCACCAGGAACGCGGAATGCCCCTCGTTCATGTGGAACACGGTGGGCTTCAGGCCGGCAGCCTGCAGCGCCCGCATGCCTCCGATGCCCAGCACGATCTCCTGGCGGATGCGCGTGTCGATGTCGCCACCGTAAAGCGAATCGGTAATGTCGCGGTCCTGCGGCAGCACGTTTTCCGGAATATTCGTGTCCAGCAGGTAGAGCGCGATCCGCCCCACGTCCAGTCTCCACACCTGGATGTACACGTCGCCGGTGGGCAGCTGCACCGTGACCTTCAGGTCGTTGCCCTCCGCGTTCTTCAGCGGAACCAGCGGCAGCGTGTAGAAATCGTTGGTCGGGTAGCGTTCCTGCTGCCAGCCATCCGGATTCAACGCCTGCCGGAAATACCCCTGCTGGTAGAGCAGCCCGATGCCGACCAGCGGATAATCCTGATCACTCGAAGACTTCAGGTGATCGCCCGAAAGAATTCCCAGGCCGCCCGAATACACCGGAAGGCACTCGGTGAGCCCGTACTCCGCGGAGAAATAAGCGATCAGCTTGCCGTCGGCCGGCGGCGGCGCCTTCCTGATGTTCGAATCGAAAGTATCGCAAGCCAACTTGTAGAGCGCCAGGTATCTCGCATCGGAAGCGGCCTTGTCCAGTGTGGCTTGCGATACACGGCCCAGCATCAGTACCGGGTTGTATCCACATTCCCGCCACAGTGCCGGATCCAGGCGCCGGAAGATGGCGCGCTGCATCGGCTCCCAGCTCCACAAGATGTTGTAGGCCAGCTCCGTCATCCGCGAGAGCGAGGGGGGCAAAGCCGGCCGAACCAGAATCTCCCGAATCGGTTGGATGTGAAATGGCATACGCCAGGACCACCTCTACGATAACAAATCGATAAAAATGCTACGGCACTGCACGCCGGCCACGGCGCGTGCGTCACAATAGTAGAAGGTTATGCGTTTAGTGCCAATCATCTGGCTGATCGCGGCTGCTACCGCCTCGGCGGGAGAGTACGCCGTCTTTGCCAGTGGATCGCGACTGCACGTGGAGGGCCACGAACTCCTGGGCGCTGTCGTCCGGCTCCACTCCGACGGCGGCTACACGGAACTGGCGGCCTCAGCCATCGTCGGCTTCGAACCGGACGGCCAAAGCGCGCCCGTAACCGCGCTGCCGGGCGAGGCTCAAAAGCTGGAATCCATCAGCCTGCTTGCCCCCCAGCAGCTGGCTGATGCCGCCGCCGACAAGTATGGGCTGCCGCGCCAGTTGGTTCGCAGCGTGATGGCGGCCGAATCCGGGCTCGACCCGCGGGCATTGTCTCCCAAAGGCGCCGTCGGCCTGATGCAGCTCATGCCGGCCACGGCCCAGGATTTGGGAGTCGATCCCAATGATCCGGCTCAGAACACCGATGGGGGCGCGCGCTACCTGCGCGACCTGCTGCTCAAGTACGACGGACAGCTCTGGCACGCGCTGGCAGCCTACAACGCTGGCCCCCAGGCGCTGGAGAAATACCATAACCAGATTCCTCCCTACCGGGAGACCATCCTCTATATCGACCGCATCGATCGGGCCATGAAGCGGGCGGCCGGAGCCTCGCAATAGCTGCGCCAGCCGTCAGGGAGCATACATCGTGGCCGCGATCGTGCGGCCGCTGAATGTACCGCTCAGTGCAGCCATGGAGAGCGGCGTCCAATCCTGATAGGTCACCGTCAGCGGTCCACTGCTCGATCCCGGACCGGTGACGACCAGGTCTGCCTGAATGGCCCCGGTCCCAGTCACATTCCATGAAATGGTTCCCGACACGGCGACGTCCTGGGTCCACTGCATGGAACTGAGATCGAATTCGATCGTGCTGCCTTGGTACCGGTAGCTGAATGTGCCGCCGCGCAATCCGACGCCGGATCTGCTGTAGTTCACCCAGTAACGCGCCAGGGCATCGCCGGCGGTGTAGGCGGCCGCAGCCGCCACCTGCAAATCCACCGTGGTCCCCTGGTTACCGTCAAGCGCTGCCGCTGGTGCAAGCTCGCTGGATGCCAGCGCGAACTGCGGCACCAGCCGCACTTCGGGAATGGCGGATGCGCACGACGTATTTCCCGGGTTGAGCGTCTGAACGAAATTGCGCACGATGTTCGACGAGCAGTGATACGGGTCGGCGAGCGCCGTCACGTGAAAGCTGTTTTCAAGGACAATATGCTGGGCGGCGGGGAAGAGTGCAGCGGCCTTGGCACCCTGAGTGGCCGGCGTCAAAGAGTCCAGGTCGCCGGAGAGGACGATGGCCGGCATTCCCGGAAAGACCGTGCCCGGGGGGACCGGCTGTCCCGGCGGATAGGCGGCACTGGGCACCGGCCACCGCAGGCAGAGGTTAACCACGCTGTAATCGAGCGGCATCTGCAGGAATTCATCGATGGTGAACGGTGCAAACACGTTCGGATCCTGCGCCTGCTCCTGTGCGATGGCGTTCTGCCCCTGAAGGGCGCGCACGCCGAGCGGCGCGGTCATTGAATAAGTCTGCGGGTAGTCCGTGCAGCTCACCGCGACAAACAGGCCGGAGCTCGATTCGGAAGGCCGGACGAATCCACTGGCGCCGTAAGCAGCCTCCTCGTTTTCCGCGATCAGACGCAGGAAGGGAGCCTGGTCGTTTTGGTTCAGCCAGGCGCGTGCCGCGGCGTCGAGTTCCCGGTAGACCACCGGGCCGGAGGCGTTGGAGAACATCACATACGCCAGGCCCTGCGCGTTGGCCGTGACGGTTACCGGAACGCCGTCGCCGTTCGGCGCGGTGCCTGTGACTGGATCGGCGCGGACGGAATCGAGCAGGCTGTCGATGCGGCTCATCGAAACGCCGGGCTGATACGAACACGAGGGCGAGCGCTCGCAGGCAAGATTGAAAGCGTTGCTGGCAGCCGGCGGGGCCTCCGGATACCACGGGCTCTCGCCCACCACCGGCCAAGCCGAATCGAGCACCAGCGACCGGAGCATGTCAGGGTGCCTGCCGGCGAAGGCCTGGCCGAAGTATGTGCCATAGGAATCGCCGTACAGGTCCACTGGAGGAAGTTCGAGCGCGTCGATCAGCGCGGCCAGATCGTCCGCCGCCAACCCGGTTCCGTAAAGGTCGGAGATATCGCCCAACTCGCCCCCGCATGCCTGGATGGCACTCTGGGTATATTCGACCTGGCTTTGCAGCGGCGTGCACCAGATCGGGCCTGACGTCCCGGTGCCCCGGTTGTCCATCAGTAGCAGGCTGCGCTGTGCCAGCAGCGGCTCGAACAGTCCCAGGTATTCTCCGGCAGAGCCCGTGGTGGAATACCCCGGCCCTCCCTGGGTGGCGACCAGGGCGCCCAGCGGCGGCAGCGACGGGCTCGTCTGCGGGTGAAACTGAAAGCCGATATCAATCGTGCCGGGAACCTGCCCGGTGGGATCGAGCGGCCGCGGCAGCACGCCACAGTAAGCCAGGCCGCAGCGGGTCAGCTGCAGCGTGCCCACCGTGATCGCGGCGGGTCCGGCCGCAGCCGCGGCGGACACGGGCAGCGCTTTGCGGTGCACCGGGGTGGCGCCAAACGCCACCACAGTTGCCAGCAGAGCGTGGACGGCCGCATTTCTCCAGGACATCGGAACGAGCTTATCAAATGAGCCGCCGCCGTGGTCCTTCCCCGTGGTAACGCCGGCGGTCTCTTGCCGCCGGTGCCTTCGTTGCCTTGGCCGCTCTCCTCGGAATCAGGCCGCGGCCATCGAAGAGGCCGTTTCCGCGCCCACTACGGCAGCCAGTGCGTGCATAATCGCCGCGATGCGGATGGCGGCCAGCACTGTTTCCTCGCTGAGCCCTTTTTCGCGCACCGCGTGCTCGTGCGAGTCGACACAGACCTGACAGCCGTTGACGGCCGACACTGCCAGGCACCACAACTCGAAGTCCGCCGGATCAGCCCCGTGGGTGCGGATGCTCTGCATGCGCAGACGTGCGGGCATAGCGCCATATTTCTCGTTGCTTGCGAAGTGGCGGAAGCGATAGAAGATGTTGTTCATCCCCATCACCGCCGCCGCCGTCCGGGCCCCATCCAGCGCTTGCGGGCTCAACCTGGCGCTCGCCTCGGAAAGTACTGCGCCGTACAGCTGCGGATTGCGGGCTGCCAGCGCGCAGGCCACGGCTGTCCCCCAGGCCTGCTGGGCAGTCAGCTCACTCTGCTCTATGACGCTGCCCAGATTCAGCTTCAAATCCCTGGCGTACTCCGGAATGGAGTTCTGTAGTTCCTGAAAGGTCATGCCCGGCTCCGTGGCGCGTTATACGCTGAACTGCAGCACCTCTTCGCCCTTATGCCAGTTGCATGGACAAAGCTCGTCGGTTTGCAACGCGTCCAGCACCCGCAGCACTTCTTGCGGATTGCGGCCCACCGAAAGATCGTTCACCGCTACGTAGCGGATGATATTGTGTGGGTCCACCACGAACGTCGCCCGCTGCGCCACTCCCTCCTGCGGGTCCAGGATTCCCA
>CAZZHN010000200.1:0-8467 GCA_964654065.1 uncultured Solibacteraceae bacterium
CGCGAACACGACGACCCGCAAAAGGAACACGTTACAGTTTGGACTGTTTTTCCCGGCTCCACTGACTATTTCGGTCCCAGCCACCCATCGTTCATGATCAACTACATCGTGGACGATCTGGATGCTTTGCTCGACCGCTTGAAACAAGAGGGAGTAAAGATTGATCCCAAACGAATGAATGAATCCTACGGCCGCTTCGGCTGGATCTATGATCCGGACGGAAATAAGATTGAGCTCTGGCAGCCGGCAGTAAAGCCCTAAGGGCCTTCTACTGCACTTACTCAATCGATTGTCTGTAGCCACGGTCCCGTAGCCGTAGGATGCCCGGAGATGCTTTTCGCCCGGTCATCTCAATATCCGCGTTGGCCGATTCCGCCCGATCAGTCGCGCAGCGTTTACCGATCCAGCGCGGCTCCCGCCGTCATCTGCGGCTCATCATCCTTTTAGTGTTCCGGGCAAGCTAAAGAGCATGCCCCATCAGTATTTCGCGGGCCACCCGTTGACCGGGAGCCGGAAGTCTGAAATCCTGCATGTAATGGCGCGCCGCTTGCTGATTGCAACCATTCTCTCCGTCGCGGCGGTCTGGCCGCAGACGCCGCCTGCGGAGCCGGTCTCCGGTTCGGTTGCCGGGGTCGTCAAGGACGCCGTCACGAACGCTCCGCTGGCGGATGTGCCGGTGAGCGTGGATGAGTTCAGGGCCAACACAGACGCGCAAGGCCGGTTTGCATTCCAGCGCCTGGACCCTGGCCGGCACTGGATCTCCGTCTACGAGCAACGGCGCGCCCTGAGCGCGGGCGTCTACGCTTTGGTCAACGCGGGCCAGGAGGTGACCGGCGTTGAAATCCTGGTCAAGATGGGCGGCACCATTTCCGGAAAAGTCGTAGATGAAGATCAGAAGCCCGTGGCTGGCGCCGCCGTTCTCCTGCTGGAGAAGAAATTCGAGTTTGGCCAGATGGCGTATGACCGCGAATTGACCGCCACAACCGGAGACGACGGGCGCTACAGCCTGCAGCCGGTGCGAGCGGAGCGCAGCTACCTGATCCTGGTGAAAAAGCCCCTGGCCGCGGCAGCGCGGGCGGCTGCAGCATCCGAGGCGGCCGCAGAACGCCAGCGCGTTCTGGTGCCGACTTACTTTCCGAGTGCCCCCGGTGCGCAAGGAGCTCAGCCGGTAGTTTTGACTCCCGGCGAAAACCGGGAAGGCGCAGACGTGAAGATGGCGGGCGCAGCTTCGTATTGCATCCATGGCACGCTGGACGTTGGCGGCGGCGCAGCGCCGGATTCGCTGACCATTACCGAGCACATGGCTCTTCTCATGGGGTCTACCTTCGCGCCCGTCACGGTCAAAGCGAATGCAGAGGGAAAGTTCCAGACGTGCGGGCTGCACCCCGGCAGCTACCTGCTTGCCGCCAGGTCCGGCGAGTCTTCCAATCCTCCGCCGGAGGCTTCCGTTTCTGCCTTTACACCCGTCCTGATCACCGACAGCGATGCGCAGGATGTGAAGCTGCTGGCACGGCCGCCGGCCAGGATTGCCGGAGATGCGACCTGGGATCCGCCGCCCAGCGGTAGCGCGGCGGAGAAGTTGGTGAGCATTGGACTGATCAGGTCGATTGTCTTCGACGATGAGGCGGACGCCGCGGGCCTGCGCTCTTCGATGGGCGGCGCCTTCCAGTTTGGAGGAGATGTCCCGGTCCCGGGCCCGTTCTCTCTCGGCAGGGTACCGGCGGCAGGCGACTATCGTTTCCACGTCAGCAACCTATCCCAAGGCTGTTACGTCAAGGAGGCCAGTTACGGCACGGCCGATGTATTGCATGGGCTGCTGCGGCTGACGGGCGGTGGAGCGGAAGGCCGGGTACGCCTGGTGCTGGCCTGCGACGGCGGATCTCTCACCGCGCGCGTGGCCGATAGCGATGGCAACCCGGTGTCGCACGTCCACCTGTACGTCATGCCCGCCGACACCCCGTCGGAAGCCGCATTGAGTAGCTCGATTCAGAGCAGCGAGGTGGAGAAGGGCTGGAGCGGCGTCACCGGCCCGCTGCCGCCCGGTAAGTACCTGGTCCTGGCCTCCGACCTGGAACTGGATGGGACCGCAGAACCAATCGTCAAGCTCTGGCAGGCGCGGCCGAAGGCGAAGGAAGTTGAAGTCGGGCCGCACGCGGTGGTGCAGGTCACACTGGAAATCGCCGGCATCCACTGACGCAAGGAAAACACGCCGCAAGAAAGAGCCGCCGCAAGAAAAAGCCGCAAGAAGAGCCGAGACGACTCTCGGCTCAGCAGGCTCGACAGCCTGCGCCACGGTCACACGGGCGAAGTTGATAAACTCGGGGTGTTATGAGATTCTCGCTCGCGTTGCTTGCTTTGGCCAGTGCCGCCTCGGCGGCCGGTTTCAAGGGGACTTGGGACGCGACGATTCTCGCCGGCGGAGAATCGGTTCCGTTCCGCTTCGAAATCAGCGAATCGCCGGCGCGAGTCTGTTTCTTCGAAGACACCCAGCCGGTATGCTCTACTTCGGCCACGATCGAGGAGGGCAAGTTGGTCGCGCAGTGGGACTATCTCAACCGCGAACTGCGCCTGGAACCGTCCAGCGACGGCCTGCAGGGCGTCTACCGCGGATTGAGGACCAAGCGCGACCTCGTGGTTCAGGCTAAGCCTCGCCACAATGCTGCAGAGCCGCCGAACAAGCCGCAGTTGGCGGTGGATTTTGGCGGCGAATGGGAGATCCATTCCCTCGACCGGCCCGCGCTGGCCTGGCAGCTTCTCTTGCGCCAGACCGGCCACGATTTGAAAGGCACGATTCTGCGCGTGGATGGAGACGACGGCACGCTCGTGGGCAAGATCGACGGCAGGCATTTCTTGATCAGCCATTTCGCGGGCGACCGCCCGGTGATGCTGGAAGGTGCCCTGGCTGATGACGGCAGCCTGGATCTCAAGTTCGAGCGCGGCAAACTGTATGCTTTGCGCCCGGCCGCTGCTCGCGCGCGCAACCTTCCGCCGCCGTCCGACCCGGCGACCTATGCCCGGGCCAAGGATCCAGCCGCGCCGTTCCAGTTCCGTCTGCCCGATCTCAGCGGCCGCGCTTTCACCGAAGCCGATTTCCGCGGCAAGCCGCTGGTGATCAGCATCACCGGAAGCTGGTGCCCGAATTGCCGCGACGAAGCACCTTTTCTGGCGGAACTCTACAAGCATTACCACGCCGCGGGCCTGCAGATGGCTGCCTTCTGCTTCGAGCCCGCCGAAGATACCGATCACGAACAGCTTCGCGCCTTCATGCGCCACTTCGCGATTCCGTACCCGGTGCTGCTGGCGGGCGAGCCTTCCAGCCTCAAAGCGGTCGCAGCTCAAATCGACAATATCGGAGCCTTTCCCACCACCATCTACGTCGGAAAAGACGGCCGTGTGCGCGCTGTACACACCGGGTTTCCCAGCGTCGGCAGCGGCGAGGAACTGATCCGCGTCAAAGCAGAGATCCGCCAGTTGGTGGAGCGGATGATTGCCGAGCCGCCCGGCGCCTAACCGGCTGGATTTCATTCCTCTGCGCCGCCGCAGTGTTAACTTTTAGACAAATTCGCCCTTTCCGGTCCGTAACCTGCAAAAAACAATTTGCAACGTGTATGTTTTTTGGTATTCTGGAGTCGCTCTGGTCGCCATCAAAACCGCGCGAGGAATATGGAAACAGCCGCACAAGGCATTCTGACTCGCGACGAAATGGAAAGCAGGCGCTTGTTAGCCGCACAGGACCTGCAGAGGGGGCTCAGCCAGTCCCAGGTTGCCCGGAAATTCGGCGTGAGCCGCACCACGGCTTCCCGCTGGCATCGCGCGTTGAACGGACGAGGGATGGACGGGCTTCGCAAACGACGCGCTCCCGGCCGCCCAAGCCGCCTCAACGCCGAACAACTGCAAATGGTCGCGGAGATCTACCGCTCCGGCCCACGCACCGCCGGTTTTCAGACGGACCGCTGGACCACCGCGCGCTTTGCAGGAGCCATCCGGGCGCGCTTTGGCATTCAATACGATCCGGATCACGTGGGCCGCATTATCCACCGGCTGGGTTTGCGGGAGCGCATTCGCACCCACCGCAGGCTGGTGGACGTCCTGTATAGCCCACTCTCGGCGGCGGCTCCGGTTCTGGTTCACGCCGAAGCGCGGCCACCAGCTTCCTAGAGACAGGGCATTCCAGTCTGGCAACGCGGGTCAGAGCGCTGGCCCTCGGGGATCGGTGTACCCAAAAGATAACGTTGCCGGACAGGGTGCATGGCGAGGGATTCCTTAGGAGCGCGAAATTTTACGCGCCTTGCGAAACGACGCGATCCCGTACCACGCCATGATGGCCGTGCAGCCCCCGGCGAGCAGCCCGCGCATGGTGTCATGGGACCACAGGTAGCGCGCCGTGCGGAGGGCGAAGATCGCGCCAAACGACAGAAACAGGAAGCCAATTACTTCGTTCCAGAGGCTGTGAATCGGCTTCACGACGGCGGGCACCAGGTGCCGCAAGAGTTCGCCGCCTTGACGCCACGCAGTCCGCTTCTTCACCCCCCTATCGTAACAAAACCCGCTCTCGCGGCCGCCTGTGATTCAGCGCTCGTAAACTGCCGATAGAGAAGAAGGTTCGAGCTTGTGAACCCGCGCGGTGTCTACTACAATCGAGATGGGGTGGATGCTAGGCCTGCTGGCGGGAACTCCGGTCGTCTCCGGTGCGTCCGCTATTTTTAGGAGTATTCTGTGGACGAGCCATTGAAGCACCTCATGCAGGAATTAGGGAATGCCATCAACGATTCCCTGTCCGAGTCTGACCGGATCGCTGAGGCGATCGGCGAAATCAAGCGCGCCGGATACGACGTGTTTCTGGTCCTGGAAGCAACCATCGGTTTCAACCGTCGCGACGAATCTGCCGACGAGGACGCCGATGTTGAGGTGAGTGATGGGGACGAGCAGCCCAAGCGCACCTTCGAGGCCACCGGCAAAATCAAACTCACCTCGCAGGATCACCGTTTTCTTCGGGCGCTGAAAATCGCAGTCGACGAAGAAAGCCGCTAGTCCGCCAGCCCCAGCAATTCCCGGTAGATTCCCCAGGTTTCGCAGACCGCTTTTTTCCACGTAAAACTTTGCACGCGGGCTCTGCCGCGCCGCGCCATCTCTTCCCGCAGCGTCGCGTCGCCGGTCAACTGGCGTAGGGCGGCAGCTAGGGCATTCGTGTCTTCGGGATCCACCAGCACGGCGGCATCGCCCGCCACCTCCGGCAGCGCGGACCGGTTGGACGTCACAATGGGCGTGCCAGCCGCCATCGCCTCCAGCAGCGGCATGCCAAAGCCTTCGTCCAGCGAGGGAAATGCGAAGACCGCCGCGCGCGCATACCAAGCGGCCAATGCCGCCGGCGCGACGTAACCCGGCATCTCGATGCGGCCGCGCGCCGGGCTGCGTGCGATGCGCTCCATAATTCCCGCCGCGCCGAAGCCCGCGGCGCCCGCCAGAACCAGCCGCCAGCTCTGGTCGAGCGCTTCAAACGACTCCACCAGGCGAACGATGTTTTTGCGCGCCTGCAACGCCCCAACGTGCAAGATCACCGGTTCGCGGGGAACCTCCGGGAATTCCAGCGCGCGCGCTCCGTGATGCACCACGCGTACGCACGCCGCGGGCGTGCCCAACAGCCCTACAACCTGGCGCCTGGTGAACTCGGAGACCGCAATGATGACGTCGGCGCGGCGGGCTGCATCGCGCGCCTGCGCGGAAAAACGGGCGCGAAATTCCGGCGTCGAATAATCGCCGGTCATCACGAAAAGGTCGTGAAAGGTGACCGCCGTCGAGCGCAGACGCATCAGCGGCAGGCGCTGGTTCAAGCCGTGAAACAGGTCCGCGCGCCGGGGACCGAGCGGTCCGGCCAGTAGACGCCGGCGCGCGTTCGGGCTCGCCGCCAAACCGTCCGCGCGAAAAAACCGATGCGGCCGCAGCCAGTATTCGAAGCGTACCTCGGGCCGGAGCGCCGGCAGACCAGACAGGATTTCGCGCGAATACAGCCCGACCCCGCTAAGCTCTTCCCCGATGGCGTAGGTGGCGTCGAGCGCGATTCTCAATCCAGTCCGTATTCTTTCATCTTTCGATACAGAGTGGTGCGGCCCATGCCGAGCAGCCGCGCGGTCTTGCCGCGTTCCCCGTGAGCAGCGTCGAGGGCGCGTTCGATGGCATTCTTTTCGCTTTCGCTGATGGTAAATACCGGCGATTTCGGACGAACCACGAACTCGCAGCCTGGCGTGCCTTCCACGGCGACCGCGGCCGAAAGCCGCTCCAGTGCCGACGACTGGGCCTGATTGAGCAGCGCCGAAGGCAGCGCGGCGTCGAGCTCGGGATGGTGCTCAGAGTGCATTGCCGCCATGCGGTCAATGGCGTTCTTCAGCTCGCGCACGTTGCCGGGCCAGTCGTAGGCTTGCAGCCGGGCGCGCGTCTGCGGGGAGGGGTCGAACCACGGCAAGCCGGCGGCACGCGAGCTCTCCAGAAAATGGTCGATCAGCAGCGGAATGTCGGCCTTGCGCTGGCGCAGCGGGGGCAGCCGCACGGTGAATACGTTGAGACGGAAGTAGAGGTCCTCGCGAAAGCGGCCTCTGGCGATCTCCGCCTTCAGGTCGCGATGCGTGGCGGCGATGATGCGCAGATCCACCGAACGCCATTGCAGCGCGCCCACGGCGCGGAATTCGCGTTCCTGGATCAGGCGCAGCAGCTTGACCTGTATCTCCAGCGGCAGGTCGCCGATTTCGTCGAAAAACGCCGTGCCTCCGTCGGCCAGCTCCACCAGCCCCTTCTTGCTTTCCTGGGCGCCGCTGAACGACCCCTTCACGTGGCCGAACAGCTCGCTCTCCACCAGGGTGCCCACCAGTGAGCCGCAATCGATGGGAACGAACTGTCCGCGAGGGCTCGCTTCGTGGATCGCGCGCGCCACCACTTCCTTGCCCGTACCGCTCTCGCCCAGCAGCAGCACCGGCAGCCGGTTGCGCGATGCCTTGCCGATCAGGCGGCGAAGATTGTCGATTACGGGCGTCTGGCCCACCAGCCCGTGGACTGCGCCCGGCAACGCCCGGTTCATGAGATCTCGGTTGGATCGCGCGATGGCGTGGAACTCTGTTGGAGCGCTATTCAGAATCTAGTCGCACCACGAAGCCGTTTTTCTCACCCGATTCGGTGTTGATGCGCCCGGCCAGGGCTTCGGCGCCATCCGTCGTCGCCTCAGCGCCCACCAGCACCCGCCACACGTCCGGGTTCCCCTGCTTTAACACCACGCGAGCCGAGCCGTACCGGGCGGCCATGGCGGCCCGCAGCCGCTCCGCGTTCTCGCGGCTGCGGAAGGCCCCCACCTGCACCGCGAAGACCGCCGCCTCGAGGGTCTCCGGCAGGCGGATTACCTCAATCCGCACCGGGCCCACTCCCGGGCCCAGCAGGTCAATGGCGCGCGCCGCCGCGTGCGACAAATCGATCACCCGCCCGTCCACGAATGGTCCCCGGTCGATGATGCGCACGTCCACTGACTTGGAGTTGGCCGCATTCACCACCCGCACCCAGGTATTGAACGGCAGCGTGCGGTGGGCCGCCACCATGGTCTCCATGTCGTAGATCTCGCCGTCGGCTGCCGCCCGCCCGTGGTAAGGATGCCCGTACCAACTGGCGAGCCCGGCCTCGGTATCGCCGATCATCGGCGCAGGAGTGGGCGGGGCCGGCGGGGCTGGTCCCTTCGCGTGCGTTTTGTGGGCGCAACCGCTGAACATCATCGCAGCCAGCGCCAGGACCCAGAGTTTGGTCATCAACGCTTCCAGCGCGCGTTCCCCTAGGCTCCTGTTCCACCTACGCTCGCTTCCCGGCACTTGCGGATCCCTAACCGAAGTCTTGCGGAGCCGCCGCGAGTGCGCGCCGCGCAGCATCCGAAGGAAACTTCCGCAACACCAAACCAGAGTACTCCAATGAGGCAGGCCGTGGGTGGGGCAGGTGAGGTGACCTCCCCGCAGAGAAGTGACGACGCCCACGTCCCGCGTCGCAACCCCCCGGGGCCGGGGACTCCTTTTGGAATGGCTGATTTAGTGCCGAGACCTCCTGCCGGATTAACTGCCATAACGACAGTGGCGTGAACGCTCCGTGATATCCTTGTAAATCTCTCTGCCGAGATTGTGGAATTGGTGCACCGCCGATTGTTTCCCATATGAGATCTCAAACGCCCGGACGGCCGACGGATCCAAACGATTTCGCAGATGCCGCGTTGGTTGAGCGTTTTCAAGTTACGGGCGAAAGTGGTTGTATCGAGGCGCTGTGGCGGAAGTATTCCAAACCGGTATACCAGGCGTGTCTTCGGTTTCTGAGTAACACCGCTGACGCAGAGGATGTCGCGGTGGATGTCTTTTTGAAAGTGATGGATAACCTCCAAGCGGAGTATCGGCCCCACTGACCTGACCGGGGGTTTCTGTACCAGTCGATTAGAGAGACTGGGAGACAGAAA
>CAZZHN010000201.1:0-6755 GCA_964654065.1 uncultured Solibacteraceae bacterium
CGCCCGCAGCAGCCGGGAACCGTGAACCGCGGCGCCTACGAATCGGTGATCAGCGGCAGCGTTGCGTTTCCGGCGGCCGGAGTGTTGAACGCGGCCAGTTTCGTGGGCGGCAGTTTATCGCCCGGCGAGCTGGTCACCATCTTCGGCACTGGCTTTGGAGCGAGTCCCATCGCAATCGCCGGCTACGGCAGTGGCGGATACCTGCCGGTGGAAGTGGGCAACACGCGCGTGTACTTCGATAACATCGCGGCTCCGATGATTTATTCGCTCAGCCAGCAGGTCAGCGCTGTAGCTCCCTATGAGATTTCCGGGGCCACTCAGGTGCAGGTGGAATACGCCGGCCTGCGAAGCCAGGCCGTAGCGATTCCGGTGGGAACCTCCGCGCCGGGCGTTTACTGCTACACGGGCGGAACGGGACAGGCGGTGGCGATCACCACCTTCTCGGACGGAACCGTCGCTTACAACATAGACAGTCCCGCGCCGCCCGGTGCCTACCTCACCTTTTTCATCACTGGAGAAGGACAGACGGCAGCGCCTTGGGGCGACGGCTTTTTGCCCGTTGCGCCACTCTTCCCTACGCCCGCTGCGCCGGTCGGCGTGCAGATTGGCGGAGTGCCGAGCATTTGTTCCGGGAACTGGGCGGGACTGATCTTCGCCGGCGTGACGCAGGTGAACGCATGTGTACCGGCGGGTGCGCCTGCGGGCGATGCGGTTCCACTGCCGGTGAGTGTGGGCGGCGTCTCCGCGCAAACCGGCATGACGGTCCGCATCGGAAGCTGAGCGACCAGGCAGCGAAAGGCTGCCGAATTCAGTTTAGTCGAATCCGGTTTCCGACGATGCCGGATCAGTCAATCGCTACAGGACAAGTTTGAGCACAGAGTTGACTTCAGCTTGTCCGGATGATGTGCTGAAGAAGATTGCACGCTCGCTGGAAGAAGCGCCCATGGAGCGCCGGTGCGGTGCTCCTGCTTCTGTGGCCGTTGCCCGCGCACGCGATTGAACGACGGAAGGAAGCCGTTTATTCCTTCGGCTCGCCTGCCTGCGCGACCGGGATGATTCATGGCGACGTTTATGACTTACCGACCGATACGCGGATGCTGCCAAAACTGGAAGCCATGAAGCCTGTCGGCGCCCTCTGCACATTCACATTAAACGTCCCTACGCGATCCTGGATCGAAGGCATTCCCGGGGTGAGTGGCAGGATTGAATGGTTCGCCATCGATTACCACGCAGATTTCTGGGTCGATGAGCCCGGCTCGTATATGTTCACTCTGGACTCCGATGATGGCAGCGTGCTCTACATCGACGGGCGGCTCATCGTCGATGATGACGGGGTGCATTCCACGCAACACGCTGGCGGCCGGGCCAAGCTCGCGACCGGCATGCATCATATGCGCGTCTCGTATTTTCAGGGCCCGCGCTGGGAGGTGGCTTTGGTGCTGAACGTGGCGCCGCCGCACGGCAACTGGAAAATCTTCGACATCCGCGACTACCGGATGCCGACGAAGTCCCCTCCGCCGACACCGACCGGTGAGGACGACCAACAGCGCCCGATCCTGCGGCGGGCCACGACAGCGCACGATCCGCTCGCTCGACAATTATTTGAGCAACCGGCCATGGCCGCCCTGCAGGCCAGCCCACCACCACACGCTTTCGACTTCCGCGTGAGCGCGCTCCGCTTTCGGCCAGGTCCCATTGGGTCGCAATACTCCATAGCTTTGGAGGTTCCAGCCGCCGGTCTCAGACTGAGACCAGTCGGCGAAACCGATCTGGCGTATCGGCTGCACATCGTGGTACTGGCGCTGATTCGGGACGCTGAAAGCCGCGTGGTGGAGAAGATGAGCCAGGACTTCCCGTTTGAGTTTCCGGACGTGCGGCTAGCTGCGTTCCAGGCCGGTTCGTTCAGCTACACGCGCACGGTGACGTTGCCGCCTGGCCGGTACACTGTGGAAGCGGTTGTGGCCGACCGCGAAGCCGACCAGGCCAGCGTCCGTTCCCTGCAATTCGAAAACCCCGAGTATGGCGGAGTCGCCCTCAGCGATCTGCTTCTGGTGAAAAAGCTGGAGGAGATCAATGGCCCGAAAGATGCGTCCGATCCACTGGAATACAGCGGCAAGCGGGCGCTGCCCGAACTAGGCGGCCTGGTGCGAGCGTCGGTCCATCCATTGATTTACTTCATGGTCTATCCTGATACGAGCGCCGATGCAAAGCCGCACATGGAGGTTGAGTTCTCACTCGGGGGCCGGATTGTTGCGCGCCAGGCGGCCGATCTTCCCGCTCCCGATACATCCGGTGCCATTCCGATGAGTATCGCCACGGTGCCCGAGCCCGGCAACTATTCCATTAAGATCGCCATTCGACAGGGCAGCGAGCACGTGGAGCGGAGCCTGGATTACTCAGTGGCTGCCCAGTAACGCCCGAATGGAGCTACAGGATCTGCCGATTTCTGGTAACGCCTTGAAGAAAATCGCCCAGTGCCACCGGACGTGGGACGAGATCGTCAAGCTGCGCCAGTTCGGCGAGGCCAACGTGCGCTTTTCAGCCGTACCGGCTGGCGAACAGCAGGTGCTTCGCGGGCGACGATCCGCGCATCCGATGCACGGCCTGCCACAACCCCCGCGCCAACCCGGTGGTCGAATCGCCCGCGTACGATCACAACTGCCCTTGGCATGCCACAGCGAAAATGCTCCACCGGTCGCAGGGGAGGGCGTGCCGCGGGCCAAGGTGTGTAGGTGGCGCAGGAGAAGTGCGTCGCCTGCCACATGCCAAGGCTGAAACTGCCGGGCGGGCCGAAACGTGTTCAGTGATCACCAGATCCGGATTCTCCACGCGGGCAATCCTTACCAGAACTCTCTAGAGGCGATTACTCGATTTTCCTCGGATACGGTATGCTGTGTTCCTATGAAACCGGTTGGCTTGCTTTTGTGCGCACTGTTGGGGGCGCAGGCGTTCGCTGCGGCGACGGATGTGGCCGCCAACAGCGCCCTCCAGCCCCAGATCAAGAAGATCGTTGGGGATATCTCCGCGCAGCACGTCCACGATACGATCGCGAAGCTGGTGAGCTTCGGCACGCGCCACACGCTGTCGGCGCAGGATGATCCGGAACGCGGAATCGGCGCCGCGCGCAAGTGGATCTTCGCCGAGTTCCAGAGCTACAGCCCACGTCTCCAGGTGCGCTACGACCACTGGCGGGTGAAGAAAACCGGGCGCATCTTCAAAGACGCCGACCTGTATAACGTGATCGCGGTGCTGCCGGGTAAGACTATGCCGGACGTTGAGGTGGTGGTGAGCGCGCACTATGATTCGCTCAATCTGGGCAAGCCTGCGGCGCAGCCGGCCGCGGGCGCGGGCGACAGCGCGGTGGGCGAGCGGCCGGTGCAGGTGGACTGGGAGAAGAACGCCGCGCTGGACGCTCCCGGCGCTTGCGACGACGGCAGCGGTATCGCCGCCGTGATGGAGCTGGCGAGGGTGATGAGCCAATACGAGTTTTCGAAGACGCTGGTCTTCATCGCTTTCGCCGGCGAAGAGCAGGGCCTGGTGGGCAGCACGTTGGAAGCCGAGCAGGCGAAAAAGGACGGCGCTTTGATAGAGGCCGTACTAAACAACGACATCATCGGAACCGAGGTTGCCGGCGACGGCCGCACCGGCAGCAATGCGGTGAACGTGTATAGCGACGACCAGCTCGACAGCCGGGCGCAAGCGTTAGCGCGCTACGTGGAGTGGGCGGGCGCACGCTACTTGCCCGGGCTGAAAGTGAATGTGCAGTACGCGCAGGATCGTCTGGGCCGCGGCGGCGACCAGACGCCATTTCAACAGCAGGGCTTCAACGCCGTGAGGATTTCGACGCCCAATGAGATCCTGGCGAACCAGCATCACGAGGGGGACACGCTGGAAAACATGTCGGTGCCGTATACGGCGCGCGTGGCGCAGTTGAATGCCGCAGCGGCAGCCGCGCTGGCGATGGCGCCGCGGACGCCCGATATCTGGACCAAGGCGCGCACGCCCGGCACCGGCAGCGCCACCGATGGCGCCAAGACCGACACGGCAGCCCCGGCGGCAACCGGCGCGGCGGAAAAGACCGACGCGCCCGCAGCCGCGGCGACTCCTGCTGCGCCTCCCGCTCCGCCCCGCTGGCTGCCGATGATCTCGCGCGGCAAGGGTTATGACGCCGTGCTGCGCTGGCACGCGGCAGCCGAAGACGCGAACCTGAAGGGTTATGCGGTGATGATGAAGGCGACCACGGCGCCGGTGTGGGAACAGGAAATCTTTGTCGGCAAAGTTACCGAGTTCACGCTGCCTGGAGTTTCCATCGACGATACCAAGTTCGGCATCAAGGCCATCGGCAACGACGGGACTGAGAGCCTGGTAGCGGCTTACGTGTACCCGCCGCGAATGAAGGTGGAGTATAAGACGGAAGCGGCTGGAGACACTACGGCTGAGAGGGATGGGAAAGACAGATAGGAGATTCGTTGCGGGTGGCCGGGCTTCGCGGACTTATCGCCGTGCGTATCGGCCACCCGATGGATTGAGTGGGAACTTCGATGATTTAGACCCGCTGGATGGCGGACGCATCCTTGCCGATTCGTTCCTTGCTCTCTGATATCCGGCGTCCCAATTTCAGGGTAAGGGCTGTGTCAAGGGATCGGAGGGGTAAGTGGTTGGAATTGCGGGAAAGAAGGCGTGTGAACGCTTGAGGTAGGACAGACCATCGGTGTTTGTGGTCTGTCAATTCCCGGGGTACTCAAAGCGAATGCACGAAAACAAGAACCAATGACAGACGACACAAAACGATCGTCTGTCCTACCGCAAGAGTCGTTATTCGTATCTGAGGGCCACCAGGGGGTCGACCTTGGAGGCACGGCGGGCGGGAAGGTAGCCGGCGGCGAGAGCCACCGCGATCAGAATGCAAAGCGCCGCGCCCAGTGTGAGCGGGTCGGCCGACTTCAAGCCGAACAACCGGTTCTCGACCAGGCGGCCGCACAGCAGAGTCGCCGGGACGCCGATCGCCAAACCGATTCCCACCAGAATTCCGGTCTCGCGAACGATCATGCCGCTGACCCTGCTACGCTCGGCTCCCAGCGCCATGCGGATGCCGATTTCATTGGTGCGGCGGGTCACGCCGTAGGACAGGACACCGTAGAGTCCGATCGAAGCCAGCAGCAGGGCCAGCGCTCCGAACACGCCGGAGAGCTGCGCCACCATGCGTTCCTGATTCAGGCGCCTGTCCAGCTGGGATTCCAGAGTGGCGGCCCTGCCCAGACGAATCACCGGGTCAAACGCCAGGATTTCCTTCTGCACCGCCGCCACGACGCTCGCCGGATCGCCCTGGGTGCGAATTTCGTAGTTGGTGCCGGGCCGATAGCCGCCCGCCATCTGCACGGCGGAAATGAAGAAGCGGGGAGCTACATCTTCGCGCAGGCTGTGATCGCGCGCGTTACGGGACACGCCGACAATCACAAAGGTCTGCCGCGCATCGGGATCGAGGTTGGTGAGGTGCTTGCCGATGGGGTTCTGGGTGCCGAAGAAGGATTTTACGAACGCCTGGTTCACCACGCAGACCGGTTCCGCTCCCGCCACGTCGCGCGGGCCGATCTCGCGCCCCAGCAGAATCGGAATCCCGACGGCCGAAAAATACCCTGGACCGATGAAATCGGAGAACACGTCGGCATCGCCCGGCTTCTGCGCCTTGTAGCCCTCGACGCTGATCTCGTCGTCGGAGTCGCTTCCCGTGAAAAGGCCGTTCTTGGAGTAGCTGACTGCCTTCACCCCGGGAATTCGCGCCAGACGCTCCATCACCGCACCATAGACGATGGGGAGCCGGTCGCCGGTGTAGCCCGCAGCGGCGAAGTCGGCGCGCACCTGGATCATCTTTTCCCGCGGGTAGCCCAGGTCCACGTTTTCGAGGTTCTGGAGAGTGCGGATGAACCAGCCAGCGCCGATCAGGAGCACGGCGGAAAGCGCGATCTGTCCAACGACCAGCATCTTTCCCAAGCCGACTCGGGCGGAACTGCCGGTGAGTCCGCGGCCTGCCTCTTTCAAAGTGCGGCTCAGGTTGACGCGGGTGGATTGCCAGGCCGGCGCCAGGCCGAACAGGATCCCGGCCACCGCCGAGACTGCGGTGGTAAACAAGAGCACACGCCAGTCCGGGCGGACGTCGAGCAGAACCGAACCGGGCACGCTCTCCACCATGCGGGTCAGCAGCCTTACACCCCAAACCGCGACCAGCACGCCGGCGGCGGCGCCGGCGAAGGAGATCAGCAGGCTCTCGGTGAGGAACTGGCGCATGATGCGCGGACGCCCGGCGCCCAATGCCAGCCGCACTCCGATTTCCTTCTGGCGGCCGGTGGCGCGGGCCAACAGCAGATTGGCGATGTTGGCGCAGGCGATCACGAGCACCAGGCCAACCATTGCCATCAGCACGGACAGCGGCTCGGCAAACTCGCCGCGCAGCGCAGAAACGCCGCCGGCGCCGTTATGCAGCCGGATGCTCTGATTGAGAACACTGGGATCGGTCCGGCTCAGGCCGGCAAACTCCTCGGCTACGATCTGTTTGAAAACTACGTCCACGTTGGCCTGCGCCTGCGGTCTTGAGATGCCCGGCTTGAGCCGGCCGAAAACATGCAGCCACATCACTTTGTCGACGCGGCCGGGGTCGTCCGCCAGCATGTTGCGGTTGGTGGGATAGACCTGCGGCTGCATGTCGAGCGGCACCCAGAAATCGGGCGCGTCACCCACACTCTCGCCGAAGAAGCGAG
>CAZZHN010000201.1:6855-8406 GCA_964654065.1 uncultured Solibacteraceae bacterium
TCGAGCGGCACCCAGAAATCGGGCGCGTCACCCACACTCTCGCCGAAGAAGCGAGGCGGCGCCACGCCAATGACCCGGAGATCGGCTTTGGAAAACCGGATGCGCGATTCGAGCACTGCGGGCGAGCCGGCGAAACGCCGCTGCCAGAATTCGTAGCTGAGAACCGCGTAGGGAGCGCTACCCGGTGCGCCGTCGTCAGCTGTAGTAAACACGCGGCCCAGGATGGGACTGGCGCCCAGCACCGTGAAATAACCGCCGCTGACCATCTTCAGCCTGACTGTTTCCGGCGCTTGCCCGTCAAGGTTGGCATTCCCGCGCAAGGTCTCGTTTTCCGAAGCGAACATTCCGGAGAAGACCGCGTTGCGATCCCGCAGGTTTTCAAATTCGTGGTTGGTAAGGACCGAGCGCTCTCCGGCGCCATAGCCGACGCTGATGCCAGAATCGTTCGGATCGGTCAGCACCACCAGTTGCTGCGGATCGCGGACCGGCAGCATCTTCAAGAGGACGGTGTCGATGAGGGTGAAGACGGCGGTATTGGCGCCGATGCCCAGAGCCAGGGTCAACACAGCCGTGATGGCAAACCCGGGAGACCGGCGCAGTCCCCTCGCGCCGTGGCGCACGTCCTGCAGAATACTCATAGGTTGAGCCTGGAAGTGCACGTCTCAGGCCACGGCTAAGGTGGTGAAAAGGTTGACCTCATTGCGATGGCGGTGTTCGGTTTTGGGAGAGGAGGGACAGCGAGGAAGGCGTAATCGCAGCCCGGGGGCAGATCAGTCCAATCATCGCAGGCCGGGGGCCTGCGCCACTTAAACCTGACTCAATAACGGTGCAGCCAGCGGGCTTTCTCGATCACCTTGTCGGTGTTGGGGAGGAAGGCTTCTTCGAGCGGAGGACTGAAGGGGACCGGAGTATCGGGCGCGGTGAGGCGGACGATGGGGGCGTCGAGGTACTCGAAGACGGCTTCCGTGATGCTGACGGCCAACTCGCCAGCCATGCCGGCGGTGCGGGTGTCCTCGTGCAACAGCAGCACCCTGGAAGTTCTCTTGACGCTTTCACAAACGGTTTCGCGATCGAGCGGCAGCAGAGTGCGCAGATCGACGACTTCGACCTCGATGCCTTCTTCGGCCAGCTTCCCGGCGGCCTCGAGGGCCACCCAGACCATGGCCCCGTAAGTGATGATGCTGAGGTCGCGGCCCGGGCGCGCCACTCTGGCTTTGCCGATGGGGACGGTGAACTCTTCCTGCGGTAAGTCCTCCTTGATGCGCCGGTAGAGGGCCTTGTGCTCTAGAAAAATCACCGGGTCGTTGTCGCGTACGGCGGACTTGATGAGCCCTTTGGCGTCATACGCGGTCGCGGGGGTGACCACCTTGAGGCCGGGGACTTTCACGAACCACATCTCGGGATTCTGCGAATGGAATGGACCGCCATGGATGCCTCCACCAGAGGGTGCGCGGATCACCATGGGCACGGCGGCGCCCCAGCGATAGCGGCACTTAGCGCCGAAATTGACGATCTGGTCGAAGCCGCACGAAATGAAATCGGCAAACTGCA
>CAZZHN010000202.1:0-8395 GCA_964654065.1 uncultured Solibacteraceae bacterium
CGGAGTAGCCGCCGGGACCACTTCCAATCACGATCAGATCGTAAGGCACTTTTTTCATTCTACCTGTGTCACCGGCAACGCTGGCGGCGCGTCTACATCCAAAGGGTCCGCAGCCCACCGGGCCATCATGAACGAACCCGTTCCATTACCGGTCGCGGCTCGGACACGGCCTCGGAGCCGCGGCCAGGGCGACCGGCTAGGGCCGGCGCTACCATGAAGAATATGAAATGGTTGCTACTAATTTGGATGCTGGCGGGGGCCTCGGGATTCGCGCAGAATAAGCCGGTGCAGAGTGCAACCTCCGCGGCGCCAGCCGCGCGCTGGCCCGTCGAAAGCCTCAAAGTGGAGGGCAACCACACCTACGCCGTCGAGCAGATTCTGACCGTGGCGGGCTTGAAGGTGGGCCAGGTGGCCGGCAAGCCGGAGTTTGAGGCCGCGCGGAAGCGACTGGTGGACTCAGGCGCCTTTGAGACCGTGGGTTATAAGTTCACGCCTGGCTCAGCGAAAGGTTACGCCGCGGTATTCCAGGTGCAAGAAGTGCAGCAGGCTTACCCGGCGGAGTTCGAAGATCTGCACGTTTCCGAGCAGGAGCTGCGCGGGGTGCTGCGGGAAAAGGACCCACTGTTTGCCTCCGGAAAGCTGCCCGCCACGCAGCCGGCGTTGGAGCGGTACAAGAACTGGGTGCAGGAGTTTGTGGCGGCCAAGGGCCAGCCCGAGAAAATCGCAGTGGGCGTTGCGCCGATTTCGACGGGCGAATTTGCCGTCGTTTTCCGGCCGGCCCGTAACCTGCCGGCGGTGGCGCTGGTCACCTTCCGCGGCAATCACGTAGTGCCCTCTATCGTGCTGCACGATGCCATCGCTGGCGCGGGGATCGGCGCCGAGTACACCGAGGACAGGTTTCGCGAGATCCTGAACAGCGCGATCCGGCCGATTTACGAAGCGCGAGGGCGCATGCGCGTGCGGTTCACGGAGCTCACCACCGAGCCTACCAAGGACGTGCAGGGCCTGCACGTCTTTGTGACCATCGATGAGGGGCGGAGCTACACCATGGGTAAGGTGTCGATCGAAGGTCCGGCGCCTATGGAAGCTTCGGAGCTGCTCCCGAACATCGAGGTGAAGACCGGCGACGTCGCCAACTTTGACAAGGTGAACCAGGGCCTGGAGGCGATGCGCAAAGCCGTCAGGAGGGCCGGATACCTGGACGCAAAAGTGACCGCGGACCGGGTGGTCGACGACGGCCACGAATCCGTTGACGCGGTGATCCATGTGGAGGCAGGCCCGCAGTTCACGATGGGGAAGCTGACGGTGGCGGGACTGGATTTGGAGGGCGAGGCGGAGATCCTGCGTATCTGGACGATGAAGATGGGCAAGCCGTTCAATCCCGAGTATCCTGATTACTTCATCGGCGTGATACGGCAGCAGAACATCTTCGAGCACCTGGGTAAGACCACCGCAGACGTGAAGATCAACGACAAGACCCATACCGGCGATGTGAAGCTCACCTTTGTTCCGGACAAGCCGGCTGCGAAACCGGAAGGCGGCCGGGGTCCGGGCAGGGAGTGAAGGCCGGGTATTTCAAACGATTGTTCCTTGGCCGCCTCTTGGGAAGCGCCCAGGCCAAAAACGACAGACCACGAAGTGCGATGGCCTGTCCTACCTGTTGAGCGGCATCCAGACGCGGTAGCGGGAATCCGGGCCCCAGGTGTTTCCGGCCGAAGCGTAGTCGCAGAGACGGACGCGGCCGGCGCTGAAGGCCGTCTCGATGCCGCGCGGCGGTGCGAGGGCATCGAGCGCTGTGAAACTGCCCTCGTCGCCGAACGCGCCCACCGGATCGCCGATCGCCTCCTGCCCCAGTCTCACGTCGCGGGCCAGGAGCAGCGGGCCGCGCGCCACGGCGGCATATGAGCGTGATCCATCGGATGCTCGGAGAATCCGGCCGCGCAGATCCAGCTGCAGGCGCACGCGATCGCCCGGTTTCCAGCGCCGCTCGATGGCCGCGTACGTGCCGGGATGGACATCGGCGATCCTCGCGCCATTCACGGCGAGCGAAGTCTGGGCGCTCCATGCCGGTATACGGAGGCGCAACGGGAACGATTCCGGCCGCGTGGGAAGTAGCGAGAGGTCAACCGTCCCGGACACCGGATAACCGGTTTTGGCCTCGATCCGCAACGGCGCGCCGGAGGGGAGCAACAGGTTCCAGGCGCCTTCTGAATAGAGGTTTACGGCTGGCCCTTCCGCTCCCATCATCACGGCGACTTGCGGCAGCAGCATGACGCCGCGGGGCCCGTTCGCCTCGCAGCAGTTCAACTCCATGCCGCACTGTTTCTCGCCGAATTCGCGGACGCCTTCCAGCGGGCTGTACTTGGCGAAGCCCGAGCCGTCCGGCGTCATGGCCCCCAGCAGCGCGTTGTACGCCGTGGTCTCGATTTCGTCAGCAAACCGCGGATCGCCGGTGAGACGCAGCAGGTGAGCGCAGAGGTGCATCCACGTCACCGTCACGCAGGTCTCCATGGGATTCTTCGCCGGCTGCGATTGACGGGCCTTGCCGCCGTACCAGCATTCCTCGGAAGAGCCCGAACCGGCGGCGTTGATCTCCGTGTCCAGAATGCTGGCGTGGGTATGCAGGGCGGCATCCCGGTAAACCGTCCGGCCGGTCTCCCGATACAGCTCCAGCAGGCCCGCGTAACACGACATCATTTCGTACGCTTTCTCGCCGTTCTCCCATGAGAACCAGTTCTTCTTTGGCCGCGGAAACCGCTCGCCTACCGGGACGGCCGTGAATGCCTTTTCGATCAACTGTGGACCGTCGGACGCCGACCATCGGGAGACGATCCATTCCGCGAACCGCAGGTCGCGCTCATCGCCGGTGCGGCGGTGGAGCAGCACGATTGGTTCGAGCACGCTGCTGGCCGCCATACCGCGGAACAGGCCGCAGTGGATGATGTCAGCCGCGCCTGGACCGACCTCGGTCATCAGGCTCCCGGCCAAACGGCGGGCGCCATTGAGCGCCGCGGCGTCGGCGGACATACCATCCCAGGCGAGTAGGCCGAGCAGCGTGTATTTGCGGCCCCAGATATCCCAGGATTTCAAGCGACTGCCCGCGGCGTAGTTTCCGATATAGCCGTCCGGGGTTTGGGTTGCGAGCAGCGACTGAACGGAATCGCGGAGGCGCGCGCCTTCGGCGGCGTTCCCGGTATACTGGCACGCGGCAGCGGCGGACAGAAACCACTTACCCCAGAATTCGGTCTGCCAGCAGGCTGTTTCCGCGCGCTGCCGGAAAGGCGCCACCAGTCTCTCCGGGTTCTGCGCGAAGATCCGGTTCCGAATGCAAAGGTCGAGCTTGCGGCCGAGGTATCCGCCGAGTTGAACGTGGTCCAGAGCGACGGGCGCAAGGACGTCGGTGACGCGGTGGCGCGGCTGCTTATCGGGAGGTGAACTTTCCTGGCTGGCACACGAGGTGCTAGTGATGGCTGGGAGAAGTGCAAGAACGTGACGACGGGTCAGCTGCAAATCACAATGTAGCGTGGTACACGGGCGTGTGGGGTAGGATGTACACTAACTGAAAGCCGAGAACCCAGAGCGGATGCTCCGGTTTCTGTACTGCTGAGCACAGGAGGCCCGATGTCCCTACGTCCCGTCAAGCGGATTATCAATGCCAAGCCGACCATCGAAGGCGCCGGCGTGCATCTGCGCCGCGCGTTTGGATTCGGCAACACGGGCGACTTCGACCCGTTCCTGCTTCTTGACGACTTCCGCAATGAGATACCGGAGGACTACCTTGCTGGATTCCCATGGCATCCCCATCGTGGGATCGAAACCATCACTTATGTCCTGGCCGGAACTGTCGAGCACGGTGACAGCATGGGGAACCACGGCGCGATTGGCGCGGGGGACATCCAATGGATGACGGCTGGCAGCGGGATTGTGCACCAGGAGATGCCCAAGGGTGACAAAGCCGGCAGGATGCACGGATTCCAGTTGTGGGCCAACCTTCCCGCGCACTTGAAGATGACGGCGCCCCGTTATCAGGAGGTGAAGGCGGGCGACATTCCGGAGGTCACGGACGACGACGGCACGCACGTTCGCGTGGTCTGCGGGAAGTTTTGGGGCACGACCGGTCCTGTGGATGGTATCGCCGCCGATCCGATCTACCTCGACGTGTCGGTGCCTCCGGGCCAGAGGAGGACCCTTCCGGTCGAGACAACGCACCACTCCTTCGCGTACGTTTTCTCAGGGGACGGGAAGTTCTGCAACGCCTCCGGCCCGCTCGAGGTGCCAACCGAATCGGTTGGATGGGCAGACACGAAGCCTCCCGCCGAGGCGGGCAACCGCTCGCTGATTCTGTTTGACCGCGGCGACGAGGTGGAGGTTCACGCCGGGGAGGATGGGATCCGGTTTCTACTCTGCTCCGGGAAGCCTCTGCGGGAACCGGTGGCCTGGTACGGTCCGATCGTCATGAATACGCAGGAGCAGCTCCGCCAGGCGTTTGACGAATTGGATAAGGGGACATTTCTGGGCGGCGGAAAAGCATCGGGTACCAGGAACAGATAGTCAGTCCGCTGCTTTCGGTCCGCGGCCTCCCTGGCCGCCCCTTCCCGAGTACCGGCAGCCGAGCCTCCGTCCGCCACGACTCCGTGCAATACAATGGGTCGAGCGGGTCGGCGAGGGGTTGTCAACAGGATGGCTGCTGGGTCCACAGTGAATCAGGCACGCGGTGAGTCGCCGTGTCCTCCCGCCGAATCGGTTCGCGCGGAATTAAATGCGATCTGCCAGTCAGCCGTTTTTCAGTCCGCGCCGCGCCTCCAGAAGCTGCTGCGGTATCTCGTCGAGCAGAACCTGGAGGGGAATCCGCTCAAAGAATCCATCGTGGGAGTGGCGGTTTTTGGCCGTGACCCAGGCTACGACCCCAAGAAGGACGGCGTCGTGCGGACCGAAGCGCGGCGGCTGCGCGCCAAGCTGATCGAATACTATGCCGCCGGCAACGGGCGCGAGGCGGTTGTCATCGACCTGCCCAAGGGCTCTTATGTGCCGGCGTTTCGATTCGCCGAGGATAAGGAGTCGTCCGTTACCGCCGCGATTCCGGCGCCTCGTCAGGCCTGGCGACGATGGGTTGCGCTGCTGGCAGCAGGAATCGCCGCGACAGCCCTGCTGTCCTTGACGATCCGCCAGCGCTGGCTGGTCGCGGCCCCGAAAATCCCGACGCGGGCGGGCGATAGTGTCCGGCTGCGCAGCGTCGCGGTTCTCGATTTTCGCAATCTGACGGCCCGTCCCGAATCTGCCTGGCTGGCCGGGGCGATCCCCGAGATGATCAGCGCCGACCTGGCTAACGGGCAGAAGGTGAGAACCATTCCCGGCGAAAATGTATCGCGCATGGAGACCGAGCTTGCGCTCCAGCCAGCCAGCGGCCTCTCACGCGAGACGCTGGCCGCGGTCCGCCGGAATCTCGGCGCCGACATCGTGGTCTCGGGCGCCTATGCGGACCTGGGAGCCGGTTCCGGCGGTCGCATCCGGCTGGACATATGGGCGTCGGATGCCAGAACCGGCGAACTGATTGCGTCTTTGTCGGAAAGCGGAACCGAGCCCGAGGTCCTGGACCTGCTGGCCCGCGCCGGCGAGCGGCTGCGCGGCGGTCTTCACCTGGAAGCAGCCGGCGAAGCGTCCGGCAGCGCGCTCGCGCCACGCGATCCGGCTGCGGCCCGGGCTTACGTGAGCGGCCTGGCCGGCCTGCGTCGCGGCGACTTTCTGCAGGCTCGCGACCAGCTCCGGCGTTCCACACAACTCGATCCCTCTTTTGCCCCGGCCCACGCGGCTCTCTCCTCGGCGGAAGCCCGATTGGGCTACGACGGTGTAGCACGCGACGAAGCGCGGCGCGCGTACGAGCTTTCCTCGACTCTGACAAACGATGAACAGAGACGCGCCGTCGAGGCGCAGTTTCGAGACGCCAACCACGAACCGGCCCGGGCTATCGACGCCTTCGTCCGGTTATTTCGGGATAGCCCAGACAATATCGAATACGGTCTGCGTCTGGCTCGCGTCCAGGCAGACGGAGGGCGCCCGCAGGAGGCCGTGCGGACTGTCGAGGCGCTGCGCCGGCTGCCGGCCCCCGAATCGGCCGACCCACGGATCGATTTTGAGGCGGCGTACGCGTATGCTGCGCAAAGCGACTGCCGGACCGGCGCGCAATTCGCTGATCGCGCCGCCCGCGCGGCACAAGACGCTCATGCCGACCTGCTCTACGCGCGCGCTCTCTCGTTCGAAAGCGGCCTCCTCTGGTACCTGGGCGACGCGCGCTGGCGCGAACTCTCAGAGACCGCTCGCGGGGTCTGCGAGCGGTTGCAGGATAGAGCCTGCGTGGCGGCCATCTTCCGCAGATTCGGCAACGTGGGTCTCGCGTCGCTGGACTTCGATGAGGCGGACCGCGATTACGCTCAGGCTTTGACCCTCGCGCGCCAGATCGGTTCGGCCGGAGAGGAATCGGAGACTCTGAACGGGATTGCGTGGACGTCCGCCGCGCGCGGTAACCTGCGCCGCGCGGCCGCCATGCAGCAACAACGCGTTGCGCTAGGCCTGCAAACCCAGAGTGTCGGGACCCAACAGCAAAGCCTGGCGAATCTTGGCGAGGTGCTGTTCTACGAAGGCGATCTGCTGACGAGCGTGGAAAAGATCGAGGCTGCGCTGAAGATTGCTCGCGATACCGGGCGGCGTGCGGCGGTCTCTGACGACCTGGCAACGCTGGCACAGATTCATCAGGCCCGAGGCGAGCTCGCGCTGTCGCGCCAGGAACTGGAAGAGGCAAGCGGTTACGCCAACGAAGCGGGGGCCCTACCCAGCCAGGTTGGGGTTCTGGAGCAGAAGGCGCGGCTGCTGGCAGCGGAAGATAACCTCTCCGGCGCGCAGCAGGCGTTACGGGATGCCGCACGCCTAGGCAAAACGGGCGTCAACGTGACGGCCTGGACCGATCCGCTTCTGGCCGGTGTCGTGGCATTGGCCGGCCATCACCCCGCTGAGGCCGCCCAACTTGCCAATGAGGCTGCCAAGGCTGCGGCCGCTCACCACTATCCCTCGGACCTGGCCCGCGCTGAGGCCTTGGCTGCCCAAGCACTCCGCATGCAAGGGGATAGAGCTGGAGCTCGCGCGGCCGCGCTCAGGGCGTGGGCGTTTGCCGAACACAGCCAATACCGGCTGGTGCGTATCGAGGCCGGAATCGCACTTGCCCTCGGGACGGGCGCTGCCGCACCGCTTCCCGAATTGATTTCCGAGGCGCACTCTCTGCACGCCTATCAATTGGAACTGCAGGCCCGCGTGGCCGCGTTGGAACTGGCGCCGGATCGTCAGCGCCAAGCGGCGCTGGCAGACGAAGCGGTTGCCCGCGGATTCCGCTCTCTGGCGCGCCGCGCTTCCGAAATTCGCTGATTCTATTTGGGGTGCACCACCCCAGACTCACCCATTTCAAACCCAACCGCTCTTGAGGTTTCCGACCGGCAGCCCTTATAGTCAGCTGAGAAAAGGCCCGACCTCGGCGGCTTTGAAGCTCGAGATCCGGGACGGAGGGACGATACGATGCAGTGGCTTCCGAGATTCGCCGTATTCGCGCTAATCGGCGCGCCAGTTCTCTTTTCGCAGAACTGGACATATAAGAAAATGGTAGACAACAATACCCCTCGGCCGGACGGGCAGGGCACCTTCAATATCTCCAATACCTCTCCGGCGATCAGTGGTTCGTGGATCGTCTTTTACAACGCGAACGATTCCCTTTGGTCCTACAACATTGTGACCGGCAAGTTCGCAAAGCTGGCAGACACCAGCACCCCAGTGCCCGGCGGTACAGGTAATTTCACTTCCTTCCCTGTTTGCGACAGCGGCGGCGAGGCAGCCCTTTATGTCAGCGGGGGAACCGTGCTCTTTTTCGGCTCGGACGCAAACGCTCCCGCATTCTGTAGCGGAGGCTATTACACGGTTCCGGTAATTGGTGGCAAGGTCTCAAAGATGATCGACTACAATACGGTGCTGCCCGGCGGCGGAACTTTTTTCGTGCCCACCAGCATGTCATTTAGCGACGGTGTAGCCGCATTCTCCGCCGAAACCAGAAACCCGGGCGACATCGGTATCTGGACGGCGCACAACGGCACGATCGAGCGTCTCGCGGACAGTAACACCACCTATTGTTATGCCAATTGCGGGAGTTCTAACCCCGGCACCATCAATGGCTGGCTAGGGGCAACCATCAGCGGCTCTACGATAGCCTTCGATGGCAGCGGCGAATTCGGGGAAACCGGATGGAATGGCCTGTTCCTGACCAGCGCGAGCGCACCCGCTTTGACCCCGATACTCAACTCCACCCAGGTGCTGCCGGGCGACGTGGCCCCGCCGCCCCCGCCGGCGACTCCTACCTTTT
>CAZZHN010000203.1:0-8337 GCA_964654065.1 uncultured Solibacteraceae bacterium
GGTCGGCAGCTACGTGCCGTTGTTTCGCAGAACAGACGTCGTAGCTACAACCGGGCCTGCCGCAATCCCGCCGGTCGAAGCCACCCCTTTCTCCGATTCACGCCCCGTTCCCGAGGTGCGCCCGAACCTGCGCCGGCGCTGGATCTCGGTTGCCGCTCTGCTGCTGGCAGTCGTCGCAACAGGGTTCGTGTACGTGCGGTTCATCCAACCTGACGGGAGCGGCCGGGTCATCGCGAGCCATGGGGAAAGAGTCGCAGATCCCGTCGCTCAGGATTTGTATCTGAAAGGCAAGTACTACTGGGACAAACGTACCCCGGAGAGTCTCAATCAGGCAGTGGATCTCTTCACCCAAGCGATTGTCAGGGATCCTGGCTATGCCAAAGCCTATTCCGGGCTTGCGGACTGTTACAACCTGCTGCGCGAGTACGCCGCCATGCCGGCCAGGGAGGCCTGGCCGCGCGCGATTGCCGCCGCTAAGAAGGCAGTGGAGCTCGACGATTCGTCGGCCGAGGCGCACAGCTCCCTGGCGTTTGTCCTCTATTACGGCGCGCTCGATCTCCGCGGCGGCGAGCGGGAGTTCCGGCGCGCGATCCAGCTGAATCCGGACTATGCGAAGGCGCACCACTGGTATGCGACGGCGCTCATGGTGCAGGGCCGATACCAGGAGTCGCTCGCGGAAATCGAGCGCGCGCGAGAGCTGGACCCGGCGTCCACCTCCATCCTGGCTGATAAGGGATACGTCTTGTTCTACGGCGGACAGCCCGACCAGAGCGTCGCGCTGCTGAAGCAGGTCGAGGCGGCTGAGCCCGCGTCCCAATCTGCGCACAACTATCTGGCGAACATTTATTTGAAGCAAAACGATTTTGCCGGTTACCTGCTGGAATCTCGGAAAGCCGCTGAGCTATCGCGGAATTCGTCGGCGCTGGCGGTCTGGGAGGCGGCTCAGAAGGGTTTCGCAGCGGGCGGAGCCCATGGCATGCTGGAAAACATGCTGCATGTGCAGCGCGACCTGGTGAAGGAAGGCCGTTGGCTGCACTACGATGCGGCGAAGACATTCATGCTGCTGGGGAAACAACGGGAGGCTCTGGACGAACTGCAGGCGGCTGTGGACAACCGTGAAATGAATATCCTGGTCCTCGCGAGCGATCCCGTGTTCGCGAGCCTCCACAGTGATGCGCGCTTCCAGGAACTCCAGAAGGAATTGCGGCTCGTGCTTCGCGGCTGACGTCTGCCAGCGAAGGCGGCTGGAACGCGCGCCTTGGGCCGCGCTGGTGGTAGGGACGGGCAGATTCGAACTGCCGACCTGTCGCTTAGGAGGCGACCGCTCTATCCATCTGAGCTACGTCCCCACGTTCCCTCTATTGTACCTGGCAAGCCCTTTGCGCCCAATGTCGCGGCGGAAGTGCGCGCCCTCGAAGTGGATTGCTTCGACTCCTGCGTAGGCGCGGCTGATGGCGGCCGCCAGATTGTCGCCGCTGGCGGTGACGCCCAGCACCCGCCCGCCGGCCGTCTCGAGACCGTGCTCTCCGGAGCGGGTTCCCGCCTGGAACACGGTGGCGCCCCGCGCTTCGGCGTCCGCGATCCCGCCGATTGCCTTCCCGGCCTCGTAGGCGCCGGGATATCCGGCTGACGCCATCACCACGCAGACACTCGGGCCCGCGCGCCATTCGAGACGCGCGCCGCTCAGGCGACCGTCCGCCGCGGCCAGGAGCACCGGGAGAAAGTCGGAACTCATCCGATGCATCAAAGGCTGCGTCTCCGGATCGCCCAACCGCACGTTGAACTCGAGAACTTTCGGCCCCTCCGCCGTCATCATCATGCCGGCGTAGAGAAAGCCGGTGAAGGCGGTGGCTTCCACCGTTGGGTAGATCACGTGCCGGAGAATGTCCTCCGCCTGGCGTCCGCTGAGAATCGCGGCATCGCAGTACGCGCCCATTCCGCCGGTGTTGGGCCCTCGGTCGCCATCCAACACCGCCTTGTGATCCTGCGTCGCGGCCAGCGGCACTACATCGCGACCGTCGCATAGCGCGATGAAACTCACTTCCTCGCCGCGCAGGAATTCTTCGATCACCAGCCGGCCGTGCAATGTACCGAGCGCCTGTTCGGCCTGCGCGCGGTCCTGTGCCACCACAACGCCCTTGCCCGCCGCCAAGCCGTCGGCCTTCAACACCACCGGAAATCCGAAACGGTCGAGCGCCTTGCGCGCGTCCGCCTCGTTTTCCACGGTGAAGAATGCGGCTGTCGGGATATTTCTCTGTATCAGAAAGTTCTTTGCAAAAATCTTAGACCCCTCCAGTTGGGCGGCTTCCCGGCTGGGCCCGACGATGCGCCGGCCGTGTGCGCGGAACATGTCGACTACGCCAGCGACCAACGGCGCCTCCGGTCCCACGACCGTTAAATCCGCGTCAATTGTTTCCGCTGCCGCAAGCAACTCGGTAGGGTCGGCGCCCTTCACTGCCAGGCATGTGGCCATCGCGGCCATACCTGGATTTCCCGGCGCGGCGAACACATCGGTCCCCGGCGACTGTGCCATCTTCCATACCAGCGCGTGTTCCCGCCCTCCAGTGCCGATTACCAGAACTTTCATCTCGATTGCACCATTAGAATAGTAGCAATGCGCGAACGCTACGACGTCGTTGTCATCGGCGCCGGTCACGCCGGTTGTGAAGCCGCGCGCGCCTCGGCGCGAATGGGCCTCAAGACCGCCATGGTCACTATGAACCTGGACCTCATCGCGCAGATGTCGTGCAACCCGGCCATCGGCGGCATCGCCAAGGGTCACCTGGTGCGCGAGGTCGATGCACTCGGTGGGGTGATGGGCGAAGTGGCTGATGCGGTGGGAATCCAGTTCCGGTTGCTCAATACCAGCCGCGGCCCGGCCGTTTGGTCCCCTCGCGCCCAGATGGATAAGAAGGCGTACCGCGTCCGGATGCGCGAGGTGTTGGAGCAGGAGCCGAATCTCCGCATCAAGCAAGCCGAAGTGGCCGCGCTGAAAATCCAGGGGGGCCGTGCCACCGGCGTCGAACTTCGGGATGGCCGCGCCCTTGAATGCGATGCCGTGATCGTCACCACGGGGACGTTTCTCAACGGATTGGCCCACGTGGGCGAAGCCCGCTACAGCTGCGGCCGCAATGGGGAAGCGCCTTCGCAACTGCTGGGTGAACAACTCCGCACCCTCGGATTGAACTGGACTCGGCTCAAGACCGGCACTCCGCCCCGTCTCGACGGGCGCACCATAGACTGGTCGCAGTTCGAACCTCAGCCCGGTGACGCCGAGCCAACGCCGTTCTCGTTTCTGACCGGGCACATCAGCCGGGCCCAGATTCAATGCCACATCGGCTATACGACCGTCGAGACCCATCGCATTCTGCGCGAGGCCATTCCGCGTTCGCCCCTTTACAGCGGGCAGATTGAGGGCGTCGGCCCGCGTTACTGTCCGTCCATCGAAGACAAGATCGTCAAATTCCCGGACAAGCTGCGTCACCAGATTTTTCTAGAACCCGAGGGCGTGGACACCAACGAGGTCTACGTGAATGGTATGTCCACCAGCATGCCGATCGACGTCCAGGCCGCGGTGGTGGCGTCGATCCCCGGCCTGGAGCACGCAGAGATGATTCGGCCGGGATATGCGATCGAGTACGACGCCATCGATCCGCGCCAATTGGCGCACACGCTGGAGGTAAAAATCATCTCGGGTCTTTACCTTGCGGGCCAGATCAACGGCACCTCGGGATACGAAGAAGCTGCTTGCCAGGGCCTCGTGGCCGGCATGAACGCTGCTGCGAGACTGGGCGGGCGAGAGTCCGTGATTGTCGGCCGATCTGAAGGCTATACGGGGATCCTCATCGACGACCTCATCACCAAGGGCGCGGACGAGCCGTATCGCATGTTCACCTCCCGCGCTGAATTTCGCCTGCACCTGCGCATCGACAACGCCGACGCCCGTCTGACTCCCATGGGCCGTCGCGCCGGTTTGGTTACCGATGCGCGGTGGGACGCCTATCAACGGAAGCAGGCGCAGTATCAGTTGCTGAAACAGGCTCTGGCGAACCACCGCTACGGGCAGTGGCTGAAGCGCCCCGAAGCGCGAATTAAAGAGATCTCCAGTTGGATTCGCGAGCTGCTAGGCGAGGAAGCTATGCCTGCGGTTTTGACTACCGTCGAAACCGAAACCAAGTACAGCGGCTACATCGGCCAGCAGGAACGTCAGATGGAGAGGCTGAAGGATTCCGAGCGCCGTCCCATCCCGTCTGACTTCGGTTTCGAAGGCATTCCGGGGTTGTCTCGCGAGGTCCGCGACAAGCTGAACCGCGTCCGGCCCGCAACCCTCGGCCAAGCCGCACGCATTCCGGGTGTTACGCCCGCTGCCATTGCTGTACTTGATGTCTACCTCGGTCTCAGCCGTGTTTCGTGAGCTGCTGCGCGACCGTTTGAGTGGTATCGCCGAGTTGTCGGACGCCCAAGCCGCGGCGCTCGAGTCCCATTACAATTTGCTGGTTCGTTGGAACCGCACTCTCAATCTCACCGCAATTAAAGACTTGGCTGAGGTGGTCGAGCGCCACTATTGCGAATCGATCTTCCTTGCGGCGCGATTGGCTGCGGGGCCGGTACGGATCGTGGATATGGGCTCGGGAGCTGGCTTTCCGGGTCTTCCGGTCGCCGTTTGTCGCCCCGATTGCCAACTCACCCTGATCGAATCGCACCAACGTAAGGCCGCGTTTCTAAAGGAAGCAGCGCGCGGCCTGGCGAACGTACGGGTGCTGGGGCGTCGTGCGGAAGAGGTGCAGGAGCAGTTTGACCTGGCTATCTCGCGTGCCGTGAGTTACCGCGATCTGTCTGCCACCCTAAAGGCCCTGGCTCCCGCCGCCGATCTATTGAGTGGAGCCGAAAACCCGCCGGCTGAAATGGGCTTCCTGTGGGGAGCGCCCATTCCTTTGCCGTGGGGAAAGCAACGCTATCTGTGGATCGGACACAGGGCATGAGGGCCAAAGTGAAGGAGTGCGGCGGCGCCCCTACACGTTTCACGTGAAACAGGGAGCCGGGCGTTTCACGTGAAACAGAAGCGGCCCGTTTCGCGCAAAACCGCGGCTCAGTAAACGAGCTTCGTGTTAGTATGACCGCTTGAGCCGGGTATTTGCAGTTGCAAATCAAAAAGGCGGCGTCGGCAAAACCACTACCGCCATCAACCTCGCCGCTGCGCTGGCAGCAAACGACCTCCGGACGCTGGTCATCGATTCTGACCCACAAGGCAATGCAACCAGTGGCCTAGGCGTAGCTAAGGACCCTAGTCGTCCTAGCTTGTATCACGTGATTCTGGGTGATGTTGCTCCGAAGGACGCCATCATCGCGACCGCCTTCGAGGGACTGAGCGTGATTTCCGCCGACAAGAACTTGGTTGGTGCCAACCTTGAGTTAGTGGACGTCCCTAACCGGGAGTTTCGTCTGCGCGAGCGGATTCAGGGCATCCGCGACGAATACGATTTCATCCTGATCGACTGCCCGCCCGCTCTGGATCTGCTGACCCTCAACGCGCTCATCGCGGCGGATTCCGTTCTGGTGCCTATCCAGTGTGAGTTCTTTGCGTTGGAAGGCGTTTCCGAGCTCATGGACACGATTGATCGAATCCGCGAGGGCTTCCGGCATCCACTGCAAGTGGAGGGCATTCTCTTGACGATGTATGATGACCGCACCAACCTCACGCGCCAGGTCGCGGCCGATCTCAGAGAGTTTTTCCAAGACGACGTCTTTGACACCATCGTTCCACGGAGCGTTCGCTTGGCAGAGGCGCCCAGCTTCGGCAAACCCATTCTTGCCTATGATCCCCGCTCCAAAGGCGCGGAAAGCTACATCAGGCTAGCCAAAGAGATCCTGGACCATGAACAGAACAGAGAATCCTCGCAAGGCGCTCGGTAGGGGTTTGGGTGCTTTGCTGCCGACGCGCCCCACGCAACAACCAGCGCCGCCAACCACACCGACCGAGGAAGCGGCGCTCCATGTTTCCATCGACAGCATCGATCCCAACCCACTGCAACCGCGGCGCATGTTTCATAGTGACCGCTTGTCTGAACTGGCCCAATCCATTCGCGCCAACGGCATCATCCAACCGCTCGTCGTCCGCAGATCCGGTGAACGCTACCAACTGGTAGCCGGCGAGCGTCGCTGGCGCGCCGCTAAGCTGGCGGGCAGTCAAACAGTCCCTGCTGTCATTCGTGAGATTCCCGATGACCACTTGCTCGAAATCACGCTGGTAGAGAACATCCAACGGGAGGATCTGAACCCGATCGAAACCGCCGTTGCATTCGATCGGCTGGGTCGCGAGCTGCTCCTCAATGCCGATCAGATCGGTCAGCGGACGGGCAAAGATAGGACCACCATCACGAACTTCTTGCGCCTGCTGCAATTGCCGGCCGATATTCAACAACTCGTCGCCGAGGGCCGCCTCTCGGCCGGCCACGCGCGATGCCTTTGCTCGCTTCCCACCGTCGAACTCCAGCGGGAGGTCGCGGAAAAGGCCGCCGCGCAGGGATGGTCGGTGCGCCAGACCGAGCGGACCACCCAGCGCATGCTGGAGGGCCGTAAGCCGAAACACTTGGACGAGCTCGAGGCCGATCCCAACGTGAAGGCCGCCATCCAGGAGCTGGAGCGCGTCCTCGGCACCAAGGTCCGCATCGTTGAGAAGGCCAGGCAAAAAGGCCGGATCGAAATCGACTACTATTCGCCGGAAGATTTGGACCGTATTTACACCGTAATTGTCAGTCCGCCTTCCTGATTTCAGCTATTTGCATCTGCGAAATTCAGGTGACAGCCTGGTCGCGGGAGCTCTTGGGCCAGCATGCTAAGGTCAAAGAATCATGCACGAGGATAAGGAACACGGCAGCCGGCGCAGTGGCCGCAGTTACGTACGCGTGCGGCGCGTCGATGAATGCCAGACCCTGGACGAGCTGTTTACTCACTGTTTGCCAGCCTTCGGCGGTGCCTTCCTGCGGCGCATCTATCAGATTCTCGACCGCGCTATCGGCATGGGTTGCCCGCTTACGTTGGCCGTTGCCGGTCCAGTCACCGTCTCCGGACAGCACCAGACCTGGCTGATTCCGCTGCTGGAAACCGGTTGGATCGCATACCTGAGCACCACCGACGCCGTTTGTTACCACGACGGGCACCGCAGCCTCGAAGCCTACAAGTCCGGTCCCATCCATGAAGTGCCAATCGCGAGCGACGACGCCGCACTGCGCGAAGAGGGAACCATCCGCGTAACGGACATGGCTTTCGATGAAGGAGTCTTGCTCGATCAGGACCGTTTCCTGAGTGCGGTCCTGGCCGGGCCGGAGTTTCAGCGCAGGATGACTGGAACCGAGCTGCGCTACCTACTGGGCAAATACTACGCCGCCGAAGAGAGACGGCACACGGTCCCGCCAGGCCTCCTTTCCACTTGCTGGCGGCTTGCCATCCCTATCTTCGTGGGAGCGCCTGGTGATGGCAGCGTGTTTCTCAATTCTATGAAGCTTTGGGCTATGCGGCAGGCCGGCCTGATCGCGGATTACGGTTTCGAACTGGATCTGCATGCGGAAGTCTTCGAAGCGTGTGCCTACCATCGCTGGGGGCTCTTCGACCATCCGGTCCATGCGCTGGCGACGGTCATTCTGGGGGGAGGTGTCCCAAAGAATTACAACCTGCAGCCAGAGCCGGCCCTCGGTCAAGTTCTCGGTCTGCCCAACGTGCGCGGTTACCAGTTCGACGTCCAAATCGTCACCGCTCCTGTCACTGACGGTTCCCTGTCCTCCTGCCCGCCCGCCGAAGCGGTCACGTGGGGCAAGGTTGACAAGGACACGTACCTGCAGACCACGGAAAGCATGCAGGCCGATTACTCGGTCATCATGCCATTCCTCGTCAAGGCACTGCTCGACAACCGGCTCAAGTATGAACGCATGGTGGACGCCGACGGCGAGGCTGTCGTCTTCGCGCGCGAGCCGAAAGCCCGCGGTTACCTGCGCCCGCCCGGTGGCTATCGCCTGTTCGAATCGCGTGGCGAACTCTGCGGCCGGTTGAACGCAGACGTCCGCCAGAATCGCGATTGGCTGCTCGAAACACTACGCTACCCGCTAGCTGTCTGAGGCAGCTCGCCGACGGTCGCTGGCGGCGATCTCTCATCGTTGCTTCGCGAGTGTCATTATGCTATTTATGAGTCAAGTCGGAAATCGAACCCAACGACAGAACCGTTCGCGCAGTTGCTGAGAAGCGGCGGTCAATCATTCTCTTCATAAGGATGGCATTCAGTGGAGACTGTCAATCGCAAGCTCATTCGTCCGTCGCTGAACGAGATCAAGGAGCAGATTAGTC
>CAZZHN010000204.1:0-8328 GCA_964654065.1 uncultured Solibacteraceae bacterium
ACGGCGCAGGTGCCCTGTGCTGGACCGCGATCGATCCAGTGACGCAGCTCGAAATCGGCCGCGAGTAAGGCGCGGATGGAGCGACATCGCGTGCCCGGGCGGAAGCTGGCAGGCGACCCGAATCCGGCGCTCGGCAACGCCCGCGCGAGAAGCGCCGCTCAAATCCGGGTCTGTCGGCAAGCTGGCAGCCGAGGCTTCGCGGTTTAAGAAACATTCACTGGCAATTCGTGCCCGAGCATAGATTCCTGCTGAAAAACGGCAGAACGTGGTGCTGGAAGTGATCGGCGACCGCGCTCGTATGCCTTGTCGGAAGGCACAAGCCCGGCGGTTCGCTCCACCCCACGAAGGCCCCCGCGAGCGTTGAGTGCTAGTATCGGAGACCGTTTTCCGTTCGCCGGGAACTGAATCTAACTGGTTAGCGTTTTTCCAGCACCGCGCGGACCGCGTCGAGCAGCTCGGCTTCACTGAACGGCTTCGGCAGCGCAGCGCGCGCACCCAGCATCAGGGCCGGCTTCAGGAAATGCCCATTGAAGGCTCCTGAAATCGCAATCACAGGGATAGAGGGATGCGACTTTCGCAGAATCATAATGGTCTCCAAGCCCTCCCGGCCGGGCATCACGAGATCGGTGATCACCAGATCCGGGTGTTCGGCTTCGGCGGTTGAAAGCGCGACGTCGCCATCCCCCGCGACGAGCACTTCAAAGCCAGCGTCGCGCAGAACGCGGCTCGCGAAAATCACCACCGCGGCATCGTCATCCACAAACAGGATCCGCCTTCTTTTTTGCAGGTCGAGAAGTTTGCGGACGCGTTCTGCCAGTGTTGTCAAAGCAAAGGGCTTGGCCAGAAACTCCGCTCCGGATTCCTGCGCTCCCGCGATCAGAGCACTGTTCTGGGTTGAATCCGAGAGGCAGAGGATGCCCAACTCCGGGTGCGAACCTCGCAACCAGCGCGCCCGTTCGGCGCCAGCCGAGTCCGTTGGCATTATGCCCGTGACCAGCAGATCGATGACTTCCGTGCGACAGCTTAACAACGCCGCTGCCTCCTGGACGGACGTGGCCTCCAGCACCGAGTAGCCCAGACTCAGGAGCATGGCGCGAAGGAGGCGCCGCATGCCGGTGTCGTCCTCTACAATCAGAATCCTCTCGTGCCCGGTGGGTAGAGCTGCTTTCGATTTCGCCACTTCCGACGCCTTACTTCCCGTAAACCGCGGCAGATAAATCCGCACCGTCGTACCGTTCCCTCTCTCACTTTGCACGGAGAGAAACCCGGCACTCCGGGTAACCGTCTCTTGCACCATCGACAAGCCAATCCCTGTGCCAGCGATGGGTGGCTTGCTGGTGTGAAACGGTTCGAACAGGTGTTGCTTGGCTTCCTCGTCCATGCCGGCGCCGGTATCGCTGACGGTCAGGAGAATGTAACTTCCCGCCGGCAAGCCGGGATGAGAGTCAGGAGAAGGCGCGTCCAGCGTCAGGTTGGCGGTTTGAATCTCCAGTTTGCCGCCGTCGGGCATGGCGTCGCGAGAGTTGAATGCCAGGTTGAGCAGCGCCTGCTGGACGCAGTCGGGGTCCGCCAGGACCATTTCCAACCGCTCCTCCAAGGTTGCCGAGAACCCGATGTTGGCGGGCAGCAGACGCCTCACCAGCGCGCACAATTCACGCACTGATTCGTTGAGGTCGACGACGCGCGTCTCCGCCGGCATACGGCGACTGCAAGCCAGCAGGCCTCGCGCTATGGCCGCGGCGCGGTCCCCCGCATTACGAATGATCGCGATCGGCTCGCGTACCTCCTCAGGAAGCTCGTGCATGGCCAGCAGCAACGCGCTATGACCGTTGATCACAGTCAGCAGGTTGTTGAAGTCATGTGCAATGCCTGCGGCCAGAAGGCCCACAGCTTGCATTTGATGAGCCTCGGGCATTTCCTGTTCGCGCCCAGTGGCTGGCACAGAGGCGGCAATCGGCGGATTGTTCGATTGGGGATCCTGTAGCGACATTACAACTCCTGCCTGGTATTGCAGATCCGGCAGTTTTTGCGGTGGGGCGGGAATTCTGTTGCGAGTCACAAACGCCCAAAACCGCGCGCCGAATGGCCCGCGCCAGTGCCTCAAGCGCGGCCTTTGAGCGCTTTCGATGCCTAGCTCGCCTCCGGGACCGCTTTCTGGATTCGATGTTCCTTATTGGACCACCGATTTCGGAGTGGCTGCCCTCACAGAACAAGCCACCGCCGTGGGAGCGGAATCAATCCGAATTTCATTCTGGAACCAATTGCCTTTTAATCCCACTCGTAGTTCTTCGGGAATCGTGGCGGAATAATACGGTGCCCCGGCCGCCAACCGAGCGGGTACTCCGTAAATCTACGGATGGTAAGTCACAACAGCATCGGCTACTCAATTGGGTATGTCAGAACGCACCGCGACCGATGGCCTGATACCGAGCCCCGCAGCGGAAGAAGCGCAGCGGCGCTTCCGCTTGGTACTCGCGGACGACCATCCCGAGGTGCGCGCTGGAATCCGCCAGCTTCTCGGTCTCGAGTTCGACGTGCTGGCCGCCGTTGCCGACGGCGCCGCGCTCGTGGAAGCGGTCGCTGAACTCAAGCCTGACGCGGTGATCTCTGACATCCAGATGCCGCACGTTGGTGGTCTAGAGGCCAGTGCTCAGATCCTCCAGAGTGGGCTCTGCGCAGCCATCGTCGTGCTGTCCGTGCACCCCGATTTGTGTTTGGTGACGAGGGCGCTGCAATCCGGAATTCTTGCGTACGTTCTGAAGGTGGACGCAACCGAGGAACTGATCCCGGCAGTCCGCGCGGCCTTGCGCGGCGTGCCCTATCTATCCCGGACAATTTGCGACGAACACCGCGGCTTGGCTGCGTTCGATTCGAGAAGTGCCAGCCGTGGCTAGCGAGTATCCGCAGGCGCCTTCGCTGACCGCCCGCCGCGTCTGCTATAGTTATGGGCAGCCGACGGGGCTAATAATGCCCAAGACGAAGGTCCTCCTCGCGGAAGATCACACTGTGGTCGCGGAGGGTCTTCAGTCTCTTCTGAAGGATACCTTTGAGTTGGTCGGCATGGTGCACGACGGGCGCGCCCTGCTGGACGCTGTCGAGAAACTTCGCCCTGACGTTATCGTCACCGACATTTCCATGCCCCTGCTGAACGGACTCGATGCCGTTCTGCAGATCCGCGCCCGGCGCCCCGAAGCCAGGATCATCGTCCTCACCATGCACCGCGACACGCATCTGGCAGCGAAAGCTTTTCGCGCCGGCGTGTCCGGATACTTGCTCAAAGTATCGCCTGCTGAGGAGCTGATCAACGCAATTCGTGAGGTTGCTCGGGGAAGATCGTACGTCACGACCCTTTTGGCCAAGGACCTGATTACGCTTTTGCTGGAGACCGGCAGCCCCGCGCGCGGCGGTGAAGGGCCGCTCACTCCGAGACAGCGAGAAATCCTGCAATTGATCGCGGAAGGGCGAACGATGAAAGAAGTCGCTTCGATCCTGAACATATCCTCGAGGACGGCCGAGTCGCACAAGTATGAAATCATGAAGAGTCTAGGCGTGGGGACCACGGCGGAATTGGTTCAGTGCGCGGTTCGGCTGAAGTTGGTATCGGAATGATCGAGTCATGGTCGGACAGCCGGCTGATCACTTCCAGCGCAGGCGATCCGGGGGGCTCGAACCGCTGACCGACCAGCGGCGCCGCTCCGATCCTTCTTCCCGGAATAGTGCCCACGACCCTCGATCGGGCAGTTCGTAGGCCTCAGAATCGGTGACGTCGATACGGAGATGGGATTCGAAAATCCAGGAGAGCCGTCACTGCCGCGCTGGCGCAGCAAGGCGAGTCCCGACGGCAAGTCAGTCACGTTGCGGACCGGGACGTTACCTCCCGGCTATGCCCGGGTAGAGAAGGATCGGGCCAACCAGACGCTTTTTCTGCTTTCGCTCGGCCTGATGGCGACGGGCGCTTTTTCGCTCGTTCAGGCCTGGAATCATCATTGGACGGGCGCAGCCTTTACGAACGGCGTGGAGGAGTTGTGCCTAATCGCTGCCTTCTGGCTCAATCGCCGGGGACAGATCGAAAGGGCGACGCAGATCATCTGTCTGAGTGAGCTGGCGTGCGGGTTGGTTTTGATTTCATTCTTCGGCGTAGGATTCAGCGATGAGGGACTGCTGTTATTCCCGCTGATCCTGGTTACGGCGGCGGTCCTGCTGGATTGGCGCTCTTACGTCGCCTTTGCGGGTTTAGTGGTTGTGTCCGTTGCCTGTGCCGGGTTCCTACTGGCCGCAACGGGCATCAAGGGTACCAGCTACAACAGGGTCGCCAACGTCATCAATATTCTTCTCGTAACGGTTGTCGCGGTCGGGCTGCTGGCCCGCAGTCTCAAGAAAAGCGTGCTCCAGGCCCGAGAAGGAGAGCGAAAGATCAAGGCGTTAAGCGGGCGCCTGATGAAGGCACAAGAGGAAGAGCGGGCCCGCATTGCTCGGGAGCTACATGATGATCTTAGCCAGCAGATCGCCGCATTGAGCCTTGCTACGGGCAATCTGAAACGACACATTCCCGAGGAGCAAGCCGACGCGCGGGCGCAGAGCGACAGTATTCACCAGAAACTGGTCCAGGTTGCCGAAACGGTGCGCCACATATCGCACGAGCTGCATCCCGCGATGCTCCAGTATTCCGGTCTCGCGGCAGCCGTACAGTCATACTGTCATGACTTTGAAGCACTGACGGGTGTTCAAGTATCGCTTACCGTCGAAGGCGAGTTTGAAACTGTGGCATCCGGCAGCGCTCTGTGCATTTATCGCATCACCCAGGAGGCGCTGCAGAATGTCGCCAAGCACGCCGAAGTCACTACCGCTGCAGTTGAGCTCTGCCATTCCGGCGGCGCGTGCAGGCTCACGGTCTCAGACACCGGTGTAGGCATAAAGGCAGGGCGGGCTGAGGCTGCCGATGGGCTGGGGCTCATCAGCATCGAAGAACGTACCCGGCTCGCCGGAGGCAGCGTCGAGGTCACAAGCGAGCCCGGTCATGGCACGACCATTGCGGTCCGAATCCCGGACTGACAACGGGCGAAGCGATTCATAGAATTGAGCTGCTCTTATCGAGGACCAACCCTGGCTTGCTAACGGACCTCCAGAATTGGGACCCGTTTACGATCCCGGAGTGGAGTGGAGCCGAGCCGAGCCGAGCCTCCTGCGACAACTACCAATGGGCATCGCGAACCGTTGAGCGGAGCCCGTCGCGCACTACCTCCGGCATCGCGGATGAAGGCAGCTGAACAGCGGTTGCGTAATGTTCGATTTCATACACTGACCCGCCGGCCGGGGCAGGTATTATATATTTCACTCTACGGACACCACGATAAGTGCTCCACTCGTGAGCACTTGTGTGCAGAAGCAACCGTCTCGATGAAACCGGCGTTCGAAATGCGGCCCGATTGGGCTGCGGCGCGGCTGGTACCGCGATTACCCCTTTTTGGAGTGCCGCAACCCGAAGGGAACCGGCAACAATCTGTGAGTCGAGGTTGGAGGCCGGATCATCGCTACACAATGTGGTGATCGAGGCGGCAAAGCACCTGGAGCGACCGGACTCTTGATGTGGAGAAGCAAGACGCAACACTCAGACGGAACAAGCGATGAGGAGACGAACGCGCATGCGACTTAAAGGGCGGTTCCTGGTCACGGGATTCCTGGCCGCATTTACGATGGCTGGACAGCAGAGCCAGTTCCAGGGCAGCGTCGCGACGGGGACTTCGTCGCCTACACCACTGGCACTGACACTGCACGAAGCGATCGATCGCGGTCTGAAGGCGAATCTGGGACTACTGGTCAGCGATTCCGCGAATGAAGCCGCGCGCGGCCAGCGTCTGCGGGCGCTGAGCACTCTGCTGCCGCAGATCAATGCCCAGCTAGGCGAAACCGTGGAACAGCTCAATTTGAAGACGATCGGCTTCAACCTGACGATCCCGGGAGTCTCCATCCCTGTAATTGCCGGGCCGTTTCACTTCACGGACGTGCGCGCTTACGCTTCGTGGAATGCATTCAACTACAATTTGCTCAAAAGCTACCGCGCGGCGGAAGAGAGCAGGCGCGCCGCTCAGCTATCGGTGATGGACGCGCGCGACCTCGTCGTTCAGGCCACGGCCAGCGCCTACCTTCAGATTGTTGCTGACGCCTCCCGGGTGGAGGCAATTCGCTCCCAAGTGGACACCGCGCAGGCGCTGTTCGACCGCGCAACCGATCAGCGGCGGGCGGGGACTGCCGCCGGTATCGATGTTCTCCGGTCCCAGGTGGAGTTGAAGCAGCAGCAGCAGCGCCTTCTGGCCCAGAAGAACCAGTTCGACAAGGACAAGCTCGCGCTCAGCCGGGTGATCGGGCTTGCCCTGGGGCAGGAATTCAATCTGTCGGACACCGCTCCCTTCTCAGCTCTGAATTCGTTGACCCAGGATGAGGCGCTGCGCATGGCTCTTGCGCAGCGGCCGGATTATCAAAGCGATCAGGCGCAGGTGCGCGCGGCCGAGGAGGCCGTCCGGGCGGCGCGCGGCGAACGTTATCCCACGGCAGGCGTGACAGCCGACTACGGTGATGTTGGACCGACGCTGGCAAGCTCCCACGGCACTTTCTCCTTCGTGGCTTCGGTCAAGGTCAACGTGTTTGACGGCAAGCGCATCAGCGGGGATGTCATCCAGGCCAAGGCGGCCTTGAAACAGCGCCGGGACGAGCTTGCCGATCTGGCCGGTGAGATCGATTTTCAGGTTCGCGCGGCGTTTCTGGACATTCGCACAGCGGCCGAACTGGTGGCGGTGACGCAAGACAGTCTCGGCCTTGCGAGTCAGACGCTCGCCCAGGCGCGCGACCGTTTCGCGGCGGGCGTGACCGACAACATCGAGGTCATTCAGGCGCAGGAGTCGGTCGCGAGCGCCAATGACAATCTGATCTCCGCGCTTTTTGCCCACAATCTGGCGAAGATCGGCTTGGCGCGAGCCTTGGGCGGAACCGAACAGGGGATCCAAAAATTCATGGAGGTGAAGTAGCAATGGCCGAACTGGTGAAAAGCACAATCGCTTCCCGCAAAAGGTCGACCATCGGCCGCATTCTCGTGTTCGCGGCGGTGCTCGTGGTTCTGGTCGTCGCCGGCTATTACGGATGGAGATACCTGAACACGTACGAAGCCACCGACGACGCGCAGATCGACGGACACATCAATGCGGTGAGCGGAAGGATCACCGGGAACGTAATTGCGGTCCTCGCAGAGGACGAGCAGGTGGTGAAAGCAGGAGACGTGCTGGTCCGGATCGATCCGCGCGACTACGAGGTCGCGGTTGCCAAGGCGGAAGCGGACCTGCGCGACGCCGAAGCCTCGCTGGAAAGTTCGCGAATCGATATTCCCATCACGCACACCAACACGGCCAGCCAGCTCAAGACGGCTGCTTCGAGCCGTGTTGAGGCGACCGCGTTCGTTCTCGGCGCCCAGCGCCAGTTGGGCGCCGCGCGCGACCGGCTCGAGTCGGCGCAGGCGCAAGTCCGCGAAGCGGAAGCGAACGTCAGGAAAACCAGCGACGATGCCGTGCGGTACAAACTGCTGGTGGACAAAGACGAGATCGCCCGGCAAATATACGATACCGCCGTAGCGGAGGCCGCGAGTGCGCAGGCTACGCTCGACTCCCGCAAGGCCGCGGTCCGCGAAGCGGAGCAGAATATCGTGGTGGCGCAGGCCGCGTTGGAGCAGGCCAGTCAGCACATCACGCAGGCCGACGCCTCCATCGAGTCCGCCCAGACGGCGCCGAAGCAGGTGGCGGTCAGCGAAGCGCGAGCCCAGTCCGCCGTGGCCCAGGTCGCGCAGAAGAAGGCGCTGCTCGACCAAGCCAGGTTGAATCTCAGCTACTGCACCATTTTCGCCCCGGTGACGGGGATCGTCGGCAAGAAGACGGTCGAGCTTGGGCAGAATATTTCCCCCGGCCAGCAGTTGATGGCGGTGGTGCCGCTGGACGACATCTGGGTGACGGCGAATTTTAAGGAAACGCAGTTGAACCGGATGAGTCCCGGCCAAAGGGTTCGCTTCAGCGTGGATGCGTACGGCAGGGAATACCGCGGCAGGGTCGTAGCGGTGGGCGGAGCCAGCGGTTCGCGGCTCAGTTTGCTGCCTCCGGAGAACGCTACTGGGAATTACGTGAAAGTGGTGCAGCGCATTCCGGTTCGCATCAATCTCGACCCGGGGCAGAACGACGATCACCGGCTGCGCCCCGGCATGTCAGTGGACCCGAAGGTCTACGTCGAGTAGGGGAGAGCTGATGGCGGAAGCGGTTGAGATCTGGAAACCGAAAGCCAATCCCTGGTTGA
>CAZZHN010000205.1:0-8327 GCA_964654065.1 uncultured Solibacteraceae bacterium
GCCCTCGTGGTCGAGCGCCAGCGTCTGGTATCCGCCACCGGGACAGACGACGATGGCGGAGCCGGTACCGCTACCTTCGGGCGCCAGGTAAGGTGTGAGCGAGGGCTTGTCGGCGTTGGCGCTGCCGAGCGCGCCGGGAGCGCCATCGGGCCACAGCAGCTCAGGCTTGGGAGCGGGCGGTTGAGCGAAGAGGTTGGCTGAGAGCAGCGCGATCAGCACAAGACGAATCATGGAGAATACGGTAGCACCGCGCCGGGGGCGCGGCGGGTACGGCGGAAGACAGCCTGGAAGGCAGAAGCGCCTGCTCTGCTGGCAGGCGAGACGGTCGAAGAATCACCCCGTTTCTCCGGGAAAGCCCGGCAAGACGCCGGCAGCAAGACCGCCGGCGCTACGGCGCTGAGGTCCGCAGCGTTTCTCATCCGCTTTCGCGGGCCGCAGGCCCGTGGTGACAGGCGACGAAAACCGATCGCCTGTCCTACCTTGCGGTCAGTATTCTTTACGGTCCAGGATCTTCACGGCGGCGAAGCAACAGAGCGCGGCAAGCAGGGCGGAGCCGATCCAGGCATCGCGCCAGGGAAATTGCGCGGCGGCGGCGTAGGCGGAGAGGGAGAATCCGCGCAGCGGATTGAATCGCGCCAGAGGCGGGTAGCGAAGCGACAAGCCCAGCAGGCCAATGGCGCCCCATGAGCCGTAAAGCTGCCACATTTCGCCGGTTACGCAGGCGAACAACGCCGAAACGGCATAGGCGGCCATCGAGCAGACGCACGCGCCGGCAACGTAGAGCGAGCCCTTGGCCCAGCCGAGGCCGGCAAAGAAGACCAGAGGCAGGGCGCTGGCGATGATTAAGGCGCAGGTTTCGGCAGCGCCGGTCAGAGCGCGCACGGCGAACAGTTTCCGCCGCGCGACGGGCAGTGAGAGCGTGAACAACATGGAGCCGTGGTAACCGGCGCCCATTCCCCAGGTGGTCTGGCTGTTGAGGCCCGCTCCTGCCAGCATGGTGGCCGCGAAGCCCCACACGGTCGCGTACTGGAGGATGAAAGCGGCCCGCAGTTTCGCCATGGGCACGCCGACCAGCGGCCCCTCAACCCACAACAACGCGAAGCACGCCACTAAGAATACGAGACGCCAGCGCGTCTCCATCCAAGCTTTCCACAAGAGCATCATGCCTCCTTCACGTGATCCAGAAACAGTTCTTTCAACGTCACCGGGTGAACTTCCACCGATTCGGGCCGCAGTTGGCGCGCGCGGTCCAGGGTGGCGTCGATGTCGCCATGAGCCAGGAGCGACGCCGTGCGGCCGCGCGTGCGCACGTGATCGACGCCAACGAGCGACGCCACAGCGGCAGGGGCTTCGCCGGAAAACACCAGCAGGATTCTGCGGTACTCGGTCTTCAAATCGTCCAGCGCGCCCTCGATGACGAGCTGACCGCGGTCGATCAGGCAGACGCGGTCAGCGATCTGCTCGACCTCGGCAAGGTGATGGGATGAGAAAAAGATGGTGGTTCCCTCGGCTGCGGCGAGGCCGACCAGCGCTTGCAAGACTTCTTCGGTGACGGCCGGGTCCAGGCCATCGGTCGGTTCGTCGAGGATCAGCAGTTCCGCGCCGCGCGACAGGGCCAGCAGGAGCATGAGCTGGGTACGCATGCCTTTGGAAAGCTTGGGGACGGGCTTGCTCTCGGGCAACTGGAAGACTTCCAGGTACTTGGCTTCCAGGTCTCTGCGCCAGCCGGGGAAAAATGGCCGGATGAAGCGGATGGTCTGGCCGACCGTCATGTAGGGGTAGAGTTGCTTCTCTTCGCTGACAAAGCCGATGCGGCGGCGGGCGGCACGGCCGAGGCTTCGGTATCGACCAGTTCGCCAAAGAGAAAGATGTTGCCCGCGTCCGGTCGCAGCAGGTTGAGCAGCAGCTTGACGGTGGTGGTCTTGCCTGCGCCGTTTCGGCCCAGGAAGCCGCAGATGGATCCGCGCGGCACCGCCAGATCAATGCCTCGCAGCGCGAGCGCGCCGTCATAGCTCTTGCGCAGCGCACGCGTTCGAATCACCAGATCGTTCAAGTTCGCCTCCTCGTTTCTTTTCCCCGCTCGCGCCCCTGCGCGAACTCGCTTTCGAATACGCGGCGCGTTTCGGCCTCGGTCAGGCCCAGTGCGGCCACCTCTGCGAGAGCCTCGGCCAATATGCCGCTCGCCCGCTCCAGCGACGCCGTTTTGGCGGCCGTGGTGCGCGTGGCCGAAACATAGGCGCCGGAACCGTGGCGCAGCTCGAGAATCCCGTCGCGCTCCAGCTCGCGGTAAGCCCTGACCACCGTGTTCGGGTTCATCGCCAGGTCCTCGGCGACCTTGCGAATGGCCGGCAATTGTTCACCGGCGCGCACGGCGCCGGTCTCGACGGCGTGCTTGATCTGCTCCATCAGCTGCACGTAGATGGGGACGCCGCTCGAAAAATTGATCCGCAGTTCCATCTTCAGTGCGTCCTCAAAGTGTCTAGTGTAATAGTACACTTCACTCTTGAGGACGTCAAGAGGAAATTGGAAACGCCGGCCGGAATTCGCACGATGGCCTGAAACCGCCCACCGGCGGCAAGACGACCGGCGCCATCAAGACGGCCGGGCTTTGCCCGGCGGCACCGATTGACAATCGGTGCGCAGGTTGGCAACCTGCCCCACAAAAAAGCTAGTGGGTGAGAACGGAGCCGGGGAGGGCGTTGGTCATCTTGCCCTGGTCGATCACGGGGACGCCGTTGACCAGGACAAAGCGCATGCCTTCGGAAAGGCGGTTCGGATCTTCGAAAGTGGCGACGTCGCGGATTGTGTCGGGATCGAAAACGACCACGTCGGCCCACATGCCGGTCTTGAGCACGCCGCGGTCTGAGAAGCGCATGCGCGAGGCGGGCAGGGCGCTGAACTTGCGGATGGCGTCTTCCAGCGTGAGCTTCTTTTCCTCGCGGACGTACTGGCGCAGGATGTGCGGGAAGGCGGCGTAAGCGCGCGGGTGCGGATGCTCCTTGCCGAGCAGACCGTCGGGAGCAGTGCCCTGCGAATCGTTGCAGACGGAAACCCACGGCTGCTGGAGGGCCAGAGCGACGTCGGGCTCGGACATGATGAAGAGGGCGACCTGGGTAAAGGCGTTGTCCTCGATGAGCAGGTCGAAGACGGTGTCGATGGGGTCCTTGTTCCAAAGCCGGGCGATGTCGGCGATGGTTTTGCCCTGCAGGGGCAGCAGCTTGGGGTTCGCGACCGCGCCCACCAGGAACGATTCGGGTCCGGCCACGGACTGCCATTCGTTGTTCCAGCCGCCTTCCTTCGATTCCAGCTCGCGGCGGATGCGGGCGCGGGTGGCGGGATCGCGGAGGCGCTCGATCATTTTGGCGTCACCGCCATCGTGCGCCCAGGGCGGGATGACGGCGGAGAAGGAGTTGAAGCCGGCGGTGTAGGCGTAGGTATCGGCGGCTACGTCGACGCCAGAGCGGCGGGCGGCTTCGATGCGGGAGATGATTTCCGGCATCCGGCCCCACCTGGTTTTGCTGCCGGCCTTTAGGTGCCAAATTTCCACCGGAATATGAGCCTCGCGGCCGATGCGAAACGCTTCGTCGAGCGCGCTGAAGATGCCGTCGCCCTCGTCGCGGATGTGAGACGCGTAGATGCCGCCGAAGCTCGCGGCCTGGCTGGCCAATGCGATCAGTTCATCGGTCTTGGCGTAAGGCGCGGGCGCGTACTGCAGAGCGCTGGAGACGCCGATCGCCCCATCCTGCATGGCGTCGCGAACCAGCGCCTTCATGCGTTCGAGCTCAGCGGGCGACGGCGCGCGGTCTGCATCGCCCAGCACCATGCGGCGCACCTGGGTGGCGCCGACGTAGCTCGCCAAATTGATGCCCATGCCGCGCTTACGCAAAAGCGCAAAGTATTGGTTGAAGGTGCGCCAGGAGGGCTGGATGCCGTAATGTTCCCAGGTGACGTGATCAGCGTTGATGATGGCGTCGTTGAGGGGCGCGATGGAGTTGCCTTCGCCGGTCACTTCGGTGGTGATCCCCTGATAGATCTTGGAGGGCAGGTGCGGATTGACCAGAATCGTCGTTTCCGACTGGCCGAGCATGTCGATGAAGCCCGGGGCGACCACCATGCCATGGGCGTCGATTTCGCGGCGGCCGCTGCCGGCGGGCACATGGCCGATGGCAGCGATGCGGCCGCCGCGGACAGCGACGTCGCCTGCGTACCACGGCGAACCAGTACCGTCGACAATGTGGCCGTTGCGGATGACCAGGTCGTAAGGGCCGGCGGCGGCGAACAGCAGCACCGGGAGCAAAAGCAGCATGGACCGAGTATACCCGCGGCGGGCCGCCAAATGACGATACTCTATCCCAATGTCCAGCGATTCGTTTCTTGCCGCCGAGCGCGCCGTTTTCCGCCGCCTGGCTACGCCGGAGAAGATCCAGCACTTTCTGGATCACGAGGTGGCGTACAACAAGGAACCGGAAGGGCCGACCTGTCTCTCGCCGCGGCGCGTACTGCGCGAGCGCAGGGCGCACTGCATGGAAGGAGCGCTATTCGGCGCGGCGGCGCTGCGGATGCTCGGCCACCCGCCGCTGCTGCTGGATCTTGAGGCGGTCCGTGACGACGATCACGTGCTGGCCATTTTTCGCCGCGACGGCTGCTGGGGCGCCATCGCCAAATCGAATTTCTCCGGGTTGCGCTACCGCGAACCGGTGTATCGCGGCCTGCGCGAGCTGGCGATGTCGTACTTCGAGCACTATTACAACCTGCGGCAGGAGAAGACGCTACGCAATTATTCGCGCCCGGTCAGCCTGCGCCGGTTCGATTCCATTCACTGGATGACGGCCGAGGAAGACGTATGGGCGATTCCCGAGTACCTGACGACGATCCACCACACGCCGCTGGTGACGCCAAGCGTGGTGCGGCGTCTTGGCCGGGTGGACGACCGGTTGTTCGCGGCGGGACTGGTCGGGAGGGCCGTCTAGGCCGTTTTTCAAATCGTCGGCCGTCATCGCGGGAAGGCGGCGTTGCGAAGGCTTACTGTTCCGGCGGGCGGGCCTGGTTGCCAAGGCGGCGAATCTGCTGCTCGCGCAGTTGGGTGCGGGCGGCGGCGAGCAGTTTTTCGAGCTTACGGCTGTGCTCGAGCTCGGCGTCCAATTGCGCGCGCAAGCCGGCGACGAGCTGCCGCATTTCCTCGCGGTCCTGCTTGGGAGGAGCGGCAGCGGGCGGGGCGGCGGGCGCGGGCGCCGCGGGCACAGGCGGCTTTTGCCCCAGGAAACTGGTTATCTGCCGCACCTGCGCGGCGCCGGGCTGGTCCAGCACCAGGGTGACATCCACGCGCTCGCTGCGCCGGCCGTAAGTGAATACGCCGGAGGCCAGATGCGGGGCATCGAGGGCGATGGCGGCGGCAGGCGAATCGCCGTCGACGATTTCCAGAGAACCGCCGCTGGCGCGCCGCATCAGGGCTGAATTGGCGTCCCAGCGAATCTGCAGTTGCCCGGCCTGATCCAGAGTGTTCAGACCGATGGAGGCGGCCTTGACTTCAACCGGCGCGCGGTGCCAGAGCGAAGTCACGGCGGGACCCCAGGAAGCGATGGCCGGATACCAGGCGTCGCGTTCGGCGTAGAGCGCGGCGCCCGCCGCCGCGCCAACCGCCACCACCAGCAGCACCTTGAGCCAGGTCCACGAGCGCTGCGGCTGAGTCTCAAACGTGCCCGGAATGGGCAATGGGGCGGACTCGCTCTGTTTGGCAGGCTCGGAGGCAGCCGCCCGCGGCGCGGGCTTGGGAGCTGGAGGCGGCGGGACGGCGGGCTCGGCGGCCCGGCGGTTGACGACGGGTGAGGTCTGTGCCACCGGGGCGGACGGCACGGGTTCGGAGCTGGCGACGGGAGCAGCGGGCGCCGGATGGGCAGGGCGTTCGGCCCGGACTTCCACGATGGGAGGCGCGGGAACGGGGCGATCTGGGGGTTCGGCGCGGACGTCGACGATATGACCGGCGGCCTCCGGCCGGTACGAGGGCGGCGGTGGCGCCTCCACCGGAACGGATCTTGGAACCTGCTGCAACGGCTGAGGCTCGATCAGGAACTCATGGTAGCTGGCGCTGGAATGAATAATGCCGCCCGGGCCGCGGAAGAAGAAGCCGGCGCGCATCGGTTCGAAGGCGTGGGGCCTTACGACCAGCGCCACCTGCCACGGTTCGGGAAAGTAGCGGTTGTGAATGGTGAGATCGCTCTCAGAAAGCAGGACCCCGCTGCGGGTATGGGAATGGTACCAACCCACCGGAAGCCCGCCCGCACTGCTGGCGGCGCGGATCAGATCCTGCAGCCTGTTTTCATCGCTTACCGATAGCGTAAACGAGGGGCCCAGGGCGTGTTCGCAATCGAGCGCGGCGTAGTGGGAGATGGTGAGCCGGTCGCCCTGCCAGTCGCCCAGCAGGATGCCGCCGATTTCCGCGCCTCCGCGCGGCAGCGAGAAGAAAGCGTCGGTTACGGAGAGACGAATGTCGTCGAGGACACGGATGCTGCATTCGATCGAAAAAGGGCACTCCGGTGTCGACCAGGTCACAGTAGTGCGTTCTGGAGCCGCCATGCTTTCCCCAATTGTAGGCGATTTTGCCTGGCGTTACGGGAAGAACGACGGGGTCCGCCGCACCTGCGGCGAACCCGCACGGGCCTGTGATACAGTGGCGACAGCCATGCGCACGATCCCCGGTTGGGACCAGTATTACCTGGATATCTGTAAAGTGGTTGCGGCCCGCAGCAAGGATCCGAACACGCAGATCGGCAGCGTGGTGGTTGGGCCCAACCACGAGATCCGCTCGACCGGCTACAACTCGTTCCCGCGCGGCATCCGCGACGACGTGCCGGAGCGGCTGGTGCGTCCCACGAAGTATTTGTGGATCGAGCACGCCGAGCGAAACGCCATTTGCAACGCGGCGCGCGCCGGCACGGCCACCGAAGGCTGCACCATTTACGTCGAGATCATGCCGTGCATGGATTGCGCGCGAGCGGTGGTGCAGGCTGGCATTATCCAGGTGGTGGTTTCGCGCGATCGCATGGCGGAGTATTCCAGCCAGTATTACGACGAGCACTTCGGGATGGTGGAAGTGCTCTTCGGCGAGGCTGGCGTCGTCGTGCGGCGGGTTTAATCGCACGCCAGGTCGGTTCAGTTTCCGCTATCGGTTTCGTGAGAGCGGCGCTTAGGGGTCACTTCTTGAGCGCGCCGCCGGCGGATGGCGGCGGGGTACTTGCCTTTCGGTTCGCCGACTTCGTCTTCGGAGTATTGGTAGAACCGGCGGGTGCAGGCGCGGCAGCGAAACGGCACTTTGCCGAACCTGGACATCAGGGAATCGAACAAGCCACGCGAGTGCGACCGCCGGACGTCATGTCCTCCGCAACTGGGACACAGCAACATGCAACTGGCTCCGAGAACTGATCACCCGATCTGGCAATTGTAACAGTTACCCGAGCAGCGTTATGGGCGGCGTTCGCGTGCGGGCCGCCGGCGGGTCCGGTCGACCCGGCTGGATACACTCCCACCAGGCAACTACACCACCCGGCAGCCTTGGAGGAAAGAGGCCGTTCCCGGCTGCTATGAGGTGCCCAGGTACATTACGTGAGCGTAGGTGCCGAGGCGAACATTATACGCCAAGTACCAGCCGACGTGGTCCGGATCGTCGTAGATCACGATCTGGTCCGTGTCCCACAGCCAGCCGTCACAGAAAGCGATGTCGGCGGCCGCCACGCTGAAATAAAACCCGCCAAACCAGAATCGCTGCGGGCCGCCACCCACCAGGCGGAACACGTGCCCGCGGCCTATGCCGCCGGTAAAGCGGCCATGCTCCCAGGGATGATCCAGATGATAGGTCGCGTCATTCGGGCCGGATGTGTGTCCCACCCATTGGCCGTTGGTGTGGACGTGAGGCGCTTCCGGGTGGCCCGGCTTATCGGCCGTTCGCGCGGCAGGCGCCGGAGCTTCCTGATGTGCGGGAGCGGCCGCGTGCGCCGGGGCTGCCTGGTGCACCGGGGCGGGGCCTTTCTTGGGGATGTAACCGCCGCCCACTTCCGGCTTTCCGCCTTTGTTCTTTTGCGCCAGACCAACCGAGGTGAGCAATAAAACCATGGAGAGAATCGTCAGCGCTTTTTTCATACGCTCCGATCATAGCCGAACGGGCGGCGGGTGTCGCGGGGGGTCCGCAGGCGAATGTTCGCGATCGCACCCTTGGGAGGGGGGGCTATTGGGCGGTCCAGCCACCGTCGATCAGGATGTCGGTTCCAGTGATGAACCCGGCGTCGGGAGAGCACAGAAACAGGGCGAGCCGGCCCACCTCCCGCACTTGCCCC